>JALORL010000234.1 GCA_025458915.1 Hydrogenophaga sp.
CTGCCCGGCAGCGGCGACCCGTTCCGCGCCTTCAAGGGCGGGCTCTACAGCCCGCACTACCAGACCTACAACCGCAACAAGCACAGCGTGGCGCTGGACACGCGCAAAGCCGAAGACCGCGACACCTTCGACAAGTTGATCGAAGGCGCGGACGTCTACATCCAGAACTTCCGCCCCGGCTTTGCCGACCAGATCCACGCCGGCGA
Source organism: Hydrogenophaga sp. (assembly GCA_025458915.1). GTDB lineage: Bacteria > Pseudomonadota > Gammaproteobacteria > Burkholderiales > Burkholderiaceae_C > Hydrogenophaga. Next base: position 207 of record JALORL010000234.1, read on the forward strand.
ACAGCGCCTGCGCGCGCTCAACCCGCGTCTGGTGTACTGCGCCATCAGCGGCTTCGGCCAGGACGGCCCGGCCGCCAGCCGACCCAGCTACGACACCGTGGCCCAGGCCGCCAGCGGCTACCTGCGCCTGTTGGTCAATCCCGCCAACCCGCGCGTGGTGGGCCCGGCGATTGCCGACGCCATGACCGGCTACTACGCTGCCTTCGGCATTCTGGGCGCGCTGTTCGAACGCCAGGCCAGCGGCCAGGGCCGCCGGGTGGACGTGTCCATGTTCGAGGCCATGGCGCACTTCAACCTCGACGCCTTCACCCACCTGTTCTCGGTGGGCGAGGTCATGGGTCCGTACAGCCGGCCCAGCGTGTCGCAGAGCTATGTGCTGGAATGCGCCTGCGGTGGCTGGATCGCGCTGCACATGTCCTCGCCGGAAAAGTTCTGGCAGGGCCTGGCCATCGCCATGGACAAGCCCGACATCTTCGACGACGAGCGCTTCCGCGACCGCAGCGCGCGCATTGCGAACCAGGACGCGCTCATCAACATTCTCGGCGGCATCTTCAGGCAGCGCCCGCGCACCGAATGGTGTGAACGCCTGGTGGCGCAGGACGTGCCCCACGCGCCCATGTACCGCACCGACGAGGTGCCCGACGACGCCCAGGCCCAGCACCTGCAGCTGTTCGTCGACACCCACCACCCGGTCATGGGCCCCTCGCGCACGGTGCGCTCGCCCATCAGCTTCGACGGCCAGCGCAATCTGCAGGTGAGCCCGCCGCCCACGCTGGGCGAACACAACGCGCTGTATGCCAAAGGCTGGCCCGAACCCCGACATCCCCACGCTGAACACCACAAGGAAACCGCATGAACCCGACCGACTTCCACCGTCCGAACCGCCGCAAGGCCCTGCTGGTGCTGGCGGCCGCCGCGAGCGCCCTGGGCCTGCCCGCCGCACACGCCCAGACCTTCCCGGACAAGCCGCTGCGGCTGGTGGTTCCGTTCGGTCCCGGCACCACCACGGACATCATTTCCCGCGTGGTGGGCGAGGCCATGGGCCGCGAGCTGGGCCAGCCGCTGGTGGTGGACAACCGGGCCGGTGCCGGTGGCACCACCGGTTCCAGCCAGGTGGCCCGCGGTCAGGCCGACGGATACCAGCTGCTCATGGGCACGGTGGGCACACACGCCATCAACGCCACCCTGTTCAAGAGCCTGAGCTACGACCCGCTGAAGGACTTCGCACCCATCGCGCTGGTGGGCTACACCCCCACGTTTCTTGTCACGGCCGGCGACGGTCCCATCAAGACCCTCGCCGACCTGAAGGCCAGGGCAGCGCAAGGGCAGGGCGCCTCGTTCGCTTCTGCCGGCAACGGCACCTCGGGCCATTTGGCCGGTGAACTGCTCAAGGCCCGCCTGGGTGGCCAGATGCTGCACGTGCCCTACAAGGAAGGCGGCCAGGCGCTGAGCGACGTGATCGCTGGCCGTGCCGACTTCATGTTCTACCACCCGGCTGCGGTGCTGCCGCACATGCAGGCCGGTCGCCTGCGCGCGCTGGGCGTGTCCAGTGCGCAGCGCAGTGCCGCCGCGCGCGACGTGCCCGGCATTGCCGAGCAGGTGGGCGCCGAATTCGACCTCGTCGCCTGGTTCATGCTGTACGCGCCCGCCGCCACGCCCGCCCCGGCGCTGGCCCGCCTGCGCGAAGCCGCTGCCAAGACCCTGGCCAGCAAGGAAGTTGCCGACAAGCTGCTGGCCCAGGGCGTGGAGCAGCGCCCGCTGGGCGCAGACGCCATGGCCGCGTTCGGCCGCGCCGAGGTGGACAAGTGGGCCGTGCTGGTGCGCCAGTCCGGCGCCCAGGTGGACTGACCCGGCCCCGGTTCCTGCCGTTGCCCCCCGGACGACACCCATCGTTTTTCCCGTTGCTTCCCCAAACCCTGGTGCTCATCCCACCGCTGATCCCATCCACAAAAAGGAGACAAGCATGAAACGTTCGACCTTCGTCCGGCTGGCGGCCTCCGCCGCATTCGCCGCCACGCTGCCGCTCGGTGCCGCTGCGCAGCAGACCATCAACCTGACCATCGCGTCCAGCCACCCCACCACCATTCCGTGGGTCGGCTTCATGAAGGACGTGTTCATGCCCGAGGTGGACAAGCGCCTCGCCGCCGGCGGCAAGTACAAGATCCAGTGGAAGGAAGCCTTCGGTGGCCAGCTCTACAAGGCCAACGCCACGCTCACTTCGGTGGAACAGGGCATCACCGACATCGGCTGGGTGTTCAGCTACCTGGAGCCAGCCAAGATGCCGATCAGCCAGCTCAGCGTGCACACGCCTTTCGTCACCAGCGACACGCGCATCGTGCTGGGCGCGATGAACGAACTGATCGACAAGAACCCCGCCTTCCGCAACGAGTGGGACAAGTACAACCTGGTGTTCCTGGGCGCCACCGGTTCAGACACCTACGACCTGTACACCAAGTTCCCGGTGAAGTCGGTGGACGACCTCAAGGGCAAGAAGATTTCGGCGCCCGGCATCCTGGGCCTGTGGCTGCGCGGCGTGGGAGCCACTCCGGTGGACGGCGCGCTCACCACCTTCTACACCGACATCCAGACCGGCGTGTCCGAAGGCGTGGTGTCGCTGGCCACCGGCATCCTGCCCACCAAGATCTATGAGGTGGCGCCCTACATCACCAAGGTGAACATGGGCGTGGTGTTCTCCGGCGGCCTGGCCATCAACAAGGACACCTGGGCCAAGCTGCCGCCCGAGGTGCAGACCGCCATGCGCGAAGCCGGTGCCGAGTACTCGCGCCGCCACGGCGAAGATCTGGTCACCCGCCATCAGACCGCCATGGACCGCATGGTCGAGGTCGGCAAGACCCAGAACCCGCCCGTGACCGTGACCCCCATGTCCCAGGCCGACCGCCGCAAGTGGATCGACGCGCTGCCGCCGCTGTCGCAGGAATGGGTGAAGAACAACAGCGCCCGTGGCGTGCAGGCGCAAGCCCTGCTCAGCCAGTACATCGCCGCGGTGAAGGCGCGCGGTGCCCAGCCGGAGCGCGACTGGGAGCGCTGATCCGCCGCCATCCACCCCACCGTCACCCCACACCCCGGGCACCGGCCCAGGCCGGTGCGCGGCGGGGGTTACGCGCCCGCTTTCGCTGGTGGCGTTTGACTGTTGTCCGGGCCGGCCCCCGCCATCCTGCGGGGGCCGGCCCTTTTCCAGTGGGTGCTTCCGGACCCTCAGGGCTTTCACCCGGTTCGGTGCTGGCCATCCGGGTTACCATTTCGGTTGTGAATCGCTCCAACGCACGTCCCCGATCCGCCGAGCCCTCCTTCCGGGGCTGTGAACTGGCGCGCGGGCACTTCTTTTCGGTGACACCGCCGTAGGCGCCAGCGGAACCTTTCCGCTTGATCCAGGCCCCACCACGGGCGACCGCCGTCCGCCGTCGCCGGTTGCGCAGGGGCTTCATTCCCGGTACCGGCATCGCCCCATTGGCGGTGCGCGCCCTGGACACCATGACCGCCCTGAACGATTCCTCCCTGAGCCCACGCACGCCCCTCGCCGGGCGAACCCACCGCAACGCGCTGCTGCTGACGGCCTGCGTCTTCCTGTCCGCTGCGGTCGGCGGATTTGTCGGCGTGGAACTGCGCATCACCGAAGGCGTCGCCGGCGCAACGGCCTGGCTCCTGCTGCTGCTGGGCGGCGCAGGTGCCACCACGCTGCTGCGGCGCTGGCGTGCCAGCCGCGCCGCGTGGCCCTTGCTGCTGGCCTTTGCCTTTTTTGTCGGGCTGATGCTGGCCCTGGCGCTGGTGCGCTGGCTGGGGTTCTATGTCACAGGCAACACCATCATGACGGTGTTTTCCAGCGCTGGTGCGGTATTGCTGGCGGCGGCAGGTCTGGCCAGCCTGCTCAAGCTCACGCTGACTCCCATGCTGCTGGTGGCCCTGACGCTGGGCGTGCTGGGCCTGGTGTTTGTGGCGGCCGACTATCTGGTGCGTTCCAGCACGCCGCTGCTCGCGCTGTCGGTGGGCCTGGGCGGCGCGCTCAGCGCCCTGCTGCTGCACCGGCTGCGGGCACAGGCCTATGCGCCCATGGGGCCGGCCGCTGCCACCGTCCACGCGTTCCTCGATCTGCTCGGCGCGTGCGACAGCCTGGCCGCCCTGTTCGTGCGGGGTGGTGCTTCCGGCCGCTGATGCCCGGGGCTGCTGCGGGCGGGCCCGGGCTTGCCAGCCGCAGCGGGCGCCGCGTATGCTTGCGGCATCGCTGTCTTCCTGCAGGAGTTTCCATGCGCCAGCTCGTGATCGCCATCGGTTCCCTGGCTTTGTGGTGGGCGGCCGGCGCCGCTTTCGCCCAGGACACTGCCAGCTGCGTTGCATCGGCCGACGGCAGGAAACTGTCCGGCGCGGCGCGCACGTCCTTCCTCGGCAAGTGCGAACGCGACGCCACCGCCACCTGCGAAGCCCAGGCCACCGAGCGCAAGCTGCATGGTGCAGCCAAGACCAGCTTCACCCGCAAGTGCGTGAAGGATGCGGTGAACGGGTCCTAGGCGCTGCCCGGCCCGCTGGAAGGCGGCAGGTCCGGTGAATCCTCCAGCGGGTGCAGAAAGCCGCTGAAGAAGCACAGCCCGCCGACATGCACCATCCGGATGGTGGTGGACACCCGGATCTCGGTGCCGTCGCGCCTGACCAGAACCGGCTTGATCAGGCGGTCGGTGAAGTCGGCCTGCCCGGTGGTGAGGAACGCTGCCACAGCCTGGATGAAGGCGTCCTGATACCGGCCCGGAACAATGCAATCGGCGAGAAGCTCGCCCAGCACGTCGGCTTTCGCCCAGCCGAGCAGGCGCTCTGCCGCGGCGTTCCACTCCGTGATCCGTCCCTCCCCATCGGTGGCGACGTACGGGTCGCGTGCCATGCTGGCGAGCGCCTGCAGCTGTGCCTCGCTGGCGTGCAGGCGCGCGATCGTGTCCCCGTACTCGGCGGTGCGCTCGGCCACGCGCCGCTCCAGCGACGCGTTGAGCTGGCGCATCTCGGCCTCGTTGCGGTGCAGTTGTTCGATCAGCGAATTGAAGGCCCTGCCCAGGGTGGCGCTTTCCGCATACACGCCCTCGGTGCGCGCCCGCACGGCATAACCCGCCTCGATGCCGCGTGCCACATCGGCCAGGTCGTTCAGCGGCCGTGTGATGCGCTGGGCCAGAAGCCAGCCCAGCAGCGAGAACACCGCGGCCAGCCCGGCCCCCACCAGCAGCAGGCGCTGGTGCAGCCGGTTGACCGGGCCAAAGGCTTCGTCGGCTGGCTGGCGCACCAGAACGCGCCAGCCCAGGCCGGGATAAGCGTCGAAACCCTCGTCGCGGCTGTAGCCCACGAGGTAGGTCTGGCCGTCGGGCCAGGTCTCGCGGGTGTAGCCGCTGGTGCTGCGCGTGGTGGCCTCCAGGCTGGGCAGCGACAGCGTGCTGTTCAGGAGGTCGGGCGGACCCAGCAGAACGCGTCCGGTGCTGGCAACGATGAACGGCTCCACGGTGCGCTCGCCCCGCCCGGGGAGCACAATGGACTGCTGAATGTCGCTGGCCCATTCCCACGACAGGTGGGCGCCGAGCACGCCGGTGATCTGTCCATTGGCGTCCCGCAGCGGAAACGCGAGGTCCACGAAGCGCAGTGGCTCGGTGGGGCTGGCGCCGAGCAGCCTGGACAGCAGCAGAGCGTCGTGCACGTCGCCCACATGAATGTCCCGGAGCGCGTTGGAAAACCACGGCCGCTGCGAAACATCTTCCCCTTCGAGCAGACCGCCCGTGGCGGCAATGACCCGGCCATTCGGGTCTGTCACGCCGATCCAGGCGTAGCGCGGATAGCTGGCCTGCAGGCTGTCGAGTTCGGTACGCACGGCCAGTGGCGCGGGGGCGGCGGTGAGCCGGCCGGCCATCAGGCGCACTTCGCGGTAGCGATCGAACATCGATCGGTCCAGTCGGTTGCTGGTCTGGTACGCCAGCCCGGCCAGGTTGTTGCCGATGTTCTCGCGGATGCTGGTCGATGCCGCGCGGTCGCTGTAGGCGGTGAGCAGCACGGTCAGCGCCACCGAAATCAGCGTGAACGACAGGGCCAGCAGGGTGCCCAGGCTGTTGCGGGAGAGGGTCAGGCGCGTGGGCATGGCAGGCGGCGGCTGGCGGGGCGCGTCAGCCTGGGCCGTGGTATTCGTGCACCAGAACCGCACCCGCCAGGTCTTCCAGCGCTGTTCCCACCGACTTGAACACCGTGCGGTCGCTTGCTGAACGGCGCGCTGTGGCCACGCCCTTGCACAGGGTGGTGAGCGTGCCGCGCACGTCGTTCTCGCGCAGCACGCCGCGCGCCAGCGGACCGATCAAGTCGCCGCTCTTCTGCAGCGCTTCCTCGATGTCCACGAACACGCGGGCGTTGGCGAAGCAGGCGTCGTCGGCTTCGCGCATGGTGGGTGTGAAGCTGCCGATCAGGTCGAGGTGCGAGCCCGGCGCCAGCCAGGCCCCATGCACCACCGGTTCGGTGGCCAGCGTGGCACAGCTGACGATGTCGGCTTCGCTGCAGGCCAGCTCCAGATCGGACACCGCACGGGCATAGAACCCCTCGCTGCGCCAACGGGCTGCCAGCGTTTCAGCTTGCTCGGGCCGGCGCGCCCACACCGACACCTTCTGCAGGTTGCGCACCGTGCGGTAGGCCGCCGGCAGCAGCGCCGCCACCGCGCCGGCACCCACCACCAGCAGGTGGCTGGCATCGTCCCGCGCCAGAAAGGAGGCCGCCAGCGCCGACGCGGCTGCGGTGCGCCGTGTGGTGAGTTCCGACCCGTCGATCACCGCCAGCGGCACGCCGGTGTTGCCGTCGAACAGCAGGTAGCTGCCGTGCAGTCCGGGCAGGCCCTTGGCCGCATTGCCCGGGGCAATGTTGATCACCTTCACGCCGTAGTACCGGCCTGGCATCCACGCCGGCATGATGAGGGAGGTCATGCGCCCACCTCCCGGGCTGGTGACGGTGTGCACGTGGCGTTGCGGCACTTCGCAGCCGCCGGCAAAACGCTCCCGCAGTGCGGGAATCAGACGATCAAAAGGCAAGGCGGCGCGCGTGGCCGCAGCATCGTGGTGAACCATGCAGCGATGGTAGCAACCGGGGCGTGCCACTTTTGCCATGCCGAGGATCAAACAGCGACATCGTGCAGGATGGCACGGTG
>JALORL010000002.1 GCA_025458915.1 Hydrogenophaga sp.
GCGCAGGTACCACTCGCACAGCAGGCGCACCTGCTTGGCGGTGTAGCCCTTTTCCACCATCCGGCTGACAAAGTCCTCGTGCTTCTTCTGTTCGTCGGCACTGCTCTTGGTGTTGAAGCTGATCACCGGTAACAGTTCTTCGGTGTTGGAGAACATCTTCTTCTCGATCACCGTGCGCAGCTTTTCGTAACTGGTCCAGGCCGGGTTGTTGCCCGCGTTGCCGGCACGGGCACGCAACACGAAATTGACGATCTCGTTGCGGAAGTCTTTCGGGTTGGCAATGCCGGCCGGTTTCTCGATCTTCTCCAGTTCGGCATTGAGCGAGGCCCGGTCGAACACCTCGCCGGTGTCCACGTCGCGGTACTCCTGGTCCTGGATCCAGTAGTCGGCGTAGGTCACGTAGCGGTCGAAGATGTTCTGGCCGTACTCGCTGTAGCTCTCCAGGTAGGCGGTCTGGATCTCCTTGCCGATGAATTCAGCGTAGCGCGGCGCCAGCATCTCCTTGATGAACCCGATGTACTTCTGTTCGGTCTCGGCCGGGAACTGTTCGCGCTCGATCTGCTGCTCCAGCACATACATGAGGTGCACCGGGTTGGCCGCCACCTCCGCGCTGTCGAAGTTGAACACCTTGGAAATGATCTTGAACGCAAAGCGGGTGGAGATGCCGCTCATGCCCTCGTCCACGCCGGCGTAGTCGCGGTACTCCTGCAAGGACTTGGCGCGCGGGTCAGTGTCCTTGAGGTTCTCGCCGTCGTAGATCTGCATCTTGCTGTAGATGCTGGAGTTCTCCGGTTCCTTCAACCGCGTGAGCACCGAGAACTGCGCCATCATCTTCAGCGTGCCCGGCGCGCAAGGCGCCTTGGAGAGCGACGAGTTGCGCACCAGCTTTTCGTAGATCTTGATTTCCTCGGACACACGCAGGCAGTAAGGCACCTTCACGATGTAGATGCGGTCCAGGAAGGCTTCGTTGTTCTTGTTGTTGCGGAAGGCCTTCCACTCGCTCTCGTTGCTGTGGGCCAGCACCACACCGTCGAACGGAATGGCGCCAAAGCCTTCGGTGCCCTTGAAGTTGCCTTCCTGCGTGGCAGTGAGCAGCGGGTGCAGCACCTTGATGGGTGCCTTGAACATCTCCACGAACTCCAGCAGCCCCTGGTTGGCCAGGCACAGGCCGCCGGAGTAGGCGTAAGCGTCCGGGTCGTCCTGTGCATAGGTTTCGAGCTTGCGGATGTCGACCTTGCCCACCAGGGAGGAAATGTCCTGGTTGTTCTCGTCACCCGGTTCGGTCTTGGCCACGGCAATCTGCCGCAGCACCGAGGGGTAGCGCTTGACCACCTTGAACTGGCGAATGTCGCCGCCGTATTCCTCCAGCCGCTTCACCGCCCAGGGGGAAAGGATGCGGTTGAGATAGCGGCGCGGAATGCCGTATTCCCTTTCCAGGATGTCACCGTCTTCGGCGGCATCGAACAGGCCCAGCGGCGTTTCGTTCACTGGCGATCCTTGCAGGGAGTAGAACGGCACCTGTTCCACCAGCTGCTTCAGCCGCTCGGCAATCGAGCTCTTGCCACCGCCCACCGGGCCAAGCAGATACAGGATCTGCTTCTTTTCCTCCAGCCCCTGCGCCGCATGCCGGAAGTAGGACACCACCTGTTCGATGGCGTCCTCCATGCCGTAGAACTCCTTGAAGGCGGGGTAAATCTTGATGACCTTGTTCGCAAAGATGCGCGAGAGGCGCGGATCGTTGCGCGTGTCCACCATCTGCGGCTCGCCGATCGCCTTGAGCATGCGTTCGGCCGCGCTGGCGTAGGCCAGGGGTTCGCGCTTGCAGAGGTCGAGGTATTCCTCCAGCGTCAGGACCTCTTCCCGGGTGCGTTCGTACCGGGCGGCGAAATTGCTCATCACGTCCATGGGGTCACCTCCATCGAGTCATCAAGGCATTGCGCGGGATGGCGCTTCGGTGCAGACGGCCCGACCTGCCTTGCACCAGGGGTGTGCAACAAGTCGTCCCGAACACCGCAACAACATCCTGGTTTCAGCATAGAGCAAACATCGCGCCTGCTCCACAGTGTTGTTGTTGAACTGTTGTTCTGAACGGTCACTTCGTATCAAAGTTCCGGTTACCCGAGTGCTTTGCAAAGGTGTTTTGAAAGCGACGTTTCATGCACATCCGCCTTTGCGGTGTGTGGTCTTTCGGCTGGCTTGCGGGGGGGTGCATGGAGGTCTATGCTGCAAGGAGCCGAGGATGTCATGTCAGCCCAATCGCCAGTGCCCCGCCCCTTGACCGACCATCCCGACCGGCAGTTCGCCTTGCGGCAGTACGAGCGGCGCTCAAGCGTTTACGACGCCGAGCTGGCCTGGTTCGAACCCCTGCGCATCGCGGCCATCGACGCCTTGCTGCTGCAGCCCGGATGCCGGGTGATCGATGTCGGTTGTGGTACGGGCCTGAGCTTTGCACCCCTGATGGAGCGGCTCGGGAACGAAGGTGGCATCGTTGGCATAGAACAATGTCCGCAGATGCTGGACCTGGCGCGCGAACGCATCCGGCGGTATGGCTGGCATGGCATTGAACTGATCGAGGCACCCGTCGAGCAGGCCCGCCTGACCGAGCTGGCCGATGCGGCGTTGTTCCACTTCACGCACGACATCCTGCGCTCGACCGCAGCCATCGAAAACGTGCTGGGCCATTTGCAGCCGGGCGCACGCGTGGTGGCCACCGGGTTGCAGTGGGCAAGTCCCTGGGCCTGGCCGGTCAATCTGTTTGTGTGGAGTGCCGCCTTGCACTCCGTCAGTACGCTGGAAGGTCTGGACCACCCGTGGTCCTTGTTAGCCCGCTACCTGCCAGACCTCCGGGTGCGACCGACCTGGCTGGGCGGAGTGTCCATGGCCACCGGCGTATGGCCCGGTGCATGAAAACCACCGCAACAGGCCCACGAGGAGTACACTGAACCGCATCCCCATCTGGCCCAAGCCCGGCCTGTCATTCGCTGCCCCGGTACCCGTCGGTCGGTCAGAGCTTTTCTTTCACCCATCACTCCATGAGCCAACGACCGGAAAAGTCCAACACATTGCAAGATCTCGCGCCGCTTGCGCCGGAGCTTGCATTGGCGTTGGCTGCGGTTTCCAGCGATGTGGCCATGGTGATTGACAGCTCGGGCGTGATTCGCAACGTGTCCGTTGGAAACCCGAAGCTGTCCGAGGCCACGCGCGACTGGGTGGGGCGCCACTGGAGCGACACCGTGGCCAAGACCTCCCGCGGCAAGGTGGAGCAACTCATTGGCGAGGCCAGCTCGGCTGGCTTGGCGCGGCGGCGCGAAGTGAACCTCATGGCCGACGGATCGGCCGGCATCCCCATCGCCTATTCGGCCATCCGGCTCGGCGATGACGGACCGTTGATTGCGGCGGGCCGCGACCTGCGCGCCATCGCCGCCATCCAGCAGCATTTCATCCAGACGCAGCAGGACCTGGAGCAGTCCTACTGGATCCGTCGCCAGAACGAAGCGCGTTACCGCTTGCTGTTTCAGGTCGCCACCGATGCCGTGCTGGTGGTGGACGCCTTGAGCCTTCAGGTGGTGGAGGCCAATCCGGCTGCAGCAGAGCTGCTCGGCAGTGGCGCGGACCTTCTGGTGGATTCGGAGGCACAGCGGTGGATCGAGCCACCCTTGCGACCCGCCTTCACCGAGCTTCTCGTTGCTGCGCGTACCACGGGTCGACCCTCCGAGATCCGAACCCGCCTTGCGCACGGCAGCGCGCGGGTGGCCGTGGCCGCCACGCCATTTCGTGCCGACAATACCCTGCTGCTGATGGTGCGTGTTCGCCCCATGGATGCACTGGATCCTTCGGGGCAGATCCACCCCTCCGAGCTGGTGGAGAAAATGCCCGATGCGGTGGTGGTCACCGACTCCAACGGTTCCATCCTCATGTCCAACCCCGCGTTTTCGCGTCTGTGCGCGGCGGGCAGCAACGCCCCTCTGAAAGGGCGCCACATCGAGTCGGTGCTGGCAGAGCTGGAGCCGCACATGGCCCACCTGGTGGGTGAGGCCCGTCGGCGTGGCCTGGCCGGGCCGGTCCTGGTTTCGCTGCGATCGGCCGATCTGGGGGCCCTTCGGGTGGAAGTGGTGGCCACCATGCTCGATGAAGGCGATCAGGAGTGCATTGGCCTGAAGCTGCGCATCCTGCGCTCCGAGCCTCCGCCGCTGGCCCAGGCCACCGACGAACTGAGCCGTGCACTGGGCCTGCTCCTGGCGCAGCTGGGCGAACAGAAGCTTGACCAGCTTGTCGACCGGGCCGCCCGCCTGGTGCAGAAGCATCTGCTGGGGACCGCCCTGGAGCGGGCAGACGGCGACAGGAGCGCCGCGGCCCGGACACTGGGTATCTCGCTCACAGAGCTCGAAGGGCGTCTGTTCGAAATCGGTCTCGAGGAGCTCTCCCTGCCTGGTCCTTCGCAACCGTCCGGTTTTCTCAATTGAACTTCCCGGGCGGATTGGTCGGTCGACCGACCGGGCGCCTCCCGCTGTCCCCCAAAACCGTTTCCAGAGTACGCCGCTGACCGTGTCCAACAGCCCTGCCTTCGGTCAGGCCGACCTGACCAACTGCGAGCGTGAGCTCATCCACCTGGCCGGCTCGGTGCAACCGCACGGCGTGATGCTGGTGGTGGACCCGTCCCTGTGGACGCTGGTGCAACTGAGCGCCAATGTCGATACCTTGCTGGGGCACCCGCCTGAGACGCTGCTTGGCAAGCCGTTGTCGGTGCTGGGCGGCAACCTGGCGGACCGTGTGCGAAGCATGGCCAGCAAGATGGCACTGACGGAGCCCGAACCGCTGCTGGCCGAACTGCAACAGGGTGCGGTCGAAGGCAGCCTGCACCGGATCAGCCCTGATTGTCTGGTGGTCGAGCTGGAACCCTTGTGGGGTGGCGCCGGCCATGTCCACACCGTGGCCACCAGCGCTGCGCAGCTGCAGCAGCAGCTTTCGGCCAGCATGGCCACGTTCTCCAAGGCCTCCAGCGTGGCCCAGCTTGCCGACGCCGCCGCCAAGGCCTACCGCGAGCTCACCGGCTACGATCGCGTCATGGTGTACCGGTTCGACCCGGATGGCCACGGCAAGATCATTTCCGAAGCCCGGCATCCGCGCCTGGAATCGCTGCTGGGGCACCACTACCCGGCGTCCGATATTCCGCAGCGCGCCCGCCAGCTTTACATCCGCAACCGGCTGCGCGTGCTGGTTGACGTGAACTACACGCCTGCGCCGCTGGTGCCGCGGGAGCTGCCGGCCACCGGAGCCGACACCGACATGTCTTTGTGCGCCCTGCGCAGCATGTCCCCGCTGCACCTGCAGTACCTCAAGAACATGGGGGTAACCGCGACCCTGGTGGTGTCCCTGGTGTATGAGGGCAAGCTGTGGGGGCTGGTGGCTGCCCACCACTACACGCCGCGCAATCTGCGTTTTCCGGTGCGCGCCGCAGCCGATCTCATGGCCGAGGTGATCAGCACTCGGCTCGCAGCCATTGAAAACTATGCCCACGCACAGGTGGCCATCCAGGTGCGGCGGCTGGAGCAGCGGCTGGTCGAAGCCACCTCTACCGAAGGCGACTGGCGCTTCGCACTGATGCGCAATCCCCGAACCCTCCTGCAGCCGCTGGACGCCACGGGTGCGGCGCTGTTTCACGAGGGGGAAATCCTCACCACGGGCGATGTGCCATCCACGCCGGAACTGCGCGCGTTGCAGGAATGGGTGGCTGCCCAGCCGAAGGACGTTCCCTACGCCTGTTCATCCATGTCGCGCGAGAACCCGGCGCTGGCCTCGCTCACGCCCACGGCCAGTGGTGTGCTCGCGGTGCGGCTGTCGGGCGCCCGGCCCGACTTCCTCATGTGGTTCCGCAAGGAACAACTTGCCTCGGTGACCTGGGCAGGCGACCCGGCCAAGGTGGTGGTCGGCAACGATCCCATGGAGCTTTCGCCGCGGAGGTCGTTTGCGGCCTGGTCGGAGATCGTGCGGGGAACGGCGGTTTCCTGGACGGGTGCAGATGTGGCGCTGGCCCGTGCGCTCGGCCTGGCGCTGGTGGACATCATCGTGCAGGTGCAGGCGGTGCGTTACCTCATTGCCGATCATCAGCTGCAGCAGATCCGCACCGGCATGCAAAGCGCGAGCGAAGCCGTCCTGATCGCCAGCACGGACGGGCAGGTGGTTTTCAGCAACCAGGCCTTCCTGTCCCTGGCCGGGCCAGCCAGTGGCGAGTGCGCCAGCCTCGACGCAGTGGCCAGCCTGTTCAGCGAAGCCGATGCCGTGCGTGACCTGCTGGTTCGCCTGCGCCACGCCCACCAGCCGCTTCGGGCCGAACTCAGCCTGTTGCGGGGCATGGAGACCGACCAGCCGGTGGGCCTGCGCGCCGAAGCCGTGCCCGGTGTAGGTGGCGCCCCGATCGGATTCATCCTGGTGCTGAGCGACCTGCGCGATGTACGCCGTGCCGAGGCCGCGCGCCGCCAGCTGGACGCGTCCCTGGGGCCTGCCGCTCGGGGCGCACTCGGATCCCTGGATGTTGTCGGCCTGAACGGTGACGCCAGGCAGGATGCACTGGTCAGCGATCCGGTGGTCAGCGCCATCTTCACCAACGTGTCGCTCGCGGCCATGGACATCGCCGATTCGGCCACGGGTCCGACCGTGGCACCGTTGCTGGAACAGCTGGAGTTGTCGGCGCGCAGGGCCGCCGCGCTTTATGAGCACATCAGGGAACGTGCGGCAAAGGACTGACGTCCGCAGGGCGCGCCAGTTCCTCGAAAACGCGCACGTGCTGTCCGAAAGCCCAACAGGCTTCTTCGATCACGGCATCCGTCTCCGCTGGCGATAGCGGCAGGGCGTCCAGCGCCTGTCGAAGAGCGCCAATGTGGCCGGCCACCACATCGGCCGAGCCAAAGTGGTAGAAATCCAGACCTCCCGCTTCGGCGGAGGACCGCCATGGAAACGCGTCCCGAACCACGCGGGCCAGCACCTGACCGCCGTGGAGGTCGCCCAGGTAACGCACATAGGCATGTGCCACCAGACGCGGCGAGGACCCGCGCCCCAGAGTTTCGAGGCGACTCACGTAAGCCCGCATGCCGGGCACCAGCGGTACCGCCGGATCTGTCACCGGTGCCCCATAAGCCGACAGGTCGCGCTCAATGGCCATTTGGCGGAACAGGGCAGGTTGGCACACCGGGCCCACCTTCGCGTCGGACTCGCAGCTTTGCAGGGCCTTCTCCAGCGCGGCATACAAAGCCTGCAGGTTTTGCAGCAAGGCAACGTAACCGGGCAGACCCAGCCGTCCACGGAGCAAGTCGCGCATCACGCCAGTGCGCTCAGCCTCGGCATGCAGCGTTCGGGTGCCCGAGCGCAAGCGCGCGCTGAGCAAGTGGGGGGATACATCGTGCATGCCGCTGCGAGCTAGGCGCGACCTGCGGCAGCGCCAACTTCTGCCTCAGTCAGCCACCGTGGTGCCGACCTGCGCGGTGGTATCGGGCAACACCCTGCGCGCGCCGTTGAAGCGCGTGTTCCAGTAACTCGCTCGCATGTCTTCCATGCGCACGTGGGCACCCGCCCGGGGAGAGTGGATGAAACGGCCCTCTCCCACGTAAATGCCCACGTGGCTGAAGGCACGGCGCATGGTGTTGAAGAACACCAGGTCGCCCGGACGCAGCTCACTGCGGTCGATGACTTCCGTGGCGGCGGCCTGCTGGTCAGAGCGGCGGGGCAGAATCTTGCCCACCGATTGTTCGAACACCGCCTTGACAAAGCCGCTGCAGTCGAATCCGGTTTCGTGGCTGTTGCCGCCCCAGCGGTAGGGCACCCCCAGAAAGGCCATGGCATTGATGACCAGGCTCGACGCCTGGTCGGCCACCGACTCCCGAGCCTGTTGCCAGTGGGTCCCCAGGCGGGTCATCGTGCCGCGGTCGGCCAGCAGGGCGTCCATGTCTTCGTATACCGGGACGTCGGGCGCGGCATGCACCGCAGCCGACAGGCCGAGCAAAAGGGCGGGGAGACAACGCAGCATGCCGCGCAGGGTATCGGCGCAGCGTTGCGAAGTCAAGCGAGAAAGTTGCTACAACCAATTGATTTGCCTGGGTTTTCTGATGTGTGGCCTGCTTTCCGGTGCCAGTGGCGCGCGAAACCTCGCAGCGCGAGCGAACCGGGGCCCGACGGTTGCGCTGGCCACACCACTGCGAGAATGCAGCACCCCCAGACTCTTTCCCACCCAACATCCGAGGAAACCATTGCATGCTGCTGGACGCTGAAGACTCTCAACTCGTGCTCGTCGACTACCAGGAGCGCCTCCTGCCGGCCTTGTTTGAAGGGCCGCAGGCGCTGAGCAATGCGCTGCGGCTGGCGAAGATGGCCCGGCTGCTGGACGTACCTGTGTGGGGTACCGAGCAAAACCCGGAAAAGCTCGGCGCCAACGCCGCAGAGCTGAAGGCTCTGTGCGGCAAGACGCTGGCCAAGATGTCTTTCAGTGCTGCGTCAGACGGACTCTTGGATTGGCTGCGCCCGCCCGCTCGGCTCCCGGGCGGAAACGCGCGCAGCCTGCCCAAGCATCTGCAAAAACCAGCGGCCGTGCCTGCCGGTCGCCAGACTGTGGTGCTCGCGGGGTGCGAGGCCCATGTCTGCTTGCTGCAGACCGCACTGGAACTGGTGGAGCATGAGCTTGATGTCTGGATCGTCACCGATGCCTGCACGTCCCGCACCGAACGCAACCGGGATGCCGCTTTTGACCGGCTCGCCGGTGCAGGGGCCGAACTGGTGACCACGGAGATGGTCGCATTTGAATGGTTGCGCAGTGCCGACCACCCGCTGTTCCGGGAGGTCCATGCGCTCATCAAGTAGCGATGCTCGTTCGCTGCTGGGGTAACCCGGGCTTCTGGGCAGAGGCGCACGGCTTGGCGTCACCCTACAGGGGCCTTGTCAGCGATACGAAAGCCGTTTCACCATAATTATGAATTCAGTTTGTTGATGGTCCTGCCAGTCCCCGGGCGGCATCACGATCGCCCGCCCACCTGCAGCCCTGCGCTGACATTCCACCCTGAACCTGGAGACCCCCATGAGCTCATACGAAGCGTTCCACCGCCGATCCATTGAAGACCGCGATGCCTTCTGGACCGAACAGGCCATGCTCGTCGACTGGCACAGACCGTTTGACCGGGTATGCAACTACGACAACCCGCCGTTTGCCCGCTGGTTCGAAGGCGGTCAGACGAACCTGTGCCACAACGCGGTGGACCGACATTTGTCGGTGCGGGGCGATCAGAACGCTTTGATCTTCGTTTCCACGGAAACCAATGCAGAACGGGTGTACAGCTTCCGTGAACTGCACCTTGAAGTGCAGCGCATGGCTGCGGTGTTGCTCGCCCAGGGAGTCAAGAAAGGCGACCGGGTTCTCATCTACATGCCCATGATCCCGGAGGCTGCGTTCGCCATGCTGGCTTGCGCCCGCATCGGTGCCATCCACTGCGTGGTGTTCGGCGGATTCGCAAGCCATGCCCTGGCCAGCCGTATTGAAGACGCCACCCCGGTAGCCATCGTCAGCGCGGACGCGGGATCCCGCAATGGCAAGGTGGTCCCCTACAAGCCATTGCTGGACGAGGCCATCCGGCTCTCCTCGCACAAGCCTTCGTCGGTGGTCATGGTCGACCGGGGGCTTGAACCCTTTGTCAGCTTGCCGGGCCGCGACCACGACTACACAGCGCTGCGGGAACAGCATCTGAATGCGCAAGTGCCCTGCGAATGGCTGGACGCCACCGACATCAGTTACACGATCTACACAAGCGGCACCACGGGCAAACCCAAGGGTGTCCAGCGCGACACCGGCGGCTATGCCGTGGCGCTGGCGGCTTCGATGAAGCACATCTTCATGGGCGAACCCGGTGAAACCTATTTTTCGACCAGCGATATCGGCTGGGTGGTGGGGCACAGCTACATCGTCTACGGCCCCCTCATCGCCGGGATGGCCACCATCATGTACGAAGGACTGCCTGTGCGCCCTGACGCAGGCATCTGGTGGCAGCTGGTGGAGAAGTACAAGGTGTCGGTCATGTTCAGTGCGCCCACGGCCGTGCGCGTGCTCAAGAAGCATGACGCGGCCTATCTGCAGAAGTACGACCTGTCGAGCCTGAAAGCGCTGTTCCTGGCCGGTGAACCATTGGACGAGCCCACTGCCACCTGGATCGCCGATGCCATTGGCGTGCCGATCATCGACAATTACTGGCAAACCGAGTCTGGCTGGCCGATCCTCACGATTGCCAACGGCATTGAGAAGAAGAGAAGCGTTTTCGGCAGCCCGGGCATTCCGATGTACGGGTACAACGTGAAGCTTCTGCACGAGGCCACAGGCGAAGAGCTCACCGGAGCAGACGAGCGGGGTGTCGTGGTGGTTGAGGGGCCCACCCCGCCGGGCTTCATGCAGACCGTCTGGAAAGACGACGCACGGTTCATCAACACCTACTGGAAAAGCGTTCCCGGAAAAATGGTGTATTCCACCTTCGACTGGGGTATCCGCGACAAGAACGGCTACTACTTCATACTCGGTCGTACCGATGACGTCATCAACGTTGCAGGGCACCGACTGGGCACCCGCGAAATCGAGGAAAGCATCTCCAGCCATCCCCGCATTGCCGAAGTGGCGGTGGTTGGCGTGGCCGATGCGCTCAAAGGTCAGGTCGCTATGGCCTTTGCCGTGGTCAAGGATGCAGCGACGCTGGGCGATGCCGCGGCCCGGCTGGCCCTGGAGGGTGAAATCATGAAGCGCGTGGATGAGCAACTGGGAGCCGTTGCCCGTCCGGCTCGGGTGCATTTCGTCAGCCTGCTGCCCAAGACGCGGAGCGGAAAAATGCTGCGTCGTGCGATCCAGGCGGTCTGCGAAGGCCGCGATCCTGGAGACCTCACCACCATGGACGACCCCTCCGCATTGCAGCAGATCCGGGATCTGCTGGCTTGAAGGCACTCCAGCCCACGTCCCTCAATCAGGGTGTGGCAAAAAGTGTTGGGTGCGTAGGCTTGTTGTAAGTATGATCCATGCTTATATTCACAACTGTGAAGCCCGCCATGGACCAGATGATCGAGACCGGTTCCAACGTCGAAAAAGCCCGCGTGTTCGAGCTTGCTGCCGAGTTGTTCGGTGTGCTGGCCACGCCCATGCGGCTGCGGGTGCTCAGCGCCCTGTGTGACAAGGAGAAATCCGTGTCGCAACTCCTGCAGGAAATCGACACCACCCAACCCAATCTGTCACAGCACCTGAACCTGCTGTACCGGGCGGGCGTGCTGGCCAAGCGCAAGGAGGGTACCCAGGTGATCTACCGGGTCCAAAGCGAAAAGGCCGTCACGCTGTGCCGCACAGTGTGCACCCAGATCGCTATCGAAATGGACGAGCCCAGTTCGGTGCCTGCGTCCGAACGCCTCTCGCCCCGCGTCACGTCCTGATCGATCGTTTGGCCTTGAGGATGCAGGCTGTTGCGCCAAGCCCCAAAAAATGGCGTTTTTCACGCACCTTTGCGTTTCCCTGCGGCTGATTTTTACCGGGGTCCTTGCGCCGGTGGCACAATCCGTCCCTGCAGTCAGGTCCTTCCACAGTCACTGTCGCATCCGCCAAACGGTTCAGCCGTGTCGCGGGAGGTTGTTTTAACCAGCTAATGTTTCCCCAAGGGAAACGGAGGTCAGCGGATTCATGAGCGATACCCAATCGAATGGGGGCAACGTCTATGTTGCCTACAACAGCAACTCCTACCTCTTCGGTGGCAATGCCCCGTACGTGGAGGAGATGTACGAAAACTACCTGGCGAACCCCGGTAGCGTTTCGGAAACCTGGCGGTCCTATTTCGACGCGCTGCAAAACGTGCCAGCGGCCGATGGGTCCAACGCCCGCGACGTACCGCACCTTCCCGTTGTCAATGCCTTCGCCGAGCGCGCCAAGCAGGGCGGCACCAAGGTGGTCATTGCCGCCGGTGCAGATTCCGACCTGGGTCGCAAGCGCGTTGCCGTTCAGCAGCTGATCGCCGCCTACCGCAACGTCGGCGCCCGCTGGGCCGATCTCGATCCTCTCAAGCGCACCGAGCGCGAGCACATTCCCGAGCTGGACCCATCGTTCTACGGCTTTACAGACGCCGACTTCGAGACGGTGTTCAACACCAGCAACACGTTCTTCGGCAAGGAAGTCATGTCCTTGCGGGACCTGCTGAACGCCCTGCGGGAAACCTACTGCGGCTCCATCGGTGCCGAGTACATGTACATCACCGAGCAAAGCCAGAAGCGCTGGTGGCAGGAAAAGCTCGAGTCCATCCGGTCCAAACCGGCCTTTGACGTTGAACAGAAAAAGCACATCCTCGATCGCCTCACTGCGGCCGAGGGCCTTGAGCGCTTCCTGCACACCAAATACGTCGGGCAGAAGCGTTTCTCGCTGGAGGGCGGCGAGAGCTTCATTGCTGCGATGGACGAACTGATCCGCTCCGGCGGCAGCGCCGGTCTGCAGGAAATCGTCATCGGCATGGCCCACCGTGGCCGCCTGAACGTGCTGGTGAACACTCTGGGCAAGATGCCCAAGGATCTGTTTGCGGAGTTCGACCACACCGCGCCTGAAGACCTGCCCGCTGGCGACGTGAAGTACCACCAGGGCTTCAGCTCCGACGTGTCCACCCCTGGCGGCCCGGTGCATCTCACGCTGGCGTTCAACCCCTCGCACCTGGAAATCGTGAACCCGGTGGTGGAGGGCTCGGTGCGTGCCCGCATGGACCGCCGCGGCGACCCCCAGGGCAAGCAGGTGTTGCCGGTGCTGGTGCACGGCGATGCTGCCTTTGCCGGCCAGGGCGTGGTCATGGAAACCCTGGCGCTGGCCGAAACGCGGGGTTATTCCACCGGCGGCACGGTGCACCTGGTGATCAACAACCAGATCGGCTTCACCACCTCCGACCCGCGCGACAGCCGATCCACGCTGTACTGCTCCGACATCGTCAAGATGATCGAAGCGCCGGTGCTGCACGTCAACGGCGACGACCCGGAAGCCGTGGTGCTGGCCACGCGTCTGGCGCTGGAATTCCGCCTCACGTTCCAGAAGGACGTGGTGGTCGACATCGTGTGTTTCCGCAAGCTGGGCCACAACGAGCAGGACACGCCTTCGCTCACCCAGCCGCTGATGTACAAGAAGATCGCCAACCATCCTGGCACGCGCAAGCTGTACGCCGACAAGCTGGCGGCTCAGGGTCTGGGCGAAACGCTGGGCGATGACATGGCCAAGGCCTACCGCGCCGCGCTGGACGCTGGTCGGCACACCGTGGACCCGGTGCTCACCAATTTCAAGAGCAAGTACGCGGTCGACTGGTCGCCCTTCCTGGGCAAGAAGTGGACCGACGCGGCCGACACCGCCATCCCGCTGGCCGAGTGGAAGCGCCTGGCCGAGCGCATGACGACCATTCCGGACAGCATCAACCCCCACCAACTGGTCAAGAAGGTATATGCCGATCGTGCAGCCATGGGCCGGGGCGACATTCCCGTGGACTGGGGCATGGGCGAGCACATGGCATTTGCCTCGCTGGTGGCCAGCGGCTTCCCGGTTCGCCTGTCTGGTGAAGACTGCGGCCGCGGTACCTTCACGCACCGGCATGCGGTCATCCACGACCAGAACCGCGAGAAGTACAACGAGGGCACCTACATCCCGCTGCAGAACGTGGCCGACAACCAGGCGCCGTTCGTGGTGATCGACTCCATCCTGTCGGAGGAGGCGGTGCTGGGCTTCGAGTACGGCTACGCTTCCAACGACCCGAACACCCTGGTGATCTGGGAAGCCCAGTTTGGCGACTTCGCCAACGGTGCACAGGTCGTGATCGACCAGTTCATTGCCTCCGGCGAAGTCAAGTGGGGCCGCGTCAACGGCATCACGCTGATGCTGCCGCACGGCTATGAAGGACAGGGCCCGGAGCACAGTTCCGCACGGGTCGAGCGTTTCATGCAGCTGGCGGCCGATACCAACATGCAGATCGTCCAGCCGACCACGGCCAGCCAGATCTTCCACGTGCTGCGCCGCCAGATGGTGCGCCACCTGCGCAAGCCGCTGATCATCTTCACGCCGAAGTCCCTGCTGCGCAACAAGGACGCCACCTCGCCGCTGTCCGAATTCACCAAGGGCGGCTTCCAGACGGTGATTCCCGAGCAGGACGCGGCGGTGAACAAGAAGGCCGACAAGGTCAAGCGCGTGATCTGCTGCTCCGGCAAGGTGTATTACGACCTCGTGAAAAAGCGGGAAGAAAAGGGCGCCGACGACGTGGCCATCATCCGCGTTGAACAGCTGTACCCCTTCCCGCACAAAGCGTTCTCGACCGAAATCAAGAAGTACCCCAACGCCACCGACATCGTCTGGTGCCAGGACGAGCCGCAGAACCAGGGTGCCTGGTTCTTTGTGCAGCACTACATCCACGAGAACATGCTCGAAGGCCAGAAGCTCGGCTATGCCGGTCGTGTGGCCTCTGCCTCCCCGGCAGTGGGTTATGCCCATCTCCACCAGGAGCAGCAGAAAACGCTGATCGAAGCGGCCTTTGCCAAGCTCAAGGGCTTCATCCTCACCAAATAAGCGCTGCACGAACGGGCCTTGCGCGCCGGCAACCTGCCCGCGCGAGCCGCCCCGTTTTTTGCTGCCCAACGCAAACCCAGGAAAGAAACATGGCAATCGTAGAAGTCAAGGTTCCCCAGTTGTCCGAGTCGGTGGCCGAAGCCACCCTGCTGCAGTGGAAGAAGAAAGCCGGCGAAGCCGTCGCGGCCGATGAAATCCTCATCGAAATTGAAACCGACAAGGTCGTTCTCGAAGTTCCTGCCCCCGCCGGTGGCGTGCTGGTGGAACTGGTGCAGGCCGACGGCGCCACCGTGGCTGCCGATCAGCTCATCGCCCGCATCGACACCGAGGCGGTGGCCGGCGCAGCCGCTCCTGCTGCGGCCCCTGCTGCGCCAGCAGCCGCGGCCGCTGCGCCAGCAGCACCCGCCGCTGCGGCCTCGGCAGGCTCCAAGGCCGGCGTGGCCATGCCGGCCGCTGCCAAGCTGATGGCCGACAACCAGCTCGCTGCCGGTTCCGTGGCCGGCACCGGCAAGGACGGTCGTGTGACCAAGGGCGATGTGCTGTCGGCCGTGGCCGCTGGCGCTGCGGCACCCAAGGCCGCCGTGGCTGCGCCCGTGGCAATCCCCACCGGCGCGCCCACCAAGGCCCTGCCGCAGATTCCCGTGGTGGCGCCCGACCTGGGCGACCGCCCCGAAGAGCGCGTCGCCATGACCCGTCTGCGCGCCCGCGTGGCCGAGCGTCTGCTGCAGTCGCAGTCCACCAACGCCATCCTCACCACGTTCAACGAGGTGAACATGGCACCGGTGATGGAAATGCGCAAGAAATTCCAGGAGAAATTCGAGAAGGAGCACGGCGTGAAGCTGGGTTTCATGAGCTTCTTCGTGAAGGCGGCCGTGCATGCGCTCAAGAAGTTCCCGATCCTCAACGCATCCGTCGATGGCAACGACATCGTCTATCACGGCTACTTCGACATCGGCATCGCAGTGGGCTCGCCCCGCGGTCTGGTGGTGCCCATCATCCGCAACGCGGACCAGATGAGCTTCGCCGACATCGAGAAGAAGATTGCCGAATTCGGCCAGAAGGCAAAAGACGGCAAGATCGGCCTGGACGACCTCACGGGCGGCACCTTTTCCATCTCCAATGGCGGGACGTTCGGCTCCATGCTGTCCACGCCCATCATCAACCCGCCGCAGTCGGCCATCCTGGGCGTGCATGCCACCAAGGACCGCGCGGTGGTGGAAAACGGCCAGATCGTGATCCGCCCGATGAACTATCTCGCCATGAGCTACGACCACCGCATCATCGACGGCCGCGAGGCCGTGCTGGGCCTGGTGGCCATGAAGGAAGCGCTGGAAGATCCAGCCCGCCTGCTGTTCGATATTTGACCCACCCCCGTTTATTGCTCACTTCGTGTAGCCGAATCCCCCCTCCAGGGGGCAATCCCTGCGGTCCGGCCAAGTCGGTTCCGCGGGATTTCTGGAAGTTGTTACGTCGCGTTTCTGCAATGGCGTTCCTTCCGGGTTTTGAAGAACCTCATTGAAAGAATTTCATGTCCCAAGCATTTGACGTCATCGTCATCGGCGGTGGTCCAGGCGGTTACATCGCCGCCATCCGTGCCGCCCAGCTCGGTTTCAAGGTGGCCTGCATCGACGAATGGAAGAACGCCGCTGGCGGCCCAGCACCGGGTGGCACCTGCACCAACGTCGGCTGCATCCCGTCCAAGGCTCTGCTGCAGTCGTCCGAGCACTTCGACCACGCCAACCACCACTTCGCCGACCACGGCATCACTGCCAGCAACGTGAAGATCGACATCGCCAAGATGATCGGCCGCAAGGACACGGTGGTGAAGCAGAACAACGACGGCATCCTGTACCTGTTCAAGAAGAACAAGGTCAGCTTCTTTCACGGCCGTGGTTCGTTCGTGAAGGCGGTGGAAACTGGCTACGAAATCCTGGTGTCGGGTGCCAAAGAAGAGACGCTGACCGGCAAGCAGATCGTCGTGGCCACCGGCTCCAACGCGCGCGCGCTGCCCGGCGTGCCGTTCGACGAAGAAACCGTGCTGTCCAACGATGGCGCCCTGCGCATTGGCGCTGTGCCAAAGAAGCTGGTGCTGATCGGCTCCGGCGTGATCGGCCTGGAAATGGGCTCGGTGTGGCGTCGCCTGGGTTCGGATGTGACCATCCTCGAAGGCCTGCCCACCTTCCTTGGCGCGGTCGACGAGCAGATCGCCAAAGAGGCCAAGAAAGCGTTCGACAAGCAGGGCTTGAAGATCGAGCTGGGCGTGAAGGTCGGCGATATCAAGACCTCGAAAAAGGGCGTGAGCGTCGCCTACACCAATGCCAAGGGCGAAGCCCAGAGCATTGACGGAGACAAGTTGATCGTGTCGATCGGTCGGGTGCCCAACACCGTTGGACTCAATGCCGAGGCAGTGGGTTTGCAGCTCGACGAGCGCGGGGCCATTGTTGTGGATGCCGACTGCCGCACCAGCCTCAAGGGCGTATGGGCGGTGGGCGATGTGGTGCGTGGCCCCATGCTGGCGCACAAGGCCGAGGAAGAGGGCGTTGCCGTGGCCGAGCGCATCGCGGGTCAGCACGGTCATGTGAACTTCAACACCATCCCCTGGGTGATCTACACCAGCCCGGAAATTGCCTGGGTGGGTGAGACCGAGCAGCAACTCAAGGCCCGGGGTGCGAAATACAAGGCCGGCACCTTCCCGTTCCTGGCCAACGGCCGCGCCCGCGCGCTTGGCGACACCACGGGTATGGTCAAGTTCCTTGCCGACGCAACCACCGACGAAATCCTGGGCGTGCACATCGTCGGCCCGATGGCCTCCGAGCTGATCGCCGAAGCGGTGGTGGCGATGGAATTCAAGGCCAGCGCGGAAGATATCGCGCGCATCTGCCATGCCCACCCGTCGCTTTCGGAGGCGACCAAGGAAGCCGCCCTGGCGGTGGACAAGCGGACGCTGAACTTCTGAACCCGTCTGAACGCCTGTTCGTGTTCAGGTTTGCCCCGATGAGCCAGCGCTCGGATCCGTTCGCTGGCCGGGGCTTCCAGGGTGTTCGGGCGGGTCCCCGCCTTGTTCCCGGCAGCTTCCATCAAGGCATTCATGTCTGTCCGTAGCACCTACGAGGCCGCACTGCGCGAGCGCGGCTACACCTCCGATCCGGCGCAGGAACGCGCCGTGGATGCGCTCGAGCGTTGCGCCAACGAGTGGGCGCGCTACAAGGAGAAACGCTCGAACGCGCTCAAGAAACTCATCAACCGGCCGGAGATCCCGCGCGGCGTCTACATGTACGGTGGAGTCGGGCGAGGCAAAAGCTTTCTCATGGACTGCTTTTTCAATGCGGTTCCCATTCGGCGGAAAACCCGCTTGCACTTTCACGAATTCATGCGCGAGGTGCACCGGGAGTTGCGCGACCTGCAAGGCACGGTCAACCCCCTCGACGAACTCGGGCTACGCATCGCCAAGCGCTACAAACTCATCTGCTTCGATGAGTTTCATGTGGCGGACGTGACCGACGCGATGATTCTCCATCGCCTCCTGGACGCCTTGTTCAAGGCCGGCGTGGGGTTCGTTACCACCTCGAACTTCCATCCGGACGGGCTGTACCCCAACGGGCTTCACCGCGACCGCATCCTGCCGGCCATCGACCTCCTCAAGCAGCGGCTGGAAGTGCTCAGCGTGGACAACGGGACCGACTACCGGCAGCGCACGCTGACCCATGTGCAGCTCTATCACTGCCCGCTTGGGCCGGAATCCGAGGCGGCCATGGAAGCCACCTTCAACCAGTTGGCTGAGGCAGGCGACCAGGACCCGGTGATGCAGATCGAGGCCCGGCAGATCCGCGCCGTGCGGCGCGCAGGCGGGGTGATCTGGTTCGATTTCCGCACCCTTTGCGGAGGCCCTCGCTCACAGAACGACTATCTGGAAATTGCTTCCCAGTTCCACACACTCCTGTTGTCCAACGTGCCGCAGATGTCGGTGCGGCAGGCGTCGGAGGCCAGGCGCTTCACGTGGTTGATCGATGTGCTCTACGACCGTCGGGTAAAGCTGGTGGTGTCTGCCGCGGTGCAGCCCGAGCAGCTTTACCTGGAAGGGCCGATGTCGCACGAGTTTCCCCGTACCGTATCCCGTCTCAACGAAATGCAGTCGGCCGAGTTCACCGCTCTGGAACATCGTCTGGTGGACACCGGCCTGACCTGAGCGTCCGCCACTGCGCGAAAGTTGTTTGCTTCGTCGACCCGCAGCAGCGCTCAGTTCAGCGGATCCAGCTTCACGATCACCAGCGAGAGGTTGTCGCCCATGCCTTTGGCACGCGTTCTGGCCTTCTGGATCAGGAACTCGCAAGCCTCCCGCGGGGACAGCATGGCGACGGTGCTGGAAATTTCGTCGGGCGTGAAGTAGTGCCATACCCCGTCACTGCAGGCCACCAGCGCGTCGCCAGGCACCAATTGCTGGATGGTGTGCATGTCTATCGGGGGATCGTTGTCGGTACCCAGGCAGCCCATCAGGATGTTGGAATGTGGATGCTCCAGCGCCTCTTCCTCGCTGATTTCCCCCTGGTTGACCAAGGTCTGCACATAGGAATGGTCCATTGTGCGGAACACCATTTTTCCATTGCGAAAGTGATAGAGGCGTGAATCCCCGGCGTGCACCCAGTGGCAGTCACCGGCTGGGTTGATCAGGAAAGCCGCAATGGTGCTGTGGGGTTCTTGTTCGGCCGATACCGCCGTGAGCTTGATCACGAGGTGCGACTCTTCCACGATTTGCCGCAGCAGGGCTGCACTTTCGTCCGACTCGGGGTCGTAGCGCTCGAACAACTGCCGCGCGGTAAGCATCACCTGGTCCGATGCCTTGCGCCCGCCGCTGCGCCCGCCCATGCCGTCCGCCACCACCGCCAGAAGACACCCGCTGTGGCGCGCATGGTGCAACAGACAGACCTGGTCCTGCTGGTAGTCACGGTCACCCTTGTGGATGCCGGTGGACGCCTGGATGCGGTAGCCTTTGGACATGTGGAACTTTGTAGTCAGTCAGGGAATGCGGTGGCTGCGGGACCGTTTGCAATGTTAACGACGAATTGGGGCGGCGCACGCAGCGCCGACGCAATTTCGGGTGCAGTGGCCCCGCGCACGAAGGGCATGCCAGCTCGAACAATCCCAGAGGAGGGTCGGTGACTTCACTAGCAGCCAGGGTGGCATCGACATTCGGGTCCGACGGCGCGCTGGCTCGCCGCTTGCCCGCTCTGCAGCGCCGTGCTGGGCAGGCCGAGATGGCGCAAGCCGTGTCGGAGACGATCGCTGACGGGGGCATTCTGGTGGCAGAAGCGGGTACCGGCGTAGGCAAGACGTTGGCGTATCTTGTGCCGTTGCTCCTCGGTGGTGTACGGGCTGTGGTGTCCACCAGCAGCCATGTTCTCCAGGCCCAGTTGGCGCAGCGCGATATCCCTGCACTGAGCGAGGCGCTGGGCATTCCAGTGCGTACGGCATTGCTCAAGGGGCGCGCCCATTACCTGTGCAACCACCGGCTGGAGCAGACCGTTCGCATGGTCGAGGGCGTTACCGGGGCCGATCCCAGGGACCGTGCCGACCTAGCCACCATCCGCCATTGGGCGCTTCAGACCCCCAGCGGTGACTTCGCTGAGCTTCCAGGGGGAGCAGTCGGCAGCCGTTGGCGCGTGCACCTGGGGTCGACTGCCGACAGCTGCCTTTACGCGGAGTGCTCGCATTTCACCGCCTGCCACTTTCGGCGGGCCAGGCTGCAGGCCGAGAGTGCCGATTGGTTGATCGTGAACCACCATCTGTACCTTGCAGAAATGCTCATCCGGCGTACCGGGCAGGAGCCATGGCTTGTGGGGCGCGATACCGTGGTGTTTGACGAAGCCCATCGGCTACCTGAGCTCAGTCGAGCCATGCTGGGGCACTCGGTGGGACAGCAGCACCTCAAGCACCTCGCCACAGAGTTCGCTCAAATCGCTCCCATCGAAGCGCCAGGCATGCAGCCTTGGGCCTACCTGGCCATGTGCCTGGGGCAGTCGGTCGACGAACTGGGTGCTGCGCTGACCCACATGGTGCCTCTGCAGCCACGCATCCGCTGGGTCAACGGCTCGCCGCAGGGGGTACAGCCTTTTCAATGGACCCGCTTGGCGTCGGCGGTGGCCGATGCGCTGCAGGCCATCCACGACGCATTGGTGGCAGCGGCGCAGACTTCTCCGAATCTGCGCTCGCTGCTCCAGACGGTGATCAAGGTGATGCAGGACTGGCGGGTGCTGCTGCGCGGACCGGAAGCGAATCCGAACCCCGTCGCGCAGTGGCTGGCGTGGGAGGGCATGCACACGGGCGAGCCCAGGTGGAGCCTGGTCCAGGCCCCTGTGGCGGTGGAACACGGGCTGTCCCGCTGGATGAGAGACCCGCAGAACGCTGGTGTCAGCTGGGTCTTTACCTCTGCCACCCTGGGCAATGACGCCGCTCTCGACTGGTTCACGCGGCCGATGGGTTTGCAGGGCCTGAAACCGCTGAAGACGGTCCGGTTTGATGCCCTGACCCAGCGTCCCGACCAGATGGCCGTCTATATCCCCCTGGACCTGCCCGACCCTTCGGATCCCCTGCACAGCCTCGCGCTGGCCGATGGCGTTGCGGAATGGGCAACGGCGCTGGATGGCAGAACACTGGTGCTGACCACCACCGTGAAGGCAGCACGAAGGATTGCGCACCGACTCCGATGGCGACTGGATCAAACTGGGAAGAACACGTTGCAGGTGCTGGACGAAACACTGGCAAGCCGCGAGCGGTTGCTGGCAGCATTCCGCCAGGCGGGGAGCCTTGGCGACCAGGCGGACTCCCGACAGGATTTTTCCCAGCGGCGCGGGGCGGTGCTGGTGGTCTCCATGGCTTTCTGGGAGGGCGTGGATTTTCCCGGTGAGATCTTGCAGTTGCTTGTGATCGACAAGCTGCCATTTCCCTCGCCCGAAGACCCGATGGTCCAGGCCCGCGCCCTGGTCGGTCAATCCCGGGGACTAGACCCTTTCGAACACACCTTTCTGCCCGACACCGAACTGGCCTTGCGGCAAGGTGCCGGCCGTCTGATCCGGTCGTACTGCGACGAGGGCGTTCTGGTGGTGGGGGACCGGCGCCTCGCGCTGAGATCCTACGGGCAGCAACTCCTGCGGTCGCTCCCGCCGCATCGACGGGTCATGGACGCGGCACAGCTTGCGGCGGAATTGCAGCGTCTGCGCCTTACCAGAGCTTCCACCAGGGATCGCTCCCTTTTCTGAAACCCTGACTCAACAACGTGCTGTTGGGATAGTTGGTGGTCAGCACCCGGCGAGCGTCGTCGCGCAGTTGCTCCATGCCGAGCGCGTCGTAGGATTGCACCAGGATATACAGCGCTTCTTCCAGTGCAGGCGCATCGGCGTAATCGGCAATGGCCGACTGCGCACGGTTGATGGCAGCCACATGCGCGCCACGGCTGTGGTAATACCGTGCCACGTGCACTTCGTACTGCGCGAGCGAATTCACGATGTAGGTCATGCGGATGCGCGCGTCTGCCGAGTACCGCGACTCGGGGAAACGGTTCACCAGTTCCTTGAACGCTTCAAACGACTCCTTGGCTGCTTTTTGATCGCGCTCCGAAAGGTCCTGTCTCGCCAGAGCGCCGAACAGCCCAAGGTTGTCGTTGAATGACACCAAGCCTCTAAGGTAGAGCGCATAGTCCATGGCGGGGCTGGTGGGGTGCAGTCGCATGAAACGCGCGATGGCGGCCTGCGCTTGTGCCGGTTCACCGCCTTTGTAGTGGGTGTAGGCCTTGTCGAGCTGGGCCTGCTGCGCCAGCGGCGTACCTGCGGCGCGGCCTTCCAGCTTCTCGTACAGTTCCACGGCCCGGTCGAAATTGCCCGATTCACGTTCGTCCCGAGCTTCGCTGTACAGCCGGTTGGGACTCCAGGAGAGCGTGTTGTCTACCGGCGTGCTGCTGCAGCCCGATAGCAGGAACGCAGCGCCGAGCAGGGGCAGAGACACAATCGATAAACTGAATGAACGTCTCACGGGCGCACCTTTACAACGGGACAAGCTTGAACGCAGAAATTATATCGACGGGGTCAGAGTCGGACGACCTGCTGGAAGAGGGCGGTACCCTCGGTGAGACGCGGACTTGCGCCGTACCCGCTGATGCACATGGTGACCGATTGGATCGGGTTCTGGTTCAACTGTTCCCGGGGTTCTCGCGCTCCTATCTGCAGCAACTGGTGGCGGGTGGCGCCGTTCAAAAAGATGGCGCGGTACTGCACAAGGCGGCAACCCGCCTGAAAGCGGGCGACCAGCTGAGTGTGTTTCTGAAGCCGACCTTGCAGGCGCAGGCCTTCGCCCCGCAGTCCATGCCGCTGGACGTGGTGTACGAAGACGCCGACCTGCTGGTGATCAACAAGCCTGCAGGGCTGGTGGTGCATCCAGCCGCCGGCAATTGGAGTGGCACGCTTCTCAACGGTCTGCTGGCCTACCACCCGGGTGCTACCCAGCTGCCCCGTGCCGGTATCGTCCACCGCCTCGACAAGGACACCTCCGGGCTGATGCTGGTTGCCAAATCACGCGCTGCGTTCGATGGGCTGGTGCGGGCCATTGCTGCGCGCGAGGTCAGTCGCCGTTACCTGGCTCTGGCGCATGGCCACTGGACTGGCGATTCCGTGCGGCAGGTGGACCAACCCATTGGGCGAGATGCCCGGAACCGCCTGCGCATGGCCGTGGTGTCTCCCGGCCAGGGAAAAACCGCGCAGACGACCTTCACCGCCCTGGATTCCAACGCGCAGGCAACAGCGTTCCTGTGCCGGCTGCATACGGGGCGGACGCATCAGATTCGCGTTCATGCAGCGTGGATGGGACACCCGCTTGTTGCCGACGGACTGTATGGGGGGCATGCACGCTGGGGTCTGAAGCGACAGGCGCTGCACGCCATGCGGCTGGACCTGGAGCACCCCGTGTCTGCCCGGCCGCTGGGCTTTGAGGCCCTTCCACCCGAAGACCTGTCGGATGCCATGGGGTTCAGCGGGCTCCATTACAATCCGGGTATCTTTGGCGAGTCTTGAATGCCGACTGCCCGGCCAGGATTCCGGCAGTGCCGATCCCGGTGGGCTTCAGTGAACGCCAAAATTCACACCCCACAGGCCCGATCTCCGCGATGCGCGGGCCCGCTGCGGCCAGCGCTTCCCCGAGCAGCCACCGCCCCGAGAGCGGCCACCGCGGGCACGCCAAGCAGCCCACACTGATACCCAGATGAACACAACCGATGCCAAGCGAGTGTTGGAGACGGCGCTGATCTGTTCGGCACAGCCTTTGTCTCTGCGGGACATGGCGGTTCTGTTCGACGAAGAGCTCGCCGTCGATACGATCAAAAAACTCCTGGCCGATCTGCAACTCGAATGGAGCAGCAAAGGGGTCGAGCTGGTGCGGATCGCCAGTGGCTGGCGTTTTCAGTCCCGCCCGGAACTCAGGCCCTATCTGGATCGACTTCACCCGGAAAAGCCCCCCCGGTACAGCCGGGCAACACTGGAGACCCTGGCCATCATCGCGTACCGGCAACCGGTGACGCGCGGTGACATGGAGGACATCCGCGGAGTGACCATCAATTCCCTGATCATCAAGCAACTGGAAGATCGCGGTTGGATCGAGGTGATCGGGCACCGGGAAACGGTTGGTCGGCCTGCACTGTTTGCAACCACGCGCCAGTTCCTCGACGATATGGGTCTGTCCTCGCTGGACCAGTTGCCGCCGCTGGACGTCAGCGAAATCCAGGAATCGGCACTCGACCGGCTGGACTTTGAAGCGCTCTCCGGTGCCAGCGCCCCGGAGGAAGAAGCGGCTGACACGGGCCTGGCGCCAGTGCAGGCCGCCACCGAAGCCATCAGCGATCTTGTCCCCGAGCCAGGCGCTGCAAATCAGGAAACCCATGAATCCGACTCCAAAAACCCCTTTTGAGGCGTTGCCGGCAACGGATGCATCCTCACCCACCACGGGCGAAGTCGATGCATCTTCTCAGGCGGGGGCGACTCGGGTTGCATCGCACGAGCGTCGCGCCGTCGAGATCACGCACAGTCTGCAGTTTGACGATGTCGTCAGTGGGGTGTTCGACGCCGAGCAGGAGCAGGACCTTCCGCTGCCATCAAAGCGCGTTCTGGCGCCACAGGCGGAATCCCCCAAGCTTCACAAGGTGCTTGCCCAAGCCGGCATGGGCTCGCGCCTGGAAATGGAGCAGCTGATCCTGGAAGGCCGCATTTCGGTGAACGGGGAGCCTGCCCATATCGGCCAGCGCATCCAGTTCGGCGATGTGATCAAGGTCAACGGCAAGCCCGTGAAGGTGCGCATGACGCCACCGCCCCCGCGCGTGTTGGCCTATCACAAGCCAGCTGGTGAGGTGGTCACGCGCGACGATCCGCAGAATCGTCCCACCGTGTTCCGTCGCCTGCCCAGGCTGATGCAGGGCAAGTGGCAATCGGTCGGTCGTCTGGATCTGAATACGGAGGGTCTGCTGCTCCTGACCAGTTCTGGCGAATTGGCCAACCGCCTCATGCATCCCCGCTTTGGCCTGCAGCGCGAGTACGCCGTTCGGGTGCTGGGTGCGCTGTCGAACGACGAAAAGCAGCGTTTGCTGGACGGCATCCAGCTCGAAGACGGTCTGGCGCAGTTCTCGTCGATCGAGGACGGGGGCGGGGAGGGGGCCAACTGCTGGTACCGCGTCACCATTTCCGAAGGCCGCAACCGCGAGGTGCGCCGCATGCTGGAGGCCCTGGGTCACGCGGTCAGCCGCCTCATCCGCATCCGTTACGGCGTCGTGATGCTGCCCCGCGGCCTGAAAAGGGGCGCCTGGGTGGAACTGGACGCCAGGGACATCGACCGGTTGGGTGCTGCGGCGGGTTTGCCAGTCTCTGACCCTGTCCGCCCCGCAACCGGGCGTTCCGGCGGCGTTCGCCATCCGGCCAGCAATAGCCGGCCAGCCAGCCAGAACAGAAAGGGCGCGCGACCCGCTTCGCCCGATGGGCGGGTTGGCGGATACCCGGCATCCCGCAAGCCGGCCGGCGATTGGTCTGCTGGCCCGGCGGGCACGCCTTCGCGCAACAGCCGTGCGGGCAAGGCTGCCCCAGGCGCCGGGAGCGGTGTACAGCCCGACCCCATGAAGACCTCGTTTGGCTACATCGGACAAGACGCGTTGCAGCGGCAGCGCGAGCAGGATGGCCGCCGTCCGAAGCCGGGTTTCGGCGGCAAGAAGCGTGGTGGAAGCGGTCGCAGCGGCCCGCGCTGAAGGTGCGTCCCTGCGCCGTCCAGGCGCTCGTTTCCAGGCCTGTGCAGCGTGACCCGGCGGCAGGCGGAACTGTCCGCCGATGTAGAATCAAAGGCTTGGTCAAGATGCAAACCGCCCTTGGTTTCTTTCCATTTTTCTCAACAATCAGGACTTTTATGGCAATCGAACGCACCCTTTCCATCATCAAACCGGACGCCGTGGCCAAGAATGTCATCGGACAAATCTACGCCCGCTTCGAAGCTGCTGGTCTGAAAGTGGTGGCTGCACGCATGGCCCACCTGTCCCGCGGCGAGGCCGAAGCGTTCTACGGTGTCCACAGGGAGCGCCCATTTTTCAAGGATCTGGTCGACTTCATGATCTCGGGTCCCGTGATGATCCAGGTACTGGAAGGCGAGGGTGCGATTGCCAAGAACCGCGACCTGATGGGCGCCACCGACCCCAAGAAGGCTGCAGCCGGCACCATCCGCGCCGACTTTGCCGACAGCATCGATGCCAATGCCGTGCACGGCTCCGATGCCCCTGAAACCGCCGCTGCCGAAGTTGCTTTCTTCTTCGCTGGCATGAACGTTTACGCCCGTTGAACGAGCGCAGCGAGCGCCACTTGGTTCCCTTGCCGCGGGCAGGGGCTGGGGCGCTCGTGTGCGGCCGTTTGGCTTCGGGAGGGCCGGCATGAAGAGCAACCTCCTTGATTTCGATCTGGACGCCATGGCAGCGTTCTGCGAAACGTTGGGCGAAAAGCGCTTTCGTGCCGTGCAGCTGTTCCGTTGGGTTCACCAGAAGGGTGCACGTCGCTTCGACGACATGACCGATCTGGCGAGGTCGCTGCGTGCCAAGTTGCCCGAGGTTTGCGAAATCGAGGACCTGCCAGTCTTGTCCCGTCAATCCTCCTCGGACGGGACCATCAAATGGCTGTTTGACGTCGGCGATGGCAATGCGGTGGAAACGGTGTTCATCCCCGAGACCGATCGGGGAACGCTGTGTGTTTCATCTCAGGCCGGCTGCGCGGTGGGGTGTCGATTCTGCTCAACCGGTCACCAGGGGTTTTCCCGCAACCTGACCACAGGAGAAATCCTGGCGCAACTGTGGCACGCAGAGCATTTCCTGCGGCGCGCACTCAGCACGCAGGAGCGCGTCATCACGAACGTGGTGATGATGGGGATGGGTGAACCGCTGCAGAACTACGCCGCACTATTTCCGGCCCTGCGGGTCATGCTGGATGACCACGGGTATGGCCTTTCGCGGCGCAGGGTCACCGTTTCCACATCCGGCGTCGTTCCCATGATGGACCGGCTTGCGGCTGAGTGTCCGGTGGCATTGGCTGTCTCCCTGCACGCGCCAAACGATCAGTTGCGGGATTCCCTGGTGCCGCTGAATCGCAAATACCCGATTGCGGAATTGCTGGATGCATGTCTTCGCTATCTTCCGCGCGCGCCCCGCGACTTCATTACCTTCGAGTACTGCATGCTCGACGGTGTCAACGATCGTCCTGAGCACGCTGATCAGCTGGTGGCGCTCATTCGTGGCCACGCCGGTGTGGGGGTTCCCAGCAAGGTCAACCTGATTCCGTTCAACCCGTTCCCGGACTCTGGTTTGAAATGCTCGCCCAAGGACGTGGTTGCCCGTTTCGCCAAGACGTTGAACGACGCGGGGATCGTCACCACGGTGCGGAAAACACGGGGGGACGATATCGACGCCGCCTGTGGTCAGCTCGCAGGCGATGTGATGGACCGGACCCGGGTCGCACAGCGCCAAGCGCGGCTGCGCACCGCGCAGCAGCAGACCATTCGTTTTGTTGAGAGAGTAAAGCAGGCATGACCCAACCGCTTCGCATTTGGTCCGGATTTGCCAGGGTCGCCGCTGCGGCTTGGTTGGTCGCGCTGTTGTTCGTGACCGGTTGTGCACAGGCTCCTCTGGACAGCTCGCCAGACACCGCTGGCCCGATCACCGAATCCGATGAACCGGAAAACCGCAAACGCGCCCGTATCCGGCTGGAACTGGCCTCCAGCTATTTCGAACAGGGGCAGACCAACGTCGCCCTGGACGAAATCAAGCAATCCATCGCGGCGGATCCCACTTACGCCAAGGCTTACGTGCTCCGTGGCCTGGTGTTCATGCAAATGAACGACAACCGGCTTGCCGAAGAAAGTTTCCAGCGTGCGCTTCAGCTCAATCCCAGGGACCCTGACGCCTTGCACAACTATGGCTGGTTCGTATGTCAGCAGGGACGTCATGCCCAGGCGGTCGATTTCTTCACCCGAGCCCTGGCCAGCCCGGTGTACGGTGGGCAATCCAAGACGTTGCGTGCCAAAGGGGTGTGCCAGATACGAATGGGTCAGCTGACCGAAGCAGAAGGCAGTCTTTCACGTTCCTATGAGCTTGACCCAGCCGATCCATTCACCTCCTACAACCTGGCTTCCCTCCTGTTTCGCCGGGGCGAAGACACGCGAGCCCAATTCATCATCCGTCGACTGAACAACAGCGAACTCGCAAACGCCGAGACTCTCTGGCTGGGCATCAAGGTGGAGCGGCGCCTGCGCAACACGGAGGTGGTGGAGCAACTTGCCCAGCAGCTCGGTCGGCGTTTCGGCCAGTCACCGCAATGGGGTTGGTACCAACGGGGGACGTTCAATGAGTGAGGTCGGTAGCGATCCGACCCGGGCGACCTCTGTCACGGCGGGCGCCGGGCAAGAGCCTCTTTATGCGCTTCGCGAGGCACGGGAAGCGGCTGGTTTGCACATTGCGGCCCTGGCTGCAGCTCTGAAGGTTCCGGTGCGCAAGCTGGAAGCGCTCGAAGCTGGCCGGTACGGAGAGCTGCCTGACCTGACCTTTGCGCGGGCACTGGCGTCAAGTGCCTGCCGCCACCTGAGGGTGGATTCCAAACCTATCCTGGAGCAGATTCCCATGCGGCGAGATACCGCACTGGGAACCCCTCCTCACGCGATCAGCGCACCCTTCAAGTCCCCTGCTCCCGGTGGTGCGGTGTCTGCGCCTTCCTGGCTTGGACGCCCATCGGTCATCGTCGCTGGGGCACTCGTTCTGGGTGCGGTTGCGTTGTTGCTGCTGCCGCCATGGGAACGTCTGCCGACCATTGGCAGCGTTGTGCTGCAAGCCCCCGGTCAGTCCGTGGAGTCCTTGTCATCAGAACCATCGCTCCCCGTGTTGTCGCCGGGCGCCAACCAGGCTCAAAGCGAAGGCATTCCGGCGGAACAGGATTCCGAGCCCGTTGCCGCGGTCGATTCGGAGGGACTGGTGGAAGTTGCCCCGGCGCAGCGCACTGACGCAGTTGCCGGGGATACAGCAGCTTCGTCTGTGCTGGAGCCACCTGCTCCGCCCGGAGGACCTTCAACGGCGGCTGCGTCGACCGATGGGTCGGGTGCCGTGTTGTACATCGAAGCGACCGGCGAGTCGTGGTTGGAGGTGACGAATGGTGCGGGCGCGGTGGTGGCGCAACGCCTGCTGAAGCCTGGAGACACACTGGAGTTTTCATCGGCCCCGCCGTACCGCGTGGTACTGGGCCGAGCGGAGGCTGCCAAAGTGCTGGTGCGCGGACAGGCCTTTGACATCATGCCTTACGCCCGCAACAGCGTGGCGCGTTTCGAAGCAAGGTGAACCCATGAGCCAGATCCTTTCCACGGCGGCCGGCGTTGAACCCATTGCTCTCGGATCCGCAAAAGCCCGCAGGTCTCGTCAAGGCGTGGTCTCCTGGGGCAGCCATCGGGTGACCGTCGGCGGTGATGCACCGGTGCGGGTGCAATCCATGACAAACACCGATACCGCCGATGCAATTGGCACCGCCATCCAGGTCAAGGAGCTGGCGCAGGCCGGCTCGGAATTGGTACGCATCACGGTCAACAATGACGAGGCGGCCCGAGCTGTTCCGCACATCCGGGAGCAGCTTGACCGCATGGGCATTGCAGTCCCCTTGATCGGGGATTTCCACTACAACGGGCACCGGCTGCTCACCGACCATCCGGCATGCGCCGAGGCCTTGTCCAAATACCGGATCAATCCGGGCAATGTGGGGCGTGGTGACAAGGGCGATCGTCAGTTCGGGCAAATGGTCGAAATCGCTGCCCGACTTGGCAAAGCGATCCGCATCGGCGTGAACTGGGGCAGTCTCGACCAGGACCTCCTGGCGCGGATGATGGACGAGAACGCCCGCCGCCGGCAACCCTGGGATGCTCGCCAGGTGATGTACGAGGCGCTGATCACGTCCGCGCTGGAGTCATCGGCCAAGGCGGAACAGATCGGTCTCGATGGCAATCAGATCACGCTGTCCTGCAAGGTCAGCAACGTTCAGGACCTGGTGGCCGTGTATCAGGCCCTGGCCCAGCGTTGCGACAACGTTCTGCACCTCGGGCTGACGGAGGCCGGGATGGGCACCAAGGGCGCTGTGGCTTCGGCGGCCGCGCTTTCCGTGTTGCTGCAACAGGGCATTGGCGACACCATAAGGGTGTCTCTCACCCCGCAGCCGGGCGAGGCCCGAACCCAGGAAGTGGTCGTGGCCATGGAGATCCTCCAAGCGCTGGGGTTGAGAGCGTTCGTTCCCAGCGTGACGGCCTGCCCGGGCTGTGGACGCACCACCAGCACCACTTTCCAGGAACTGGCCAAACAGATTGACGATTACCTGCGCCACTCTATGCCGCTGTGGCGTGAGCGCTACCCAGGTGTGGAAGGCCTCAAGGTGGCTGTCATGGGCTGCATCGTCAACGGCCCAGGGGAGAGCAAACACGCCGACCTGGGTATCAGCCTGCCTGGCACCGGAGAGGCGCCTTCCGCTCCAGTCTATATCGACGGGGAAAAGGCCATGACGCTGCGCGGCGACTCCATCGCCAGCGATTTCCAGCAGATTGTTGAAAACTACATCGAGAAAAGGTTCGGCGCCGCAGGCTGAAGCCGGAATCGGCCATCGGCCGATCTGGTAAATGCCTCAGCGCCTGTGAGCAACATGGCAGAGAAACTCTGTGCCGTCAAAGGCATGAACGATATTCTTCCCCCGGCCTCGTCCCATTGGGAATGGCTGGAGGACAAGCTGCGTTCCCTCGTGCAAGGTTATGGCTACCGGAACCTGCGAACGCCCATTGTTGAGCCTACTGCCCTGTTCATCCGTGGCCTCGGCGAGGTCACCGACATTGTCGAGAAGGAAATGTATTCCTTTGAGGACCGTCTCAATGGGGAACACCTGACCCTTCGGCCGGAGAACACCGCGGGCGTGGTGCGTGCGGCCATCGAGCATTCCCTGACCTACGACGGGGGAAAACGCCTGTACTACATGGGGCCGATGTTCCGCCACG
The DNA here is from genome assembly GCA_025458915.1 of Hydrogenophaga sp. Classification (GTDB taxonomy): domain Bacteria; phylum Pseudomonadota; class Gammaproteobacteria; order Burkholderiales; family Burkholderiaceae_C; genus Hydrogenophaga. Next base: position 31,133 of record JALORL010000002.1, read on the forward strand.
AACGGCCCCAGCGGGGGCGCTACCGGCAGTTCCACCAGTTCGGTGCGGAAGCGCTGGGCTATGCCGGTCCGGACATTGACGCGGAATTGATCATCATGGCGTGCGACCTCTGGCGTACGCTGGGACTGACCGGCATCGAGCTTGAGATCAACAGCCTGGGGCAGGCCACGGAGCGCCAACAGCACCGCAAGGCGTTGATCGATTACCTCGAAGGCCACATCGACCTCCTCGACGAAGACGCCCGCCGCCGGCTGCACTCCAATCCATTGCGCATCCTGGATACCAAGAATCCCGCCATGCAGGAACTGGTGGAGGGCGCGCCACGTCTCATGGATCACCTGGGAGCTGAGTCCTTGGCGCATTTCGAGCGCCTGCGCGCGCTGCTCGATGCACATGGAGTGGGCTACCGCATCAATCCCCGTCTTGTGAGGGGCATGGACTATTACAACCTCTCGGTGTTTGAGTTCGTCACCCGACAGTTGGGGTCGCAGGGTACGGTATGCGCCGGTGGGCGCTACGATGGATTGTTTGCCCAGATTGGCGCCAAGACTGTGCCGGCCGTGGGGTGGGCAATGGGTATGGAGCGCGTGCTGGAACTCTTGAACGAACAATCGCTGCTGCCCCGGCAGCTGGCTCCGGATGCCTATGCGGTTGTGCCCGATGCCGCTCACCTACCGAAGGTCATGCCGGTGCTCAGAATCCTGCGACAGTGCGGCGTAGGCGTACAGATGCACGCGGCTGGGGCCGAAGGGCAGGGCAGCATGAAATCCCAGTTCAAGAAGGCGGATGCCAGTGGCGCTCGGTACGCCCTCATTTTCGGCGCCGACGAACTTGCACAAGGGCGTGTGTCGGTCAAGACGCTGCGGCAACCGGATGGGTCCGGCACTCCCATGCAGATCCTTCTCTCCCTCGAAGAAGTCCCGGAGTGGGCGAACCGGTTGAAGACCTGATCCTCTTCGATCACCCTTCGCCAAACGGACCCGCCCCTACAATCTGCGCCTGCACTACGGAACAGCCATGGCCAAACACCTCGACTTGGAAGAACAGGAACAACTCGACCAGATCAAGCATTTCTGGGCGCAGTACGGCAATGCCATCACCTGGCTGCTGATCGTGGTTCTGGGTGGATTTGCTGCCTGGAATGGTTGGAACTACTGGCAAAACCGACAAGCAATCCAGGCAGCAGCACTGTTTGACGAGGTGCAGGGCGCTGCCCAGGCGGCGGACGCCGAACGACTCAAACGTGCGCTGACCGATATGAAGGCCGGATTTGCGAAGACGACGTTTGCGGCGCAGTCCTCTCTTCTGGCCGCCCGGGCGTTCCAGGAGTCGGGAGATGCTGCGGGCGCACGCGAGGCCCTGCAGTGGATCGTCGACAACGGCAACGAGCCAGCGTATCTCGCTGTTGCCAGGCTGCGCCTGGCCGCGCTGGATCTTGCAGCAGGGGAGCACGAAAAGGCGTTGGGCTGGTTGTCCACGTCGATGCCGGCCGCGTATGAACCGCTCGCCGCAGATCGTCGCGGCGACGTGTTTCTGGCGCAAGGCAAGACTGCTGAAGCCAGTACCCAGTATCAGAATGCATGGCGTACGTTGAGCGAGCAGGCCGAGTACCGACGATTGGTTGAGGTCAAACTGGCATCCCTGGGCGTGGACGTGGCCGCTCTGGCTCCGGGCCAAGGGGCGGCTCAGTGAAGGACCTCACCTTGTCCGGCCTGGGATGTGCGGGCGCCAGCAACTGGACCTCTCTTGCACGTCGCTGCATTCCCGCCTTGTTGGCCATGGCTGTCGCCGCGTGTTCGTCGGGACCAGAGAAACCCAGGCCTGCTCCTCTGCCGCCAGTCACTGCCACGCTCGGCGTGGAAACTGTCTGGACTGCGCAGATCGGTCCCTCCCAGGCGGCGCTTTCCCCGGCGTCCGTGGCAGGCCGGTTGTTCGCTGCATCGTCCACGGGCACGTTGGTGGCGCTTGATGCGACCACCGGGCGTGATCTCTGGCGTCTCAACATCGGTACGCCGATCTCCGCTGGCGTTGGATCCGATGGCGAGACGGCTGCGGTGGTGACACAGTCGAACCAGTTGCTGGCCGTGGCCGCAGGCAAAGAGATTTGGCGTGTGCAGCTGCCTGCAAGAACATTCACTGCACCGCTGGTGGCCGGGAAACGGGTATTCGTGCTCACAGCCGATCGCACCGTGACCGCCTTCGACGGCCAGACTGGTGCACGGCTGTGGAGCCAATCACGCTCGGCCGAACCCCTGGTTCTCGCGCAATCGGGACTGCTGATGGCAGTCGGTGACACCTTGGTGGCAGGCATCTCGGGCCGTCTGGTTGGTTTCAACCCCTTGACGGGGGCTGTGCGATGGGAAGCCCCGGTGGGTACCTCGCGTGGCACCAACGAAGTGGAGCGTCTGGTGGATATCGTCGCGCCGGCAAGCAGGCTAGGGGACAGCGTGTGCGTGCGCTCCTACAGCGCTGCGATCGGTTGCGTCGACACCAGCCGAGGAACCCTGGCGTGGACGCGACCTGCCCAGGGCATTGTTGGCGTGCATGGAGACGACCGGCTTGTGTTCGGTGTCGAAAGCAGTGGCCGTATGCAGGCGTGGCAGCGGTCCTCCGGCGAGCCGGCCTGGCAGTCGGACCGCCTGCTTCACCGCACCCTCACGGCGCCGCTTGCTGTCGGTCGGGTGGTGGTGCTGGGGGATTCCGAAGGCACCGTGCATGTTCTGTCGCGCGAGGATGGCAGCGAGATGAACAGGCTCACCACGGACGGTTCGGCGGTGATTGCCGCACCCATCATGGCGGGCAACGTCCTTCTGGTGCAGACCCGCAATGGTGGTCTGTTCGCATGGCGGCCGCGGTGAGTCTGGCTGCAACAGCCTGCAACCCGTGCGAATGAACGAAAGCAGATCTTCTTGAAACCCGTGATCGCCCTGGTGGGCCGGCCCAATGTCGGCAAATCCACCCTGTTCAACCGTCTGACGAGTTCGCGCGATGCCATCGTGGCTGACTTTGCCGGCCTGACCCGCGACCGCCACTATGGAAATGGCCGCTTGGGAGTGCGGGAGTACATCGTCATCGACACGGGTGGTTTTGAGCCAGACGCCAGCGAAGGCATCTACCGCGAAATGGCCAAGCAGACCCGCCAGGCTGTGGCCGAGTCGGATGTGGTGATTTTCGTGGTCGATGCCAGGGCTGGCATCAGCGCCCAGGATCACGAAATTGCGCAGTATCTCCGCCGACTCGGCAAACCCACCGTGCTGGTGGCCAACAAGGCCGAAGGAATGACCCAGGGCCTGCAGCTTGTGGAGTTCTTCGAACTGGGGTTGGGGGAGGTGATTCCCGTATCCGGCGCACACGGCCAGGGCGTGCGGTCCATGTTGGAGCTGGCCCTGGAGTCCGTGCCCGGCCTGCCTGTCGACGAGGACGACGAGCCTGCAGTGGATGCGGGTGTCATTCGACTGGCTGTTGCAGGGCGCCCCAACGTGGGCAAATCCACTCTGATCAACGCGTGGTTGGGGGAAGAGCGGTTGGTGGCCTTTGATCTGCCGGGCACGACACGGGATGCGATTTCGGTGCCGTTTGAGCGCGCCGGGCAGAAGTACGAACTGATCGACACGGCGGGCATTCGCCGCAAGGGTCGGGTGTTCGAGGCCATCGAAAAATTTTCGGTGGTCAAGACCCTGCAGGCGATCCAGAACGCGCATGTGGTGCTGCTGCTGCTGGATGCCACCCAAGGCGTCACCGATCAGGACGCCCACATCGCAGGGTACATCCTCGAAAGCGGTCGTGCGGTGGTGCTGGCCATCAACAAGTGGGATGCTGTGGACGCCTACCAGAGGGAGCAGATCGAGCGTCAGGTGGAGTCCCGTCTGGCCTTTCTGAAGTTCGCTTCGATGCACCTCATCTCCGCCCAGAAGCGGCAAGGGCTTGGACCCGTGTGGAAGTCGATTGCCCAGGCGCATGCCTCCGCCACACGCAAGATGAGCACACCCGTGTTGACCAGGTTGCTGCTCGAGGCGGTATCGTTTCAAGCCCCTCAGCGGTCCGGCATGTTTCGACCCAAGATGCGCTATGCCCATCAGGGCGGCATGAATCCCCCGGTGATCGTGATTCACGGAAATTCACTGGATCAGATACCCGACGCCTACAAGCGGTTTCTCGAAGGACGGTTTCGCAAGGCTTTCGACCTCGTCGGCACGCCTCTGCGCATCGAGTTCAAAACATCCGCCAATCCCTACAAGGAATAGGCGTTCAGGTCCGGGTAAACCACCACCGGTATGGTATGGTGCCCTCCTCATCAACTCTTCCTCTGAACACGGAGCATATCGTGAGCAACAACAAAGGCCAGCTTCTTCAAGACCCATTCCTCAACCAGCTGCGCCGGGAACACATTCCGGTATCCATCTATCTGGTCAACGGAATCAAGCTTCAGGGGCAGATCGAATCCTTCGATCAATACGTGGTGCTGCTGCGAAACACCGTCACCCAGATGGTTTACAAGCACGCAATTTCCACCATCGTGCCGGGTCGGCCGATGCAGTTTTCAGCGGCTCCATCTGACGAATCGTCGGCCTCTTGATCCGCTCCGAACGGAAGGTGGGCGACAGTGCCTGCCCACGGGTTGCGGCAACACATTGACTGGACCGGTTTGACCTCAAATGACTCTCTAGCGCCAGCGGGGTCGCCCAAAGTCATCCTGGTAGGGGTTGATCTGGGAGGTCCGCATTTCGATGCTGGCTTGGAAGAGCTGGGGTTGCTGGCCGAATCTGCTGGCTACACCGTAGCCGGGAAGATGGCCTGCAAGCGCAGAGCACCCGACCCTGCGCTTTTTGTCGGATCCGGCAAAGCGGAAGAGATCCGGTTGATGCTTCAAGCTTCCGGCTCGACCGAGGTGCTGTTTGATCAAGCCCTGAGTCCGGCGCAGCAACGCAATCTGGAACGCCACCTTGGGGCACCGGTCAACGATCGGATCCTGCTGATTCTCGAAATATTTGCCCAGCGTGCGCGCAGCCACGAGGGCAAGCTTCAGGTGGAACTCGCCCGCTTGCAATATCTGTCCACCCGGCTGGTGCGACGTTGGTCTCATCTGGAACGGCAAAGCGGTGGTATCGGTATGCGTGGCGGCCCGGGCGAAACCCAGATCGAGCTCGATCGACGCATGATCGCCGACGCCATCAAACGCACCAAGGATCGACTCGAGAAGGTCAAGAAGCAACGTGCTACACAGCGCCGCCAGCGGGAGCGCCGAGAGGCGTTCAACATGTCGCTGGTTGGATACACCAACGCAGGCAAGTCATCGCTGTTCAATGCATTGGTCAAGGCAAAAGCCTATGCCGCGGATCAGCTCTTTGCCACCTTGGACACCACCACCCGCCAGATGTATCTCGGAGAGGCCGGGCGCTCCGTTTCGCTGTCCGACACCGTCGGGTTCATTCGCAATCTGCCGCACGGCCTGGTAGACGCCTTCGCAGCTACCTTGCAGGAATCGGTGGACGCCGACCTGCTGCTGCACGTGGTCGATGCCTCCAATCCCGACTGGGCTGAACAGATGACGGCGGTACAGAGCGTGCTGGAAGACATCGGCGCTGGCAAAGTGCCGCAGATCCTGGTGTTCAACAAGCTGGATGCCATCGACCCTGACCGAAAACCTCTGGCATTGCAGGACAGTTTGGAACTTGATGGATTGTCCCGGGATCGGGTGTATGTGAGTGCCCTGACCGGGGAGGGACTGGAGCGGCTGCGCCAAAGGCTGGCCAGCGCGGTGCTGGCCAGTGGCCGTGTCCGCAGTACCAATTCCCCGGGTGAAGCGGACGTTATCGAAAACGCGCCGACACATTAGGCACAATGTGGCAGTTTTGAATTGAAAGAAGATTGGCTCTACATGGACGTGAATTCGCCTATTTCTGGTCGTGACCTGCCAGCCGGCCTCCGGCTGAAACGCTGGCTGTCGCGCTGGGGCATGTTCAATCTGAACGATCCTCGTTGGGGGCGGGACGATGACTCCAGCCGAAACGGTGGTGACGCCAACGGTTCGCGCGAGGACAACGATGGTCGGCAGACCCAGAGGCCTCGTGGCCAGGGTCCCAACCAGGGGCCGCCCGACCTGGATGAACTGTGGCGGGATTTCAACCGCAAGCTCGGCGGGCTCCTCGGTGGTGGCCGAGGTGGTGGCTCCGGCGGTGGACAGGGGGGTGGCAGTGGCTTGCCCGGCTTCAACCCATCTCCGAAGTCCACCGGCATCGGAGCAGGTCTGATTGGCGGCGTGGCCGTGATCATCTGGCTCGGTACCGGTATCTTCATCGTGCAGGAAGGTCAGCAGGCCGTCATCACCCAGTTCGGCAAGTACCACAGTACGGTGGGCGCTGGTTTCAACTGGCGTTTACCGTATCCAGTGCAGCGGCACGAGACGGTGTTTGTTACCCAGTTGCGGTCGGTGGATGTGGGTCGGGACAACATCGTTCCGGCGACGGGCCTTCGGGAATCGTCCATGCTGACCGAGGACGAGAACATCGTTGACATCAAGTTTGCGGTTCAGTACCGATTGAACGACGCCAGGGCTTTCCTGTTTGAAAGTCGTGACCCGGACGCCGCTGTGCTGAAAGCGGCTGAAACGGCTGTGCGTGAAGTGGTCGGCAAGATGCGCATGGATGCGGTTCTGGCCGAGGAACGTGACCAGGTGGCACCCCGCGTTCGTACGCTGATGCAGACCATCCTGGACCGCTACAACGTCGGCATCGAGGTGGTGGGCGTGAACATCCAGCAGGGTGGCATTCGGCCCCCGGAGCAGGTTCAGGCCGCGTTTGATGACGTGCTCAGGGCAGCCCAGGAGCGAGAACGGGCCAAGAACGAGGCCGAGGCCTACGCCAACGACGTGGTTCCGCGTGCTCGCGGTGCGGCCTCGCGGTTGACGGAGGAGGCCGAGGGCTACCGGGCGCGCATCGTGGCGCAGGCCGAAGGTGATTCACAGCGCTTCCGTTCGGTCTTGCAGGAGTACCAGAAGGCGCCTCAGGTAACCCGCGAGCGGATGTATGTCGATGCCATGCAGGAGGTTTACAGCAACGTGACCAAGATTCTGGTGGACTCCAGGTCGGGCTCCAATCTGTTGTATCTCCCGCTGGACAAGATCATCCAGTCCACGGGGCCGGGGGGTGCGGTGACGCCGACGCCACCGGCTTCAGCCCCCATGTCTTCCCCTGCGACAACGCCCGCCAGCCGGTCATTGGACAACGCTGCACGCTCGCGTGAGCGTGAGAGCCGCTGAGTTGTTGGCCGAAAAAGCCAAGACAAGAGATCAAGCGATATGAACAAACTGGGTTTCATCCTCACGTCGATTTTCGTGGCGGTCGCTATTGCGAGTTCCATGCTCTTTGTGGTCGACCAGAGGCAGTTCGGCGTGGTGTTCCAATTGGGTCAGATCAAGCAGGTCGTGACCGAGCCGGGGCTCAACTTCAAGCTGCCGCCCCCGTTCCAGAATGTCTCGTACATCGACAAGCGCCTGCTTACACTGGAAAGCACCGATACCGAGCCCACCCTGACCGCTGAAAAGCAGCGGGTGGTGATCGACTGGTATGTGCGCTGGCGCATCAGTGACCCACAGGCTTACATCCGCAACGTCGGGATCAACGAACGGGCTGGCGCACTGCAGCTCAACCGCGTGGTGAGAAACTCGTTCCAGGCCGAAGTGAACAAGCGGACGGTGAACGAATTGCTGTCCAGCCGGCGCGAGGAACTCATGGCCGATGTGAAGCGAGAGGTGCTCGCCGCGGTTCGGGGTGCCAATCAGCCCTGGGGCATGGATGTGGTGGATGTTCGAATCACCCGCGTCGACTACGCAGAAAGCATCACGCGGTCGGTCTACGAACGCATGGAGGCTGAACGCAAGCGGGTCGCAAACGAACTCCGTTCAACAGGCTTCGCCGAAGGTGAAAAAATCCGTGCGGACGCCGACCGCCAGCGGGAGGTGATCGTGTCCGAGGCCTACCGCGATGCCCAACGCATCAAAGGTGAAGGCGATGCCCAGGCCGCCGCTACCTTTGCGGCTGCTTTTGGTCAGGATCCTGCGTTTGCGCAGTTTTACCGAAGTCTCGACGCCTACAAGGCAAGCTTCTCGGGCAAGTCCGACGTGATGGTGATGGATCCGTCGTCCGACTTCTTCAAGGCCTTGCGCAGCAGCAACCTCGCGCCGCGCTGAGGTCCTGTTGTTGTGGGCGAGCTGGTCTGGGCCGCGCTCGCCCTTGTACTGATCCTTGAGGGGCTTTTGCCATTCCTGGCGCCCGGAGCCTGGCGCCGGATGTTCACCGAAATGGTGAAACTCAAGGACGGCCAGATCCGTTTCTTCGGGTTGGTGTGCCTGGTGCTCGGCTGTCTGCTCTGGTGGTGGTCCTGATGCCCAGGCCGTCGCGCTGCATTCGGGCGCTCTCCGGGCCATGTCAGCCAGCCCGGTAAAATTCCCTTTTTATCCTTCCCACAGAAGATGCGCATGTCTGCCTGGGTCCTCCCGGATCACATTGCCGATGTCCTGCCCTCCGAGGCTCGGCACATCGAGGAACTTCGCAGGAGCCTGCTGGACACCGCGCGCAGCTATGGCTACGAGCTGGTCATGCCGCCGTTGCTGGAGCATCTGGAGTCCTTGCTCACCGGCACGGGCGAAGCGCTGGACCTCCAGACGTTCAAACTGGTGGACCAGTTGTCGGGGCGCACCCTCGGGCTGCGGGCTGACAGCACGCCCCAGGTGGCCAGGATCGACGCGCACCTGCTCAACCGACAGGGCATTGCCCGCCTCAGCTACTGCGGCCCGGTGGTGCACACGCGGGTGGAGCGGCCGCTGGCCAGTCGCGAACCCCTGCAGTTCGGTGCCGAAATCTACGGTCATGAAGGCCTCGAGGCGGATCTGGAGATCGTCGAGCTCGCCCAGGCTTGTTTGCGTGGGTCGGGCTTGAGCGGCCTGCAACTTGACATGGCCGATGTGCGGGTGATCGATGCCGTGCTGGCGCCGGTGTCCCTCGATGCCAGCCGCGTGTTGCGCATCCATGCCGCGCTGGCCGCCAAGGACACCGCGGAGTTGCGGAGTCTGGGTCGCGACCTGCCAACGCGTGTGCGAGAAGACCTGTGTGCTCTGCCACGGCTGTTCGGATCGGCGGAGGTGCTGGACGAAGCCATGCGGCTGCTGCAGCCGTCGCCCGAACTCGGGAGTGCGATCCAAAGCCTGAAGTGGCTGGTGCAGCATGTGCCGCAGGACCTGAGGGTCTCGATCGACCTGGCTGACCTGCGCGGTTATGCCTACTACACCGGCATGCGGTTTGCCATGTTCTCTCAGGACACCAAAGGGGCGCCGGTCGAGGTGGCGCGTGGCGGGCGCTACAACGAGGTGGGTGCGATTTTTGGCCGCAACAGGCCCGCTGTGGGGTTCAGCCTGGATCTGAAAGAGCTGGTGGCGGCGGTAGCGCCTTGTGACCTTGTGGGTGCGATTCGTGCGCCCTGGAGCATGGACGCTGCCTTGCGTGCCGCCATTGCCGGTTTGCGGGAGCAGGGGCAGACGGTGGTGTGCGTTCTGCCAGGGCACGAGCATGAGGTGGATGAGTTTCGGTGCGACCGTGAACTCGTGCGCGACGCCGCCAGCGGTGGCGGTTGGACGGTGAAGCAAATCTGAATGGAAACCAGCGAATGACGAACAGCAACAGCGCCGTGGTGCCAGGGCGCAATGTGGTGGTTGTAGGTACCCAGTGGGGCGACGAGGGCAAAGGCAAGCTGGTGGACTGGTTGACGGAAACCGCCACCGGGGTGGTGCGTTTTCAAGGTGGCCACAACGCTGGCCACACGTTGGTGATCAACGGTGTGAAAACAGCCCTGCACCTCATTCCCAGCGGAGTCATGCGTCCTGGGGTCAAGTGCTACATCGGCAACGGTGTGGTGCTTTCCGTGGGCAAGCTGTTCGAAGAAATTGCTGGACTGGAGAAGGCCGGCGTCGAGGTGCGGTCGCGTTTGCGGGTGAGTGAGGCCTGTCCGCTGATCCTGCCGTTTCACGCTGCGATCGACGTAGCGCGGGAGGCGGCGAAAGAAAAGGCCGGCACTGCCAAGATCGGAACCACCGGGCGGGGCATCGGCCCGGCCTACGAAGACAAGATCGCCCGGCGGGCCCTGCGCGTTCAGGACCTCAAGCACCCAGAGCGGTTCGCGGCCAAGCTGCGCGAATTGCTTGACCTGCACAACCATCTGCTCACCACCTACCTTGGCTCCGCCACCCTGGAATGGGACGACAGGATTGCCGCTTACATGAAGGACGGAGCCATCCAGTTCGACCCCGTCTACACCGAGGCCATGGCCCAGGCAGAACTGCTGCGGCCCATGATCGCCGACGTGTCGCGCGAATTGAACCAGGCCCACCGCGAAGGCGCCAACCTGCTGTTCGAGGGTGCCCAAGGCACCCTGCTGGACATTGATCATGGCACCTACCCGTTCGTGACCTCGAGCAACTGCGTGGCGGGTAACGCTGCCGCTGGTTCCGGGGTGGGCCCGGGTCTGTTGCACTATGTGCTTGGCATCACCAAGGCCTACTGCACACGCGTGGGCGGCGGTCCGTTCCCAACTGAGCTCGAATGGGAAAAGGAGGGCACCCCTGGTTGGCACATGGCCACCGTGGGCGCTGAAAAGGGCGTGACCACCGGCCGCAGCCGGCGTTGCGGCTGGTTCGATTCGGCTTTGCTCAAACGCTCGGCGCAAGTCAATGGCCTGACGGGGCTGTGCATCACCAAGCTGGACGTGCTGGATGGTCTGAGCGAGCTCAAGCTGTGCACGGGTTACGAACTGGACGGTGATTTCATCGATATCCTGCCCATGGGAGCGGACGATATTGCACGGTGCAAACCCGTGTATGAAACCTTGCCGGGCTGGTCGGAGACGTCAGTGGGCGTAACACGGTATGAAGACCTGCCGGAGAATGCCCGCCGGTATCTGCAGCGCATTCAGGAAACCACCGGGGTACCCATTCATGTGGTGTCCACAAGCCCCGACCGGGACCACACCATCCTGCTTCAGCACCCCTACCAGGCCTGATGGCCTGGTGCCGTGCTTTCGTGCAGAATCAAAAAAAGATCCCACACCCGGAGCCTTCATGCTGACCGAAGACGGCAAACACCTCTACGTTTCCTACGACGAATACCACAACCTGATCGAGAAGCTCGCCATCAAGGTGTACCAGTCGGGCTGGCAGTTCGACACCATTCTTTGTCTGGCTCGGGGTGGCATGCGACCGGGTGACATCCTCTCCCGCATTTTCGATGTTCCACTGGCCATCATGTCCACCAGCTCGTACCGCGCCGAAGCGGGGAAACAGCAGGGGCAGCTGGATATTGCGCGGTACATCACCACGCCCAAGGGCGAAATTGCGGGCAAGGTCTTGCTGGTCGATGACCTGGCGGATTCGGGTGTCACGCTCAAGGCGGTCATCGAGATGCTGAAGAACAACTACCCACCGATCACCGAGTTGCGCAGCGCCGTGATCTGGACCAAGCAGCTGTCCACGTTCACGCCTGATTACTCGGTGGAATTCCTGCCGACCAATCCCTGGATCCACCAGCCCTTCGAGGGGTACGACGCCATGCGGCCCGCTCAGCTGCTGGAAAAGTGGAAGCTCTGAGCGGCATGAGCGACGCCCTGCCCACCCACCTGATCCACCATCCGTACACCCCGCCCGAGGGGTTTGACGCCATGTCGCCTGGCGTGCACAAGGCGTCCACCGTGTTCTTTCCGGATGTGAACGCCCTGCGCACCAGGGAGTGGAAAGACAAGAGTGGCTACACCTATGGGCTGCATGGAACCCCCACCACCTTTGTCCTGGAAGAACGCATTGCTTCGCTGGAAGGCGGCAGGCACTGTGTATTGACCACCAGCGGGCTTTCTGCCATTTCACTGGTGGACATGGCGTTTCTCAGCCAGGGCCATGAGGTTCTGCTGCCAGACAACGCATACGGTCCCCGCAAGGCGTTTGCGGCCGGGGAACTTGCGCGCTGGGGAATCACCCACCGCTTCTTCGATGCGATGAACCCCGCCGACCTGGAAGCCAAAATCGGTCCGGCCACGCGCCTGGTTTGGCTGGAGGCGCCCGGTTCGATCACGCTGGAGTTTCCCGATCTGCCCGGCCTGGTGGCGGTGGTGCAGCGGGCCAACGAGGCCCGAGGGGATGACAGCCGGGTGCTCACCGCCCTTGACAACACCTGGGGCGCGGGCATTGCGTTCAATGCGTTTGAGCTTGGCATCGACATCTCGGCGCAGGCGCTGACGAAATACCCCAGTGGTGGCGCAGACGTGTTGATGGGGTCGGTGGTGACGCGGGACGAGCGCCTGCACCAGGAAGTATTGCTGTGCCACATGCGGCTTGGCATTGGCGTCGGTGCCAACGATGCCGAGTTCGTGTTGCGCGGGTTGCCGTCGGTGGCGTTGCGCTACCACGCGCAGGACGCCGCCACCCGGGCATTGGCCGAGTGGATGCAGCACCAATCCGGCGTGGCTGCGGTTCTTCACCCGGCCTTGCCCCACTCGCCAGGCCATGCGTACTGGAAGCGCGATGCCAAGGCAGCCGCCTGCTTGTTCAGCGCGGTGTTCGACGACGCCATTTCACAGCAGCAGATCGACGCTTTCTGCGATGCGCTTCGCTTGTTCCGGCTCGGCTGGAGCTGGGCTGGCCCCATGAGCCTGTGCGCGCCTTACCATGTGCCATCCATTCGCACCACGCCTTGGCCCCACCAGGGTGGGCTGGTGCGTTTCGCGGTCGGGCTGGAGGCCGTGGAGGACTTGCGTGCGGACATTGCGCAAGCCTTGACGGTCCTCAGGACCTGATTTTTCCAACCCCACCGAAAGACTGTTTTGGCCACTCCCAACTACGGATATGAGAAGCGTCAGCGCGAGCTGGCCAAGAAGCAGAAGAAAGAAGAGAAGCTTCGGGCCAAAGCCGCGGGCAAGCGGCAAGGCGAACGAGAAGGGGAAGACGGCGAATCTTCTGCTGGCCCGGCTGATGGCGATGGCGGCAGCCCGCCTTCCGAGGGTGCGTCGGGTTCTGACTGAATCGGCTGTGCGCCAAGGCCGTTGAAACCAGCGGTACCGTGGGGTTCAGGCCTGGGTTTCTGACCGGACGATTTCCCGCGCTGCCGCTGCAAGGGCGTCGGCTTGCCGGTTCTTGAGCTGGATCGAAAGGGCGCGCGGAAAGCGCACGAAGTTCTTTGCAATAGACTGCTTGTACATCGGGTCGTAGTGGGTGTTCAGCAACTCCAGCACCACGTCGGGTGTCCGTCCCTCCATCACCTTGCGGCACCACTCGGCCACCACAGCCTTGCCCCGAAGTTCGGTGAGCGCTTCCAGGCGCTGGCAAAAGAGCGTGTTGTCGCTGGAGAAATGGGCGTAGTCCTCCAGCAGCAGGGCCACGCGCTCTTCGTCTGACAATTGAAGGTCCACGCACTCGCTGGCGCGCATGCAATCCATCAGCGCATCGGGAACCCGCAGGTTGCCCACTTTTTTGCTCTCGCTTTCCACGTACACCAAGCGGGTCGGGTCCATCTGGCGCAACGCCTGCCACACCAGGCTGTCAAAGCGCTTCTGGCTCGGCTGTGGCTGGCCGGGCAGATGACCGAGGACCGAGCTCAGCAGGCGGGTCTTGCCGCTGCCGGTGGGGCCACAGATGACCCGGTATCGCAGGGCTTCAGCGCGTTGGGGTAGGTTGTCCACCAGCGCGGCACGCCAGGCCTTGTAGCCGCCTTCGATCAGCGTGACTCTAAACCCGATGGCGCCCAGGATCGTGGCCAGTGCCCCACTGCGGTTGCCACCGCGCCAGCAGTACACCAGCGGCTTCCAGTCCTTGGGCTTTTCAATCAC
>JALORL010000038.1 GCA_025458915.1 Hydrogenophaga sp.
TCGGGCAGCCACAGGGCGCGGATGTCGTAGTCCAGCTGTTTCTGCAGCACATCCAGGCCCCGGTCCATCCAGTCCTGGAACACCGGTTCGGTGGCGTAGAGCTCGCGCGCCATGCCGGCGTACTGTGCGCCGCCGCCCGGGAACATGAACACCACCTCGGGGTCGTCGCCCACATGGCTGTGGGAGAACACCCGGCGGGTGTCGGTGCCCTCGAGCAGCGTGGCGGCCTCTTCATGGGTTTCGGCCACCAGCACGCGCCGGTGTTCGAACGCGCGCCGACCCTCCTTGAGGGTGAAGGCCACGTCGGCCAGCGGTTGTTCCGGGTGCGCGCGCAGGTGTGCGGCCAGCGCCTTGGCGTTGGCGTCCAGCGCTGCGCGCGAACGGCCGGAAACCACCAGCAGCTGGAACGGCCAGTCGGACTCGCCACTGGGTGTGGCGGCTGGTGCCTCTTCCAGCACGGCGTGCGCATTGGTGCCACCCACGCCGAGCGAATTCACGCCGGCGCGGCGCGGCCCCTTGTGCGACACCCACGCGCTCAGCGTGTGGTTGACCTGAAACGGGCTGCTGTCGAAGTCGATGGAGGGATTGGGTTTTTCATAGCCCAGGCTGGGCGGAATCTCGCGGTGCTTGAGCGCGAGTGCCACCTTGATCAAGCTGGCCACGCCGGCAGCGGTGTCCAGGTGGCCGATGTTGGTCTTGACCGAGCCGATGCGGCAGAAACCCGTGTCGTTCGTGGTTTCCGCAAACGCCTGTGTGAGGGCCGCCACCTCGATGGGGTCGCCCAGGTAGGTGCCAGTGCCGTGGCATTCCACATAGTCGATGGTGTCGGCGCCCACGCCGGCCACGGCATGGGCTTCGGCGATGGCCTTGGCCTGGCCGTCCACGCTGGGGGCCAGATAGCCGGCCTTGGCCGCGCCGTCGTTGTTGACCGCCGTGCCCTTGATCACAGCCCAGATGTGGTCGCCGTCCTTCAGCGCATCCTCCAGCCGGCGCAGCACCACCACGCCCGCCCCGGAGCCGAACACCGTGCCCTGGGCCCGGTGGTCGAACGCATGGCAGTGGCCGTCGGGCGAGAGGATTTCGCCTTCCTGGAAGATGTAGCCGCGCGCGTGCGGCAGCTCGATGGTCACGCCGCCGGCCAGCGCCATGTCGCACTCGCCGCCCAGCAGCGCCTGGCAGGCGTAGTGCACCGCCACCAGCGAGGTGGAGCAGGCGGTCTGGATGTTGACGCTCGGGCCCTTGAGGTCAAAGATGTGGCTGACCCGGGTGGAGAGAAAGTCCTTGTCGTTGCCGGTGTGGCGCAGCAGGAACATGCCGGTGCTGGCCACCAGGTCCGGGTTGGAGCAGATGTTGAAGTAGAAGTAGCTGCCCATGCCGCAGCCAGCGTAGACCGCGATTGATCCGGGAAAGGATTCGGGCGGATGCCCCGCGCTCTCCAGCGCCTCCCAGGCCACCTCCAGAAACTGGCGGTGCTGCGGGTCCATGATGGCCGCTTCCTTGGGGCTGAAACCGAAGAAGTCCGCATCGAACTGCTCGAAGCCGTCGAGCACGGCAGCGGCGGGCACATAGTTGCGGTGCCGCATGCGCTCGGGGCTTTCACCGGCCGCCAGCAGGTCTGCCTCGCTGAGCCGGCGGATCGATTCGATACCGGCCCGCAGGTTGGACCAGTATTCCTGGGGGCTGGAAGCGCCAGGGAGGTGGGCAGACATGCCGACGATGGCGATGTCCTGGTTTGGTACGGATTCTTTGGTCACGCCGGTCCCTGCGCTGCTTGGCTCTTCGCTTTTGGGCTCAAGGTCTCCACCCGGGAAGCCGCGATTATTGCCCCGGTGTAGAACGTATTACTGACAAATTAGGCACGTTTGGACGGAATCTCTCCATCCTTGTGGTCGGGCTCTCCAAGCACGCCAAAGTTGCTGCGGTCCTGCAGCACCTCGTCGATGACCTGCACGTCGATCACCTTGGCCTCGTAGGCATACCCGTACACCAGCGCCATGTCGCACAGCGTATTGATGTTGCGCGGCACGCCATGAGATGCCTTGGCAATCTTGGACATGGCCAGCGGGCTGAACAGCGACCGGTCGCGTCCGGCCACGCGCAGCCGGTGCTCGATGTAGTCGGCCACCTCCACCGTACCCAGGGGCGGGATGAAATAGTCCACCGCCACCCGCTGGGCAAACTGCTGCAGCTCGGGCTTTTTGAGCAGATCGCGCAGCTGCGGCTGGCCCACCAGGACCATTTGCAGGAGCTGGTCCTTGTCGGCGTTGATGTTGGAGAGCATGCGCAGGGACTCCAGCGCCGGCACGCCGAGGTTCTGCGCCTCGTCGACGATCAGCACCACCCGGTGGCCCTTGCCGTATTCATCGATCAGGAAGCGCTGGAACGCGTCGTACAGGCTGACCGGTGATTTGCCTTCGAAAGGCAAACCGTAGGCCAGCATGATCCATTCGAGCAGGTTGCCCATGTCCTGGTGCGTGTTGGTCACCAGCCCCACGCGCACATCCTCGCCCAGCGAATTGAGCAGACGCCGCACCAGGGTGGTCTTGCCGCAACCGATGTCGCCGCAGATCACGGTGAAACCGGCCCGGCTCATCAGCCCGTACTCCAGCATGCTGTAGGCCAGCGTGTGGCGCTGGCTCATGAACAGAAAATCCGGATCGGGCTGGATGGAGAACGGCTTCTCCTTCAGGCCATAGAACGTTTCGTACACGGGTCAGCCCACCCGCCCGAGCGGCAGCCGGCCCGGGCGCTCGCGATCACATTTCAGAAAAGCAGACATTTGGGCACCATTTCATTACATTTTATGACGCGTTCGATCCCGATTCCAGACAGCGCAGACCATGCAAGCACCGCGCCTGCCCTGCCGTCTTCCCGACGCGTGAGCGCGATCCACCGCCGGCGCTAGCGCCGGGCGTCGCGCACATCCCGCATCAACCAGCGCACCCCAGCGGGATAGTTCACCAGATAGCGCCGCCACAAACGCCGGGGCTCCCGGGCAAGCCGGTACAACCACTCCAGGCCGCCACGCTGCATCCACTGCGGCGCCCGACTTCCCTGAGGCCCCAGGATCTCAAATGTTCCGCCGATCCCGGTGACCACAAGGTGGGGCAGCCGTGCCCGCAGCGCCAGCGCCAGCCGGTCCTGCTTGGGCACACCCAGCGCAATGAACACCGTCTTCACCGAACGGTCCTGCAAGGCGCGTTCGAACAGGGCAAGCTGCTCATCGCTCAGGTCGACCTTGCCGTCGTACAGATAGGCACAGGCCTGCCGGGCCGCTTCACCGTAACACGCCAGCGTGGCGGCAGGGTCCACGCCACCAATGATGGCGAATGCAGGCACGTCCGGCAGACGCAGGTAGGCGTCGACCAGGTCGACTCCCGTGGTGCGGGTGGCGATGGGCGCGCCCTTGCGGCGCGACGCCCACACCAGGGGCATTCCATCCGCGGTGATGATGTCGGCCTGCCGGATCAATGCGGCGTAGGACGGCTCGCGTGTGCACCGGGCGAGCATTTCCGTGTTGAGCGTGAGCAGCCAGCCCCCGCTGCCACTGCCGATGCGCCGCAACACATCGTCCAGGATGGCGGGCAGATCCCCCCGAACCACGGAGAAGCCGCAAAGCATGCAGGTGTTGGTGGTCATCGGGGTGGTGGATGGATGCGGTTTCGTTCGAATGAGAAAGCAGGCGTCTGGTTCGGCGCAACAGCCCCTGCAGGGGTCAGTCGCGCCGCGTGCGGATCCAGTTCATCTGGCGACGGGTCAGAAATTTCAGGTAGATGGGCAGCTTGCGCAGGATGTACCAGGGCACGAACAACAGTTCGCTCAGGCGCACCCAGCGCCGCCCTGCGCGCCACCAGCCCAGACCGATGGTACCGACCAGGAGCGACAGATTGAGCACTGCCAGCCCGAGCGTCCACGGATGGGCCATGCCCAGCAGGGACAGCACCACCACCACCGCCACATGGCCGCCCAGCACAAGCCCCAACAGCGCCAGCGGCGGGACACACATGTCCAGCGTGAGCACCAGCAAAGCCGGATTGCGGGTGGTGAGGGCTTGCCACAGCAGCCGGGGCGCTTCGGACACCACCATGCTCATGTGGCCGTGTTCCCAGCGCTGCCGCTGGGATTTTTCGCCCTGCACGTTGGTGGGAAACGTGCTGTACACCAACGCCTCGGGCAGGAACCGGGGGGCCAGGCGCTGGGCCGCACAGTCCAGTCCCAGCTTCAGGTCTTCGACAATGTGGCCGGTGGCCAGGTCCACGCGCTGGAGCACCGGCCAGGGAAAAGCCATGCCGCTGCCCAGCAGCTGGCACGGCTGGCCCAGGCGCCGCAGGCCCTCGGCCCGCAACCGGGTGCGAAAGTCCCAGGCAAATGCTGCCATGCGCTGCACCAGACCGGCGCCTTCGGGCGCACGCATGTCGTACATGGCCTGGACTGGCCGCTGCAGGCGGTGCGCCTCACGCGCCAGCAGCGCCAGACTGCCGGGCACAGCCACACAATCCGCGTCCAGAACAATCACCACCTCGGGTGGATCTGCTCCCAGCGCAGCCACGCCGTGGGCCAGGGCATAGCCCTTGCCGCGCAGGCGGGCATCGTGCCGCTCTGTCACCTCGGCGCCCGCGGTCCGGGCGACGGCTGCGGTGCCATCGCTGCAGTTGTCGGCCACCACCAGCAGGCGCCCCTGGGCGGGCAGTTCGGCCAGCGTTGCGGCCACCCCTGCGGCAATGATGGCTTCTTCATCGTGGGCCGGCATGAGCACCACGAAACGCGGGCCGGGCGCCGCAGGCGCGCTGGCGCACCGGCCCCGCGGCAACAACACACTGGCCAGAGCCTGCACCGCCAGAACACCCACCAGAAACAGCAGCGGCAACCCGGCCAGCAGCAGCAAGGCGTTGAGCAGCGTGATCACCACACCGCCCTCCGTGCCGCGCGGCGGAGGAACCAGCACCTGCCAGACAGCCGCGTGCAACTCATGCAACAGCCCGGAACAGTTCGACCAGCTTGCGGGCCTCGGTGTCGACCGAATGCCGCTCCAGCACCCGGCGCCGGGCCGCCTGACCCATCTCGGTCAGCCGCTGCGTCGTCTGGTCCAGCAACTCACTCAGGGCATCGACCAGCGCATGAACATCTCCGGCTGGAATCAGCCAGCCATCCGTACCGTGGCGAACCAGTTCGGGAATGCCGGCAATGCTGGTGGTGACGACGGGTCGACCCAGCGCCATGGCCTCCATGATCACGACCGGCAAGCCCTCGGCAAAACTGGGCAGCACCATGGCGCGGGCGGCCAGCAACTCCTGGCGCACCCGATCGCTGCTGATCCAGCCGGTGATGCTGACGCAGTCCTGCAAACCATGGCGGGCCACGAACGCCTCCAGATCGGGCCGCATCTCGCCATCGCCGGCCAGCACCAGCTGGATGCGCGCACCCCGCTGCTTCAGCAGCCGCACCGCATCAAGCAGCAGCAACTGGCCCTTCTGTTCGCACAGACGACCCACGCACACCACGCGCGGCGCCTCGGGAAACGCCTGCGGCGCAGCCAGCGCGTGAAATGCGCGGTCCAGGCCGCAATGCACCACGTGGACCTTGTGCCAGTGCGCGTGCGATGTCCAGCGGAACAACTGGCTGCGGCCGAAAGAACTGATGGCCACCACGAAGGCCGATTGCCCGATCTTTTCTCCCAGGTGGATGCCGGTCGGCTGGTCGAACTCGTCGGGACCATGCACGGTGAAGGAGTAGGTGGGCCCCCCCAGGGTGTGCGCCAGCGCCACCACCTCGGCCGAGTTGGTTCCGAAATGCGCATGCACATGCCGCACCTGCTGGCTGCACACGTGCCGGATCAGCGCGCAGGCTTCGGCCACATAGACAAGGTGAATCACCAGCGGCCGCTCCGACTGGCGCGACATGCGAAAGGCCTGGGCCATGCCACGCAGCAAGGCAGCTGGTTGGCGCAGGGCATGGCCCAGCAACGCTGGCAACAGGCCTTTCGGCCCTCGCCGCAGCAGGAAGTGGGTTCTATCGCGTTCGGCAAGATCATCGGCGTCCACCAGCGGTTCGCTCCAGCCGCGAAGGGCCACACGCACCACCTCCACGCCTTGCCGTTCCAGCGCGAGGATTTCCCTGCGGATGAAGCTGTGGCTGACCTTGGGATACTGATTGACGAAATAGGCAACCCGCATCACGCCACCTGCCTGCGGCGCCACGCGCTGCCCACGATGACCAGCAAAGCGCCCATCTCCAGCAGCCAGTTGATGCGCAACCCGGCCAGCGAGTGTCCGAGCAAAAGGTCCACCCGGTGCAGCGACGCCGCACGGATCATCACAAAGATGGCCAGGCCGACCGCACCCGCAATGGCCCACAGCGTGGGTGCCGGCGCGCCCCAGGCGAGGTACAGCAACGCCACGAGCAGCGTCAGCCCCACGATGGCCAGTCCCGCCACGAAAGCCAGCTGCACCCGTTGCCGCTCGGCATACCAGCCTTGCCGGTCGGCAGCGATGCGGCCGAGCTCGGTGAAGGCGCTCTGCAGATCCAGCTGTTTGTTCACGCCCAGCGCCACCATTGCGGCCAGCATGGCCCGCCACACCCAGCGTTCATCGCGGGGCAGCGGCAGCGCCGTTTCGTCGCGCGAGGCCAGCAGGCGCCAGCACGACCACGCTGCCAGCGCGTACAGGGCCACCGTGGTCCAGCCACCCCAGGTCGGGTCGCCGATTCCCAATGACCAATTGCCGATTGCACCCTGACTCATGGGAAAAACCCCGCATCCTGTGACTACTTGTATTCGATGATACGGCCGCCACGACCGGCCAACCGGCCCGCATGGAACTGGATCACACCCATGGCCTCGGCAAATTTCCCCAACACCAGGAAACCCGCCAGCGCGAACGATCGGGAACGCGCCCAGAAACGAAGCCACTGCAGCGGATAAACGACGAGCAACGCAAGCCCGCTGGCCCCGAACCCTGCCACCAGGAATGCGGCTGCGAGCGGGATGCCAGCACCCCACACGAGTGCGCGCAGAGTCTCCCGCACCCAGTGCCGTTCGGGCAGGGCCCCATGCAACCACGCGCCCTCCCCGTAGGCGTGGCCCGCACGAACCGAGCGCTTCCACCACTGGCCCAGCCGGGTCATCGCGGCGTCGTGCAGCGTCATGTCGTGGTCAAGCCGATGCACCTTCCAGCCCCGTTGGCGCAGCCGGATGCACAGCTCGGGTTCCTCGCCCGCAATCAGCCCATTGCGGTAACCGCCCAGGGCCTGGAATGCCGACACCCGGAACAGGGCATCGCCCCCACAACTCTTGGCGTCGCCCACTGGAGTGTTCCATTCCTGGTCGCACATCCGGTTGTAGATCGAACGCTCCGGATAGCGCTCGCGCCGCCGCCCGCAGACCACCGCATACGCCGGGTGGCGCTGCAAGAAATCCACAGCGACAGGCAGCCAGCCCGACACGACCTCGCAGTCGCCATCGACAAACTGGACAAACTCCACATCCGGCGCAAGCTGAAGCAGCCGCTGGAATCCTTCGTTGCGGGCCCGGGCGGCGGTGAACGGCCGCGCCATGTCCAGCGCCACCACTTCGGCCCCGAGCTGCCGGGCCAGTTCGGGCGATCCGTCGTCGGAGCCGGAATCCACATACACCACCACCGCGGGTCCCGGCAGCAACGACTGCAGGCACCGCCTCAGACGCTCTCCCTCGTTGCGCCCGATGGCCACCACGCCCAGCGAATGCTCATTCACGACGGCCCTCCGCACACACCCGGCTCACGGCTGGGATACCCACCGCAACAGCCCGCGCCGGTACATCGTGCAGCACCACCGCATTGGCCCCCACCACCGCATGGTCTCCGATGCGCACGTTGCCAAGTATCTTGGCACCAGCACCCAGATCCACATGCCCTCCCAGCACCGGGGTTCCTCCCTGGGCAAGCGTACCCAGAGTCACCTGCTGAAAAATCAGGCAATTGGGTCCGATGCTCGCATGGGGATGAATCACGATGCCATTGGGATGGGGAATCAGGAGCCCACCCCCAATGTTGCAGTTGAGGGGGATGTCGGCCCCGGACACAGCGCTCCAGAACCGGTGGCGCAACACGATGACCCGCCGTCGCAAGGCACACAGCAGACCACTCTGGCCAGCAAGCCGCTGATAGGCCCGCAGACAGCCCAGCAAACGCTTGCCAGGGCTCCACTCGCCCGGAGCCAGGCGCTCCCTGCTCCAGTCGGGCTCGAGGGCGCTGACCTCGACAGAGGATCGTCGGACACCGTCAGCACTGGCTGTCTGGCTGGATTCACGTGTGGGACGGGGCGGCGGGGCATGGGACATGGCGGGTCGAATGGTATGACAGTTCAATGGCTGCGCCACCGCCAGACGCCGTTACGCCAGCCGGGAGCACATGCGCACCACGGTCTCGGTGCGATCGCGCACATCCCCTGTGGTGGATATGCGAAAGGCCCTAGATACATGGGGGATGCCGTAAGATTGCAACGGGCTGTAAACCAAAACGGTTCATGCCCTCCCTCTGGCCATCCAGCTGCTGTCCGCTCCTTCGAATCCTTCGAGATGTCGGACGCAGGTGTTCCTCCCGAACACCTGCGCTAGCTGTTTGGCCAGCTGCCAATCCTCCGGAGGCCAACCATGTCCATATTCATGCGATCGATTCTTTCAGCATTGCTCGCCCTGACCGCCTTCGCGGCAGGCGCCCAGGCGCCTGCGCCTTACACCCTGCGTCACGGCGACACGGTGATGGTGTCGGTGTGGCGGGACGAGGCACTGCGCATGGAAGTGCGCGTGCTCCCCGATGGCAGCATCACCTTTCCGCTGGCAGGGCGTGTGGAGGTGGCCGGCTTGAACACCACCCAGGCCGAGGCACGGATTGCAGACAGGCTCAAGAAATTCATTCCGGAAGCGGTGGTGACGGTGGCCATTACCGGCATCCAGGGCAGCCAGGTGTATGTGGTGGGCAAGGTAGCCAACCCTGGGCCGGTGGCGCTGTCATCGCCCAACCTCACCGTGTTGCAGGTGCTCAGCCAGGTGGGCGGCCTGGACCGGTTCGCCGATGGAAACGCCATCCGGGTGTTGCGCGGCACCGGCGGCGCCACGGAAGTCCTGGCAGTGCGCTACAACGACCTCGTCAAAGGGGCGCAACTCGAGACCAACGTGGTCCTCATGCCCGGCGACACCATCGTGGTACCTTGACATGCGCACAACCTCCTCTTCCTTCATCACGGCCTCGTTCCTGTTGTCGCTGGGCACTGGAACGGCACTGGCCCAGCACGCGATTTCCGTTCCGGCGGAAATTGAATACAACAGCAACCCGGCCCTCACGCCCGACGGGGAAAGCGCCATGCTGTACCGCGTCGCGCCGCAGTACACCATCACCCGGGAAAGCGGACCGACACGCTCGGTCCTGTCGTTCGGCGGGGTGCTCGAGCGTTCCAGCGACACGCGTGTCAGCGCCAACCGTGCGGACCCGAACATTTCCTATGAGCTGGAGCTGTCTGCACCCACTTCGGTGATCACGCTGAACGCTTCGCTGGAGGAGGCGTCCTCGCGGACCACCGAGTTTCTGGAAACAGGCCGGGTCACAGAGGACAGCACCCTACGCACCGGTCTGGCGGGTGCCCGCTGGGCGAAGCAGTTGAGCGAGAGCACCAGCCTGGAGCTGGCGGGCGGTTATTCCCAGGTGCGCTACGACACACCACTGCTGGTGGGTTACTCGGAGACCAGGGCCGAATCCTCCCTGGGCTGGCAACCTGCCGACGGCAGCCGTTTTTCGCTGGCCGTCGCTGCGGCCCGGCTCAACCCCGACAACAACGCCGAGCGGTCCCGCCGGCAAGGGCTTCTGGTCAGCCACGAACGGCAGCTCAGTCCAACCTTCAGCGCGCAGATCGGTGTCGGCACCGTCAAGACGTCCGGCGCACGTGCCGGACGCGACACGGTGGGCAACCTCCAGCTGGTCTATGCCGGCGAGCGCCTGAGCAGCGAGATCGAGTGGGTGCGCGAGATCTCCCCCAGCGGATCGGTCGGCGGCTACACCTTGAGCCGGGGAGTGGCCTGGGGACTGAGCTATCCGCTCACAGCCTCCACCACCCTGACCTCCCGATACAGCCGCGCCCGCAGCCTCGAAATCGATGGCAGTACAGGCCAGTCGCTGGCCTTCGGTCTGCGCTCGGAACTGACTGCCTTCTGGTCAATGACCGTGCGGCTTGAGCGTGCACGCGCGACCCTGGCTTCCGGCGCCCGTGCCAACGGGAACGCCATCGGGATCGGCCTGGTCTACGCTCATCCCAACCTCTGATTGCGACACTTCCTTCCATGGCAGCCGATTACCAGTTGAACCTGCAGGATTACCTATCCATCGCACGCCGGTGGGCGGTGGTCATGATCCTGACCTTCGGTGCGGTTCTGGCCGCATCGGTGGTCCTGGCGCTCATCGTGCCGCGCGTGTACGAGTCCACGGCAACCATCCTGGTGGAGGGGCCACAGATTTCTGCCGAGGTCGTGCAATCTACCGTGACCGGCGCTGCCGCCGAACGCATTCAGGCCATCCAGCAGCGCATCATGACCCGCGACGGCCTGCTGGAGATTGCACAGAAGCATGGTCTGTTCATGCCATCCGGCTCGGCGGATTTCAAGGAATCGGATGTCGTCAACAAGATGCGCGGCAGCATCCGCATTGACCAGATGACCACCACGACCAACGACTGGAGCAGACCAGCGACCACCATCGCGTTCAATCTCTCGTTTCAATACGGTGATCCGCTCAAGGCCCTGGAGGTGACGCAGGAACTGACCGACCTGTTCCTTTCCGCGAACACCCAGGAGCGTGTCGAACGCGCCACCCGGACCAACGAATTTCTTTCCCAGGAAGCCGACAAGCTCAACAAACAGCTGGAAACGCTGGAGCGCGAGATCGCTGCCTACAAGCTGCGGAACGCATCATCCCTGCCTGAAAACCAGACCCTGAGCGTAAGCAACATGCAACGCCTGGAGTCGGAGCTGCGGGACGCCGAGCGGCAGCAACGCGTTGCTCAGGACGAGCTCCGTTCGCTGGAAGTCGACCTGGCGGCGGCCCGCGCAGGCGTGTCGCTGCCAGGCGCCGCTGCAACGCAGGCCCCGTCCAGCACCGAGCAGGAGCTTGAGCGTGCACGGGCAGAGCTGGCGCGCATTCGCGGCATCTACACCGACAACCACCCCGACATCCGCACACAGACCTTGCGCGTGGAGTCGCTTGAACGGGCGCTGGCTGCCGAGGCAACGAACGCCACGCCTGCGCGCGCTGCGGCTGCGGCGCAAGCCCAGCTGACCGTGTCCCGCCTGGAGGCCCGGGTCGCCACGGCGAGGGCGCAGGCGGAAACCTACGGCGCCCAGCAACGCCAGCTGCGCCGCGACATTTCCCAGATCGAGGCCCAGCTGCTGCGGGCGCCCCAGGTCGAACGTGGCCTCGCAGCCCTCCAGCGCGACTACCAGTCTGCCCAGTCCAAGTATGAGGAAATCAGGGCCAAGCAGATGACGGCGCAGGTGGCGGAAAACCTGGAAGGCGGGCAACAGGGCGAACGGTTCAGCATCCTGGAGCGTCCGTTGCTGCCGGAGTACCCCATCAAACCCAACCGGAAGAAAATGGTTGCGCTCGGCTTCTTTGTCGCCATGGCCGCTGCGGGGGGCATGGCATTCCTGCTGGAAACCCTGTTCGCCCGGGTCAGGGGCGCCGGCGCCCTTACCGCCATCACCGGCAGGCGCCCGCTGGTGGTGGTGCCCTACATCGACACACCGAGCGAGACACGCCACATGCAGACGCTGCGCCAGCGCGCGATCTGGATCGCATCGGGTCTGGGGGTACTGGTGCTTGCACTGGTCCACACCACCATCACACCCTTGCACACCCTGCTGATCAACCTGTTTTCGCGCCTGGGCTAAGGAATCGCTGCGTCATGGAACGAATCAAACTGGCGATCGAAAAAGCCAAGTCACAGGCCAATACTGGCATGGCGACCGAAGTCGGGCCGGCGGAACAGCCGGCAGCCGCGGTTGCAACCGCGCCCACCAGCCCGGGCGCCGACACCCACGCCGTCAGCGTGCCCGAACCGGTAGAGGTCCGCTATGAGCGGACCGAGGTCGTGCAACTCGACGAGGCCCTGCTGGACCAGCGCCGCGTGATTGCCCATCAGAAAACGCATCCGGCCAGCTGGGCCTTTGATGTGCTGCGCACCCAGGTGCTGCAGCAAATGGACGAGCACGGCTGGCGAACCCTCGCCATCACCTCGCCAACCATGGAGTCCGGCAAGACCCTGGTGGCGATCAACCTCGCCATGAGCATTGCCCACCAGGCCGACCGGACGGCGCTGTTGGTGGACTTCGACCTGCGGCGCCCCAACGTATCGAACTTCCTGGGCCTTCACCGCAAGATTTCCCTCAACGAGGTGCTGGCTGGCAGCGCCACCCTGGCCGAGGCCATGGTGAACCCGGGGCTGCCCAAGCTGGTGGTGCTCCCCACGAACCGCCCGGTGCCCAAGGCTTCCGAAGTGCTTTCGTCGCCCAAGGTGGGCGACCTGATCACCGAACTGCGCGAGCGCTACAACGACCGCATCGTGCTGATCGATCTGCCACCCGTGCTGGCCGCCGACGATGTGATGGCCATCCTGCCCCGGGTGGATTGCGTGCTGATGGTGGTGGCCAGCGGAAACTCCACCGAAAAGGAAATCGAAGAGTCGATGGCCCGTCTGGGCAAGGCCAACCTGCTGGGCGTGGTCCTGAACAAGGACCGCACGCCCACCAACAACACGTACTACTGAGACCGGCAGCGCAAGGCCCGCGCGCTCTGCATGGCGCGTCGGCCAGCCGGCCCGGCAAGTGACTCAGACGTCGATGTTGCCCGCCCGCAGCGCATTGGCTTCGATGAAGTCGCGGCGCGGCTCCACCTCATCCCCCATCAGCATGGTGAACACGCGGTCGGCTTCGATCGCGTCGTCGATCTGCACCCGCAGCAGCCGGCGCACGGTCGGGTCCATGGTGGTTTCCCAGAGTTGTGCGGGATTCATTTCGCCCAATCCCTTGTACCGCTGGCGGCTGGTGGTGCGCTCGGCCTCGCTGATGAGCCAGCGCATGGCCACGCGGAAGTCGCTGACCCGCTCTTCCTTCTGTTTGTCGCCTTCGCCGCGCATGACCTTGGCGCCTTCGCCGAGCAGACCGCGGAACGTGTCCGCTGCGGTGGCCAGTGCCGCATAGTCGGCGCCGTGCACGAAGTCCTGGGTGATCACGCTGCTCTTGATGTTGCCGTGGTGACGGCGGCTGATGCGGAGAATCGGCTTGTCGCTGCGGCTGTCGAATTCTGAAGCGACCTCTGCCGGCACTCCTGTGGTGCTGAGTTCGCGCAACTTGGTCTGCAACGCCACGGCACTGGCCTCGGCCTGTTCCACCGTGTCGAGGTTGATGGACACGCCGTCGGCCATGGCACGCAGGGCCTCGGCATCCATGAAGCTGGACAGCCTGGCGATCACGCTCTCGGCCACCTGGTGCTTGCGGGCCAGTTCGGCCAGGGTGTCGCCTTCCAGCGTGGCACCACTCGCGCCACCGGTGAACACCTTGGCGTCCTTGAGGGCCACGCGCAGCAGGAAGCCGTCGAGCGCGCCAGCGTCTTTCAGGTACAGCTCTTCCTTGCCGCTCTTGACCTTGTAGAGCGGTGGCTGCGCGATGTAGATGTGGCCGCGCTCCACCAGTTCGGGCATCTGGCGGTAGAAGAAGGTCAGCAGCAGGGTGCGGATGTGCGCGCCGTCCACGTCGGCGTCGGTCATGATGATGATGCGGTGGTAGCGCAGCTTGGCGACGTTGAAGTCGTCCACGCCGGTGCTGCCGCCCGCGCCGGTGGCCTTGCCGATCCCGGTGCCCAGGGCGGTGATGAGCGTGAGGATTTCGTTGGAGGTGAGCAGCTTTTCGTAGCGCGCCTTTTCCACGTTCAGGATCTTGCCGCGCAGTGGCAGGATCGCCTGGAACTTGCGGTCGCGGCCCTGTTTGGCCGAACCGCCGGCCGAGTCGCCCTCGACGATGTAGATCTCGCACAGCGCCGGGTCTTTTTCCTGGCAGTCGGCCAGCTTGCCCGGCAGGCCCATGCCGTCGAGCACGCCCTTGCGGCGCGTCATTTCGCGCGCCTTGCGGGCGGCTTCGCGGGCACGGGCGGCTTCCACGATCTTGCCGCAGATGATCTTGGTTCGGGCACCTTCACGCTCAGCACGCAGCACAGGCCTTCGCGCATGTCGTCGCCGGTGACTTCCACCTTGGCCTTCTTGGCCAGTTCGTTCTCTTCGATGTATTTGTTGATGACGCGTGTCATGGCCGCGCGCAGGCCGGTCAGGTGGGTGCCGCCGTCGCGCTGCGGGATGTTGTTGGTGAAGCACAGCACCTGCTCGTTGTAGCCGCTGTTCCACTGCATGGCCACTTCAACGCCGATGTTGGTGCCCTGGTCGCTCTGGCGGTCGCCCAGCGCATGAAAGATGTTCGGGTGCAGGACCGTCTTGCCTTTGTTGATGAACTCCACAAAGCCCTTGACGCCGCCAGCGCCAGAGAAGTCGTCTTCCTTGCCGCTGCGCTCATCGAGCAGGCGGATGCGCACGCCGTTGTTGAGGAAGCTGAGTTCGCGCAGGCGCTTGCTCAAGATCTCGTAGTGGAAATCGTTGTTCTCCTTGAAGATCTCGGTGTCGGGCAGAAAGTGCACCTCGGTCCCGCGCTTCTCGGTGGCGCCGTTCACCTTCATCGGTGAGATGTCCACGCCGTTTTGCGCTTCAACGATGCGGTTCTGCACAAAACCGCGCGCGAACTCCAACTGGTGAACCTTCCCTTCGCGGCGCACCGTCAGGCGCAGCCACTTGCTCAGCGCGTTGACGCAGCTCACCCCCACGCCATGCAGGCCGCCCGAGACCTTGTACGAGTTCTGGTTGAACTTGCCGCCCGCGTGCAGCTCGGTCAGCGCGATCTCGGCGGCCGAACGCTTGGGCTCGTGCTTGTCGTCCATCTTGACGCCAGTGGGAATGCCGCGGCCGTTGTCGGTGACGCTGATGGAGTTGTCGGTGTGGATGGTCACCACGATGTCGTCGCAGTGGCCGGCCAGCGCCTCGTCGATGGAGTTGTCGACCACCTCGAACACCAGGTGGTGCAGGCCGGTGCCGTCCGAGGTGTCGCCGATGTACATGCCCGGGCGCTTGCGCACCGCTTCCAGCCCTTCCAGGATCTGGATGGAGCCTTCGCCATAGCCTTCGCTGGCGCCGGCCTGGTGGGCGTCGATCTTGGGCTGGAAGTTGGAGCTGGCAGCGCCCGCCTCGCCGGTGTTGACGGATGGATTGCCGGGCTGGGCGGGCTGGTTCGCTTCGGACATGGTGAATTTCTCTGACACTTAAAAACGCCAAACCCGCTTCGCGCGGGTTGGTGGGGAGACTCTGAACAGGCGCGGATCAGATCCGCATCGGCATCACGACGTACTTGAAAGCGTTGTCGTC
>JALORL010000235.1 GCA_025458915.1 Hydrogenophaga sp.
GAGCGCCTGGGCGACCCGGTGGCGTTGACGGTGAACTTCTGTGCGGCGTTGGCCGACGGGCCCTTCACCGTCACCGCACGCCCGGCCCGCACCAACCGTTCCACCCAGCATTGGGTGATCGAGATGTTGCAAGCCGATGCCAGCGACAACCTGGCCGCGGTACTCACCGCCACCGCAGTGACTGCCGCCCGCCGCGACACCTGGGGACAGGACGACATCGCTCCGCCCGAGGTCCTAAGCCCCGAATCCGTGGGCAAGCCGAACATGAGCGCTCCGGTGGAATGGGTGAAGCGCTACGACATGCGCATTGCCGAAGGCCGCATTCCCACCGAATGGGACGGCGCTGAGCGGCCGAGCAACACCACGCTGTGGATGCGCGATGAGCCTGCCCGCCCGCTCGACTTCGCCAGCCTGACCGCCATGGCCGACGTGTTCTTTCCGCGTGTGTGGCTGCGCCGGGCCACCCGGGTGCCGGCGGGTACCGTGTCCATGACGGTGTACTTCCACGCCAGCGCTGCGCAACTGGCCGACACCGGCACCGGCTGGCTGCTCGGCCAGGCCAGGGGTCAGGGCTTCCGCAACGGCTTCTTCGACCAGGCGGCGCAGGTGTGGAACCAGGCCGGCGTGCTGCTCGCGAGCACCCACCAGGTTGTCTACTACAAGCAATAGCTCGGCGGCATTGCCTACACTGGCCCCATGCGCCGCCCCGTCATCCACATCCACGCGGAAGCGCCGCCCAAACCGGCGCTGGGTCAGCCCTGCAACGGGTGCGGCGTGTGTTGTCTTTGGGAACCCTGCCCGCTGGGGCAGGTGGTGTCTCGCAAACGGACAGGTGCCTGCCGTGCGCTGCGCTGGGACGATGCACAGCGCCTGTACCGCTGTGGGGTGCTGACAGACACCGAAGCGCTGCTGGGTCCACGCTGGCAGTGGCTGGCGCGCCCATTGCGTCGGCTTGCCCACCGATGGATCGCGGCGGGTGTGGGTTGCGATGCTTCGCTGGAAGCCACGCCGGATGCCCCTTCGGGCGACCGAAGCTAGGCGTCAGCGCAGAAGGGTGCGCAGTCTAAGCATCTCCACCGCGCCGACCAGACGCGCGTTCTGCTCCGCCAGTTCGGTCAGCGTCTGCGCCATCTGCTCCTGCGTGCGGGCCTGCTGGTCGATGAGCTGCCGCGCCTCGATGAGCCGGTTCTTCAGTTCGCCCAGGCTGGGAGGGTGTCCAGGATTCGGGTCGAGCACCTCCACCGACGCGCCAGCGGACCCAGAGGCCGGCGCAGGCGTGCGGTCCATCAGCTTGCGGGCGGCGTTCAGCACCTTGGGCGCGTGTTCGATCACATCGCCCCAGGGGATCACCTTCAGGGCCAGCAGCCAGGGAATGGCCATGGAATGTCCTTTCGTCAAGCAGCGCAGCCACCGGCTGCAACCGGGTGGATCGGCTCAAGTGCCCAAGGGTTCCCGCCGGGCCCGCAGCAGCCAGCAACCCAGGCCTGCAGTGGCCAGCAGCAGCGCGGGAAAACCGATGACAGGCGCCCACTGCAGCGCGGCCGCGCCCAGTGCCGGTGCCAGCACCCCGCCCAGGGTGTAGGACGTCACCAGCACCGCCGTGCTGTTGACCAGCGTCACGCCTTCTTCCCGCGAGCCGATGTCGATCATGGCCAGTGTGTACAGGCAACCACCCGCGCCACCCCATACAAAGGCCACTGGCCCCGCCAGCCAGGGGCTCCCGGCCACCAACGGAATCAGCAGTGTCGAGGCCAGCGTGATCCAGGCGCAAACCCGCATCAGCCGCTGTCTGGCGTCGTGTTCGTTGCCCCAGCGCCCGCGCGGGTGGTGCGCCATGCGGTCGGCCAGCAGCCCGGCGGGCAGCATCATGAGCGCGCTGCCCAGGCCGCTGGCGGACACCAGCAGTGCTGCTGCGGTGGCGCCCAGGCCCAGGGCCAGGCCGTACAGCGGCAGGATGGAGGTCAGCCCGCTTTCAAAGAAGCCGCCCACGAAGCCGACCGCCATGATCAGCGGGTGCAGGCGCAGCGCGTGCCACACGCCGGAAAGCCCCACCTTGGCCTCGTGCGCGTCAGCGGCGTCCGGCAGGCGGGGAATCAGGAAGCTCCAGAACAGGCCAACGCACAGGAAACCGAATGCGATCCAGATGGCGGCGTCGTTCTGCGGCCCCACCCAGGCCAGCAGGCCCGGGCCGACCACAAAGGTCACGCCCACCATGGTTTCGAACAGGCCCACCATACGGCCACGTTGCCCGGGCGGCGAGAACTCGGCCACCACGGCCTCGGCCAGCACCCAGCGCAGGCCTGAAGCCATGCCGGCTGCAATCTTCAGCACGAACCACAGCGCCAGCACTTCGGTCAGCGCGAACGCGGCGGTGGCCAGCGTGGGAATGAGCGCCGACAGCCACAGTGTGGGCCGCCGGCCGAGCGCGCGCGTGATGCTCGAGGCAAACGGCACCATCAACAGGATGCCCAGCCAGCCGCTGGCGGCAAATATGCCGGCCAGTGCGGTGGACGTGCCGTCGTCCTTGAGCCGCAGGATCAGCAACGGCGTGAGCATGAAGTAGCCCACCAGCTCGAAGAAAGTGGCGCCGAAGATGGCGCTCAGGCCCAGGCGCGCATGCGCGGGTGCTGCAGTCGGCTCCGGTGTGGAACGTGCGGGAAGCGGGTGTTCGCTCATGGTGTGCTGCGGGTGCGTGCGGCCAGCACCGCCGCTGCGACCTCGGCAAAGCCCGCCCCGCGTTCCCCTGCAGTCACATAGCGCGGCCGGTGGCTGAGCACCTCCCAGAAACGCGCCACGTTGGCCACGCCCACGCTGTGCGGAAAGTGGCCGAACATGCGCGCGTCGTTGGTGGAGTCACCCACGTACACCCAGCGATCCAGCTCGGCGTCCAGGTCGCGCCCGAGCTGGCTGCGCACGATCCAGCGTGCGCCAGCCAGCTTGTCGTGCTCGCCGATCCAGCCGTTGATGTGGATGGAGCTGACCGTGGCATGCAACCCCTGTTCCCGCATCAGTGCCACCACCTGCGCAATCTCGGTGTTGGACAAATGCGCATATTCGCTGTGGTCGACCGCGATGTCGGTCTCGCGGCCCGCGCTGTCGGTGGCCAGCCGCGCCTGGGGCATGGTTTGCAGAACCTGCTGGGCCGCGCGCTGGAGACGTTCGAAGTTGGCTGCGCGGGTGGGTGCGGGTTGCAGGTAGTCGCGACACAGGTCCCCCTGAATGCCGCGCCACAGCGCCACCGCACCGTTCTCCGCCACGATGGCGTCCACCGGCCAGGCCAGCGCGAATGGCTCGCTCCAGCCCGCCGGCCGCCCGGTGATGGCAAACACCGGCAGCCCGGCCCGCCGCAGGGCGTGCAGCGCCTGCAGCGCTTCGGGCGTGATGTCGCCGTCGGCGGTGAGCGTGTCGTCGATGTCGGTCAGCACGCCGTGGATGCGGGCGCGGGCCGCCAGCGGCCAGTCGGTCAGTGGGGTCATGGAGACGCGTGAAAAAAGTCGCAGCGCAGTGTCGCACAGGGCCTGAAACGCGTTGGGGCCATTGGGGGGTGGCTGGTGCAAGCCGGCCGGCACGGGTAGAATCCTCCGATCCGAGGAGCGTTGCAGCGCCCCCATGACACCAGTCACGGCGGGGCGTGAGGCTCGGACCATCCATGCAACGACGCTCATCCACATCCCGTGCGATGAGCTTTTTTTTCGTCCGGCGATGTGGTTCATCCTTTTTTACTGGAGCGAACCATGAATGCACGTTTGAACACCGCTGTCAACGCCGACTGCGTCATTGCCGACATCGGCCTGGCCGACTGGGGCCGCAAGGAAATCAAGATTGCCGAGACCGAAATGCCCGGTCTGATGGCTATCCGCGAAGAATTCGCCGCCGCGCAGCCGCTCAAGGGCGCGCGCATCACCGGCTCGCTGCACATGACCATCCAGACGGCCGTGCTGATCGAAACGCTGCAGGCCCTGGGCGCCAGCGTGCGCTGGGCCTCCTGCAACATCTTCTCCACCCAGGACCACGCTGCAGCCGCCATCGCTGCCAAGGGCACGCCGGTGTTCGCCATCAAGGGCGAAACCCTGGCCGACTACTGGGACTACACCCACCGCATCTTCGACTTCGGCGCTGCCGGCACCCCGGGCGAAGGCCCGAACATGATCCTGGACGATGGCGGTGACGCCACGCTTCTGATGCACCTGGGCCAGCGCGCCGAGAAGGACGCCTCGATCCTGAACAACCCCCAGAGCGAAGAAGAGACCTGCCTGTACAACGCCATCAAGGCCAAGCTGGCGCAAGACCCGACCTGGTACACCCGCAAGGCCGCCGAGATCATCGGCGTGACCGAAGAAACCACCACAGGCGTGCTGCGCCTGAACGAAATGTCCGCCAAGGGCACGCTGCAGTTCCGCGCCATCAACGTCAACGACAGCGTCACCAAGAGCAAGTTCGACAACCTCTATGGCTGCCGCGAATCGCTGGTGGACTCCATCAAGCGCGCCACCGACGTGATGATCGCCGGCAAGGTGGCCGTGGTCGCCGGTTACGGGGACGTGGGCAAGGGCTCGGCCCAGGCCCTGCGCGCCCTCTCCGCCCAGGTGTGGGTGACCGAGATCGACCCGATCAACGCCCTGCAGGCCGCCATGGAAGGCTACAAGGTCGTGACCATGGAATACGCCGCCGACAAGGCCGACATCTTCGTGTCAGCCACCGGCAACAAGAACGTGATCCGCTACGAGCACATGGCCGCCATGAAAGACGAGGCCATCGTCTGCAACATTGGTCACTTCGACAACGAGATCGATGTCGCGAGCCTGGAAAAGCTCGAGTGGGACGAGATCAAGCCGCAGGTCGACCAACCGGCCACCCCAGCTTCGTGATGTCCAGCTCGTTCGCCAACCAGACCATCGCCCAGATCGAGCTGTTCACCAAAAAAGAGCAGTACGAAAGCGGCAAGGTCTATGTGCTTCCCAAGCACCTGGACGAAAAGGTGGCACGCCTGCACCTGAAGAAGGTCGGCGCCATGCTGACCGAGCTCAGCGACGAGCAGGCCGCTTACATCGGCGTGAAAAAAGAAGGCCCTTACAAGGCCAACAGCTACAGGTATTGATCCCTG
>JALORL010000236.1 GCA_025458915.1 Hydrogenophaga sp.
CACGCGGTCGCGCCGCAGGTCGGCCAGGCCGTCGCTGTCCAGCGTGCTCAGGTCCACGCCGTCGATCACCACGCGCCCGCTGCTGGGGCGCTCCAGGCCTGAGAACAGCAGCAGCAGGGAAGTCTTGCCCGAACCCGACGGCCCGGCGATGGCCACGCGCGTGCCGGCGGCAATGCGCAGGTGTACGCCGCGCAACACGTCCACGCGGCTGCTGGCCAGCGGGTACGACATGCACAGGTCGTGGGCTTCAATGATGGGCGGGGAGTTGGATGTGGTCATGCGCGGCAGGAATTCGTCCGCTCCCACGCCCAGCGCCTCCCGCGCGGCGGGCAAACGGTCCAGTGGCGCCTCGATGGGTTCGTCGCACAGGCGGAAGCTGCCCCAGTGCACACCCAGCGACAGGCGGCTGCCCACGTCGCGGTGGATGCGCACCGCTTCTTCCTCGTTCACGTGCTGGCGCTGCATGAACCAGCGCGGTTCGTAGCAGCCCACCGGAATCTGTGCGAAGTCGAAACCGCCGAAGCGGGCGTGGATGTCCTTGAAGTCCGGCGAGTAGCCGGTGTCGCCGCTGTAATAGAGCTTGAAGCCGTTGTGGTCCACCACGAAGCCACCCCACAGCGATTCGTTGCGGTCCCAGGGCGTTCGGCTGCTCCAGTGCTGCGCGGGCACCAGCGTGATGCGCAGCGGGCCGGTGCGGTGTTCGTCCCACCAGTCCAGCGTGTGCACCGGGCCGATGCCTTCGCGCTGCAGCCAGAGGTCCAGGCCCAGCGGCACCACGAACAGCGGCGGGCCGCCGGGCTGACGGTGCAGCGCATGCACCGTGGCGCGGTCGAGGTGGTCGTAGTGGTTGTGGCTGATCAGCACCACGTCGATGCGCGGCAGCTGGTCCAGCGCCATCGGCAGTGGCGTGTGGCGGCGCGGGCCAGCAAAGCTGAAGGGCGAGGCGCGGTCGGAGAAGTGCGGGTCGGTGAGGATGTTCAGGCCGCCCACCTGCCACAGCGCCGTGGCGTGGCCGATCCAGGTCACGGTGGTGTCGCTGCGGTTGGCGTTCAGGTAGGCGAGGTCCGGCGCGGTGCGCGGCACGCGGTCCGGGTTCTGCGGCACCAGCCCGTTGGACAGGCGCTGCCATTGCCAGCTCCAGAAGCCAGGACCATCGTCGGGATGGGTCTGGGTGTAGCGGTTGGCAAAACCGTCGGGTCGGTGGTGCGGCTTGGCCGGGTCGTGGTGCGGATTCACGCGCAGGCTGCTGCAGGCACCGAGCAGCAGCGCGGCCAGCAGGAGCAGCAGGGTGCCGATGGGTCGGTGGACGAACAGGTGGTTTGGGATGGGCATGGGTGGTTGGTCCGGGCTCAGCGGTTGGGCAGCGACCACACCCGGTCGCCGCCCACCGCGTGGTGCTGGCGGCCGGGCGCGGCTTCGCTCAGATGGCCGCCGGTGAAAGCGCCGAAGGCGGGCAGGATGGACAGGCCGGGTTCATTCAGGAAGCAGGGCAGGCGCAGTCGGTCGCGCCCCGGGCCTTGCAGGGCCACCACGGGATGCAGGTGCCCCGCCAGCACGTGGTGCGTGGGGTGCGTTTGCGGGTGGTGGCAGCAGGCAAAGGGCCCGAGCAGCCAGGGCTCGTCCACCACCGCGATGGCCAGCGCGGGCGGCGGGTCGCCGGCGCGGTCGTCGTGGTTGCCGCGCACCAGGGCGATGCGCAGGCTGGCATGCCGTTCGCGCCAGGCCTGCAGTGAGGCCAGCACGTGCGCTGTGTGCGCGGCGGCGGCATGCAGGAAGTCGCCCAGGCACACCAACTGCTGTGCTTGAAGCCTGTTGATGAGTTCGCTCAACCGCGACAG
This sequence comes from Hydrogenophaga sp., assembly GCA_025458915.1. Classification (GTDB taxonomy): domain Bacteria; phylum Pseudomonadota; class Gammaproteobacteria; order Burkholderiales; family Burkholderiaceae_C; genus Hydrogenophaga. The sequence continues at coordinate 1,839 of JALORL010000236.1, forward strand.
GTTGTCTTCGGTGGTGCCATGGGGAACCGGCTGGCCGAGTGCCCGGTAGGTGGCCGCCTTGCCGATGTGCAGGTCGGCCACGAACAGCGTTCCCTGCGCCGGCCACCACAGGGCGCGCTCGGGCAGCAGGTGCAGGGTTTCACCGCCCCAGTCGACGCTGGCGTGCGTGGGGTCGGTGGCGAGCGCGGTGATGGGAGACGGCATGGGCTGGATTGTCGGCACACGCGGCGCAGCAACGGGTGGCGAGGCGTTTCAACCGACCTGGGTGAGGGGAATCGACGCGCGGCGGTGGGACGCAACATCCCGTTCGGGTTGAGCCCTTCGACAAGCTCAGGACAGGCCGTGTCGAAGGGCCCACACCGATGTGGGCATGGCTTCGACAGGCTCAGCCCGAACGGGGGAGGTGGTGTCCAGACCGAGCAAGTAAACCGGCCTACTCAGCCGGGTCGGTCCTACAGCGGCGGCAACGGGCGCTACGCCTTGCGTTCGCGGCGAGGGCGGCGCGCAGCACCTTGCGCTTCGGGGCTGTCGCGCCCGAAGTCCAGCGTGTGCAGCACCGCCTTGACCGCTTGTTGCGCGGCTTGTTCTTCTGCCGGCGCATCGGCTTTCGCGCGGGCAGCCTTGCGCCCCTTGCCGCCAGCGGCCTGCTCCAGCTGCGCCACCATGCGCGCAATGCGCTCGGCCACGCTTTCGTTGCTGAACTTCTCGCGCAGGCGCTCCACCATCAGCGGAAAGGCAAACGGGGTGGGGCGTTCCAGCTGGTGCAGCAGCAGCGTCTGTGCGTTCATGCGCGCCAGCGCGGTCTGCAGCCGTGCCATGTCCAGCTCCAGGGCCAGCAGTTCGCGCTCGGCCTGTTGCAGCAGGCGGTTGCCGGGGTCGTACTGGCGGAACACGTCCCAGAACAACCGCGACGACGCCTGCAGCTGCCGGTTGCTGCGCTGCTCGCCGGGGTGGCCCTGGAAGATCAGGCCGGCGATGCGCGCAATCTCCCGGAAGCGCCGCTGCGCCAGTTCGCCCGCGTTCAGGCTCTCCAGAATGTCCGCGCGCAGGGTGTCGTCGGCGTGGGGGTTCAGCAAGGTCTGCGGCAGCAGTTCGGCCCAGTCGCAATGCGTGGGCGAGAGCAGCTCGAAACCGTAGTCGTTGACCGCAATGGAGAAGGTGGTGGGCGAGTTGCGCGCCACGCGCCAGGCGATCAGGCTGGCCAGGCCCAGATGCACATGGCGGCCCGCGAAGGGGTAGAGGAACAGGTGGGTGCCTTCGCGCGAGTGCAGCACCTCGGCCAGCAGTTGTTGCCGCGTGGGCAGGGCCGACCATTCGCGCTGCACTGCCAGCATGGCGCGCGCGGCCTTGAGCTCCGGCTCGCCATGGTCGCCGCCCGCCACGCGCTCCAGCTGGTCCACCACCGCTTCGGCGAGCGTGGTGGACAGTGGCATCTTGCCGCCGTTCCAGCGCGGCACCGCCGCGCGCTGGCCTTGAGCGCGCTTCACCCAGGCCGTCATGTCATGCACCCGCACCAGCTCCAGCAGCCGGCCGCCGAACAGGAAGCAGTCGCCGGGCTTGAGGCGTGCGGCAAAGCTTTCCTCCACATGGCCCAGGCGTGCGCCGCCCACGAACTGCACCGCCATGCTGGCGTCGCTGACGATGGTGCCGATGTTCATGCGATGCCGCCGCGCCAGCCGCGCATCGGGCACGCGCCACACACCTTGGGCATCGGGCAGCACGCGGTGGAAGTCGGGGTAGGCGCCCAGGGCTTCGCCGCCCTGGCGCACGAAGGCCAGGCACCAGGCCCAGTCTGCATCGCTCAGGTTTTCATAGGCAGCGGTGCTGCGCACTTCGGTCAACAGTTTTTCCGGCACGAAGCCACCGCCCAGCGCCACCGTCACCAGGTGCTGCACCAGCACGTCGAGCGGTTGCTGCGGCACGTTGCGCGCTTCGATGTTGCCTGCCTGCACGGAATGGCGCGCAGCGGCGCCTTCGATGAGTTCCAGCGCATGCGTGGGCACGATGGTGATGCGCGACGGCCGGCCCGGCGCATGGCCCGAACGCCCGGCGCGCTGCAGCAGCCGCGCAATGCCCTTGGGCGAGCCGATCTGCAGCACGCGCTCCACCGGCAGAAAGTCCACGCCCAGGTCCAGGCTGCTGGTGCACACCACCGCGCGCAACGCACCGCTTTTCAAACTGGTTTCCACCCACTCGCGCACTGGTGCAGCGCAATCAGCCCGGCCCAGTCGGGCCGCGCGTCCAGCAGGGCCTGGTACCACAGCTCGGCCTGTGAGCGCGTGTTGGTGAACACCAGCGTGCTGCCGCTGCGGTCAATCTCCTCCACCACCTGCGGCAGCATGGTCAGGCCCAGGTGACCGGCCCAGGGAAACCGGTCCACGCTGGGCGGCAGCAGCGTGTCCACCGTGAGGCGCTTGGGTGTCTTGCCCTGCACCAGCACACCGTCGTTGCCCGGGCCGAGCAGCGTGTGGCGCGCTTCGTCCAGGTTGCCCAGCGTGGCCGACATGCCCCACACCATCAGCGCCGGGTTCCAGCGCCGCAGC
>JALORL010000003.1 GCA_025458915.1 Hydrogenophaga sp.
CCTGGACCCGGTCAACATGCCGGTGATCAAGAACGCCCTGGCCAAGGGCGGCAAGGAATGGATCGGCGGCAACTGCACCGTCAGCTGCATGCTGATGGGGGTGGGGGCGCTTTACAAGGCCGGTCTGGTCGAGTGGATGAGCACCCAGACCTACCAGGCCGCCTCCGGTGGTGGCGCCCAGCACATGCGCGAACTGCTCACACAGTACGGCACGCTGAACGCCGAAGTGAAGGCCCTGCTGGACGACCCCAAGAGCGCCATCCTGGAAATCGACCGCAAGGTGATTGCCAAGCAGCGCAGCCTGAGTGGCGCCGAAACCGCCAACTTCGGCGTGCCGCTGGGTGGCAGCCTCATCCCCTGGATCGACAAGGACCTGGGAAACGGCATGTCCAAGGAAGAGTGGAAGGGCATGGCCGAGACCAACAAGATTCTCGGTCTGGGCGAGCAGTTCGGCTCTGCACCGATCCCGGTCGATGGCTTCTGCGTGCGCGTGGGCGCGATGCGCTGCCACAGCCAGGCCCTGACCTTCAAGCTCAAGAAGGACGTGCCGGTGGCCGACATCGAGGCCATGATCGCCGCCGACAACCCCTGGGCCAAGGTGGTGCCGAACACGCGTGAAGCCACCATTCAGGACCTGACGCCGGTGGCCGTGACCGGCACCATGACCATCCCGGTCGGCCGCATCCGCAAACTGGCCATGGGCCCCGAGTACGTGGGAGCCTTCACCATCGGCGACCAGCTGCTGTGGGGTGCGGCCGAGCCTCTCCGGCGCATGCTGCGCATCCTTTTGGCTGCCTGAAAGCCTCATGGCGCGTCAGGCGCTAACGCGAGGACCGGGCGTTCTCGTTGCGAACTTGCAACGAGAACGGCAAGGCAGTTCCGATGGAAGGCAGGCTTTGAAACTCAAGCGGATTCTCAGCTTGTCACTGTAATGCGTTGATGTTATGGTCATTTCTCGAATTTTCACGTCGAGGTCCAAGTGCCATCCATCCCCCGTCATACCCATTCTTCTCCGGTCACAACCCCAAGAGTGGGCGGCAAATCGCTCGGACTGACACGGATGCATTCGGTTGCGCTGGCAGCCGTGATGTGTCTGGGCATCGCCCAGCACCCGGACGCGCAAGCGCTGGCGCTTGGGCGGGTGGTGGTGCAATCGGCGCTCGGCGAACCGCTGAGGGCCCAGATCGACATTCCCGAAATCAACGCCGAGGAAGCGGCATCGCTGACAGTGGGCCTTGCCTCCGGGGAGGCGTTCTCCGCTGCCGGGATGGATTTCAATCCCGCACTGAGCGGCCTGCAGATTACCCTGCAACGCCGTGCCGATGGCCGAGCGTTCCTTCAGCTTTCCAGTTTCCGACCGGTCACAGAGCCATTCGTTGATCTCATCGTGGAGGCAAACTGGGCTTCAGGACGCCTGGTCCGCGATTACACACTGCTGTTTGACCCACCGCGCCAGCGGGCGGCCGCACCTGTGGCACCTGCCCAACCCGTCGCACCGGGTGCGGCTGTCACATCGCCGGCTCCGGCTACCGCCACACCACCCTCCGCAACGCCATTGCCCCCGGCTCCGCCTGCCGCTGCCGCTCCTGCTGCGACCCCAGCGCCAGCATCCGCCCCGGTCCCGCCACCCACCTCGGTGCCCGATCGGGTCACGGTCAGCGCTGGTGACACAGCAGGTGAGATTGCCATGGCGAACCGCCCTGCCAATGTCTCACTCGACCAGATGCTGGTCGCCATGCTGCGCGCCAACCCACAGGCCTTCATCGGGAACAACGTGAACCGCCTGCGCGCGGGTGTTGTGCTTGATCTCCCGAGCGCCACCGATGCCGCTGCCGTGGGAGCTGGCGAAGCCCGGCAGATCATTGCCGCCCAGAGTCGGGACTTCAACGAGTTCCGCCGCAGATTGGCGGGTGCCGTGCCCGATGCGGAAGTGGGGCAGGCAGACCGCCAGGCCGCTGGCACGGTCAGCACCGAGGTGCAGGACGCCGGACGCCCCGCTGCGCCACCTGATCGCCTCACCCTCTCCAAACAACCCGAGCCCGGTGCTGCCGCACCCGAAGCCCGTATCGCCCAGGAACGTCAGGCCCAGGACGCGTCCAGCCGGGTGGCCGAGCTGAACCGAAACATCGAAGAGCTGGCCCAGTTGCAGCCCGCTGCACCAGCACCCGCACCCGCTGCGGGTCCCGGTGCTGCGGCCCTGCCTCCCGCAGCGCCAGCTGCGCCCGCCGCCGAAGCACCCGGCATCAACGTGCCGGCGGCCACGCCGGCCAGTGAACCAACCGCCGAGGGGCAAGCGCCAGCGCCGCAGGTGCAGACACCAGAACCGGCCCCGGCCCCTGCGCCTGTGCTGGCCCCGCTCCCTGCGCCGCAACCCCTGCCGGAAGAGCCCGGCTTCATCGACCAGTTGCGGGACAACCCACTGGTCCTGCCCATCGCCGGCGCATTGCTGGCGCTGCTCGCCGGACTGGGCTTGTATCGCCTGCGCCAGCGCAACAAGGGCGCGAGCGTTGACAGTTCGTTCCTCGAAAGCCGACTGCAGCCAGACTCATTCTTCGGCTCCAGTGGTGGCCAGCACATCGACACGGCCGACGCAAGTGTGTCTGGTTCGTCGATGGTCTATTCCCCAAGCCAGCTGGATGCGGCTGGCGATGTGGATCCGGTAGCAGAGGCGGACGTGTACCTGGCTTACGGGCGGGATCTGCAGGCCGAAGAAATCCTCAAAGAGGCGATGCGCAGCTCACCGACCCGGGTGGCAATCCACAGCAAGCTGATGGAAATCTATGCCAAACGGCGTGACGCACGGGCCTTCGAGGTGGTGGCCACCGAAGCCTACAACCTGACACAGGGCCAAGGCCCCGAATGGGAGCATGCCTGCGATCTCGGCAAGGAGCTGGATCCGTCCAATCCGCTGTACCAGCCAGGAGGCAGTCCGGCCGTGAAACTGGCAGCTGCAGCTGGAGTGGCCGGTGGTGCAGTCAACACACGCCCGTTTGAAGCCAGCTCCATGCCTGCGGACAGTGGCAACACCGGTAACTCGCTGGATCTGGATTTCTCGTTCGACGATCCGGCACCAGCTGCGGCGGTCGAGCCACGGGACAGCGCGGTGTCCGGCATGGACGACCTCAACCTCACCGATGCGCTAACCGATCTGCCCGACCCTGTTCCGGTCGACAATCCCCCATCGGTGCCAATGGACTTCGACCTGGATTTCCCGTCCGAGCCTGCGCCCCTGGAAAGCACAGCCGCATCGGGCGAAAAGTCCACACCCGAAGCCGAACAAAGCGCGGCCCCCACCTTTGATGAAAACGAGGTGCTGCCGGACTTCACGCTCGACGAACCGCAGGCGCTTGCACCTGCATCGACCCCAGCGCCAGCCCAACAGGACACCAACGATCTCATGGCGTTCGATCTGAACGGCCTCAGCCTTGACCTTGACGGTGGCTCGGAGGCGCTGGCGACCGACATCGAACAGGTGACCGAAGAAAGCCCGCTGGACACCAAGCTGTCTCTTGCTGAAGAATTCCGGGCGATTGGCGATCTGGAGGGTGCACGCTCGCTGGCCGAAGAGGTTCTTGCAGAGGCTACGGGTACGCTGAAGACCAAGGCCCGCACATTCCTGTCGGACCTTGGCTGATCGGTCGCCCTCACCGAGTTGAACCATCCCGACGCCGAAAGCCCCGATCCCGGGGCTACCCAGCCCTACCGCACCCGCATCGCACTCGGTCTGAGCTACAGCGGTAGTGCCTACGACGGCTGGCAGAGCCAGCCCAGTGGCCGCACGGTACAGGACCAACTCGAGCTCGCTCTGGAGCGGTTCCTGAATGTTCCAGGCATCAATACCCTGTGCGCCGGACGGACTGATGCCGGCGTTCACGGTCTCATGCAGGTGGTGCACTTCGACTGCACGGTCCATCGTCCGGAGAACGCGTGGGTGCGCGGCACCAACAGTTTCCTGCCATCCGATATTGCGGTGCAATGGGCCCGACAGGTGCCGGGGACCTTTCATGCGCGCGCCAGTGCCCGATCGCGGCGCTATGCCTACGTTCTGCTGGAATCTCCGGTGCGACCGAGCGTCGAGGTGGGACGCGTAGGGTGGGTATTCCGCACCGTGCAGGTAGACACCATGCGGAAAGCGGCCGAAGCGCTGCTGGGTGAACACGATTTCTCGTCCTTCCGCGCGGCGCAGTGCCAGGCCCATTCCCCCATCAAGCGCATGCTGAACATTGCCATCGAGCGGCGGGGGCACTACCTGCGGTTCGAATTCGAAGCCACAGCCTTCCTGCACCACATGATCCGGAACATCATGGGGTGTCTGATTGCTGTGGGAACGGGTGCGCGCCCTGCGGCCTGGCTGACGGAAGTGCTTCAGGCCCGAAGCCGGGACGCTGCCGCGCCCACCTTTTCCCCTGACGGCCTGTACTTCCTGGGCCCACGCTACGATCCTGAATTCGCCCTGCCAGACACCACTGCAGCATTCGACTGGCTCCCCTGAAGCCGGGCTCCTCCGCAGTTTCGCGGCCTGTGTCAGCAGGTCCGCCATTGCCGCATTCCACCTACTTGCAGAACCATGGCTCAGCATCGAACCCGCATCAAGATCTGCGGACTCACCCGGGAAGCAGATGTGCAGGCAGCCGTACAGGCTGGCGCAGACGCGATCGGGTTCGTGATGTACCAAGAGAGCGCGCGGGCCGTGTCAGCGCGCCGGGCGGGGGAACTGGCCAGGCTATTGCCCGCCTTCGTGACACCGGTGCTGCTGTTTGTGAACGCGCAGGTGCAGGACATCGATGCGGCCTGCGCAGAGGTACCCAATGCAACCCTTCAGTTTCACGGCGACGAATCGCCCGAACAGTGCCGGGCTATCGGGCGCGCTTTTCTGCGCGCGGCCCGCATTCCCACAGGACCAGCCGGCGCAGCGTTCGATCTTCTAGAATACGCCGAACGTTTCTCCGACGCCCAGGCCATCCTGCTCGACGCGCACGCCGACGGCTACGGTGGTTCCGGCCAATCCTTCGACTGGACCGCATTCCCTTGGTCACATCCGCTTCTAAACGCCAGCTCTCGCCTCGTTTTGTCTGGTGGACTCACGCCTGCAAACGTGACCGATGGCATCCGACGCGTACGGCCCTGGGCCGTTGACGTGAGCTCGGGTGTGGAGGTGTCCAAGGGCATCAAAGATCCCGCCAAGTTGCTCGCTTTCGTGGCTGCCGTGCGGGCAGCCGATGCCTTGATTGCAAACCCGGCCTGACCTGTCGCGCAGCGGGCCACCTGCCGGGCCATTCCAGCGAGAAACCCATATGTCTTCCTACCAGCAACCCGATGCCAAGGGGCATTTCGGCATTTACGGCGGCAGCTTCGTGAGCGAGACGCTCACCCACGCCATCATGGAACTCAAGGCCGCGTACGCCAAGTACCAGAACGACCCGGAATTCCTGGCCGAATTCAAAAGCGAACTCGCCCACTTCGTGGGCCGGCCCAGTCCCGTGTACCACGCAGCCCGCATGAGCCGGGAACAGGGCGGCGCGCAGATCTTCCTCAAGCGCGAGGACCTCAACCACACGGGTGCCCACAAGATCAACAACACCATCGGGCAGGCCATGCTGGCACGACGCATGGGCAAGCCGCGCATCATTGCCGAAACCGGGGCAGGCCAGCACGGTGTTGCCACCGCCACCATCTGCGCCCGTTACGGACTGGAATGCGTGGTCTACATGGGCAGCGAGGACGTCAAGCGTCAGAGCCCGAACGTGTACCGCATGAAATTGCTGGGCGCCACAGTGGTACCCGTGGAGAGCGGCAGCAAGACGCTGAAGGACGCGCTCAACGAAGCGATGCGCGACTGGGTCGCCAATGTGGACAACACCTTCTACATCATTGGCACGGTGGCCGGGCCACATCCCTACCCGATGATGGTGCGGGACTTCCAGAGCGTGATCGGCGAAGAATGCCTCGTGCAGATGCCCGAGATGCTGCACGGCGCCGGTTGCACTGGAGAACAACCCGACGCGGTGGTGGCATGCGTGGGTGGCGGCAGCAATGCCATGGGAATCTTTTATCCCTACATCGGCCAAGCAAACACGCGCCTCATCGGTGTCGAGGCTGCTGGTGAAGGCCTGGACAGCGGGAAGCATTCCGCTTCATTGCAGATGGGGAGCCCCGGCGTGCTGCACGGCAACCGCACCTATGTGCTGCAGGACGACAATGGCCAGGTCACCGAAACCCACAGCGTCAGCGCCGGCCTGGACTACCCGGGCGTGGGACCCGAACATGCCTACCTCAAGGACCTGGGACGCGCCGAGTATGTGGGCATCACCGACCAGGAGGCTCTGGAGGCATTTCACTACCTCTGCCGCACCGAAGGCATCATCCCTGCCCTGGAGTCCAGCCACGCGATAGCGCACGCCATGAAGATGGCGCGCGCCATGCGGCCGGACCAGTCCATCCTTGTCAACCTGTCGGGGCGTGGCGACAAGGACATCGGTACTGTCGCCGACCTGTCGCAGGCCGACTTTTACTGCCGACCCAGTTGCCGGGGACAGGCCGTCAAAGGCGGCGCGGAACCGGCCCTGGTGCAGATGCCTGCCAAGTCGGCCACGCGCCCTCCCCTCAGCCAGGCCACCAACAGGGGGGCTGCCCAATGAGCCGAATCACCGCCACGCTCACCGGCCTGAGCACTCAGGGCCGCAAGGCACTCATTCCCTATGTGACGGCTGGCTTTCCCTATGCCGATATCACCCCCGATCTGATGCACGGCATGGTGGAGGCAGGCGCTGACGTCATCGAACTGGGCGTGCCGTTCTCCGACCCGTCCGCCGACGGCCCGGTGATTCAGAAGGCTGGTGACCGCGCTCTGGCGCTGGGTATCGGCCTGACGCAGGTGCTGGCCATGGTGAAGACTTTCCGCGAACGCGACAGCAGCACGCCGGTCGTTCTGATGGGCTATGCCAATCCGGTGGAGCGGTACGACCAGAAGCACGGCGCCAAGGCGTTCGTGCGCGACGCGGCCGCTGCCGGCGTGGACGGGGTGCTGGTCGTGGACTACCCACCGGAGGAATGCGAGGCCTTTGCGGCCGATCTGCGGGCCAACGGCATCGACCTGATCTTCCTGCTGGCGCCCACATCCACCGACGAACGCATGGCCCAGGTGGCCCGCGTGGCCAGCGGTTATGTGTACTACGTCTCGCTCAAGGGCGTGACCGGCGCCGGTACGCTGGATGTCGGGCAAGTCGAGGCGATGTTGCCGCGCATCCGGGCGCACGTCAGCGTCCCGGTGGGCGTTGGCTTCGGCATCCGCGATGCAGACACTGCAAAAGCCATCGGTCGCTCTGCGGATGCAGTAGTGATCGGCTCGCGGCTCATTCAGCTGATCGAAGACGAACCGCACGAAAAGGTCATTCCAGTGGCCGCCCATTTCCTGCGCACCATCCGAAAAGCGCTGGACGCATAATCCGCTTTCCGCGTCGGGCGAGCGTCCGGCGCGACAAGGAGACCCCATGTCCTGGCTCGAAAAACTGCTGCCGCCCAAGATCACGCCCACCGACCCGACCGAGCGCCGCAGCGTGCCCGAGGGTCTGTGGATCAAGTGTCCTAGCTGCGAGGCGGTGCTCTACAAGAACGACCTGGAAAAGAACCAGAACGTTTGCCCGCACTGCAGCCACCACCACCGCATTGGTGCACGCGCCCGGCTCAACGCATTCCTGGACGCCGAGGGACGCTATGAACTGGCCCAGGAGGTGCTCCCGGTGGATGCATTGAAATTCAAGGACAGCCGCAAGTACCCCGAGCGCCTCAAGGAAGCGCTGGAGGCCACCGGAGAGACGGATGCGCTGATCGTCATGGGCGGAGCGGTGCATGGCATCAGTCTGGTCGTTGCCTGCTTCGAATTCGACTTCATGGGGGGCTCCATGGGATCGGTGGTGGGGGAGCGCTTCGTGCGCGGCGTCGAAGAAGCGATTGCGCAGAAGGTGCCTTTCATCTGCTTCACCGCCACCGGAGGCGCCCGCATGCAGGAAGGCCTGCTGTCGCTGATGCAGATGGCCAAGACCAATGCCGCGCTCACGCGGCTTGCCAAGAAGGGGCTGCCCTACATCAGCGTATTGACGGACCCCACCATGGGCGGCGTGTCCGCCGGGTTCGCCTTTGTGGGCGATGTGGTCATTGCAGAGCCCAAAGCGCTGATCGGGTTTGCAGGTCCCCGCGTGATCGAGAACACCGTGCGCGTGAAACTGCCGGAGGGTTTCCAGCGGGCCGAGTTCCTGCAGACCAAGGGCGCGGTCGATTTCATCTGTGACCGGCGCGAGTTGCGCAGCACGGTGGCGAGCACGTTGGCCATGCTGCAGCGGTTCAGCGCGGATGCGGTGGTCACAGATTGACGTCACGGCCTGCCGGTGAGCCGCTGACGCTGTCGCAGCTTCCCCTCTTTCCCCTGCAGACCGTTCTGTTTCCCGGCGGATGGATGTCGCTGCGCATCTTCGAGGTGCGCTACCTCGACATGATCGGCCGCTGCCACAAGGCCGGTGCACCGTTCGGGATCGTGGCACTCAGCGAAGGCAGCGAGGTGAGGCGCATCAACCCCAGCGCACCGCCCAGCGGCGACGGGTTTGCGAAGGAAGTGTTCCACTCGGTCGGTACCCTGGTGCAGATCGAGCACCTCGAAAAGCCGCAGCCCGGCCTGATGCTCATTCGCTGCCGGGGACTGCAGCGCTTCCACATCACGGGGCGCCACCAACTGCCCCACGGACTCTGGGTGGCCGACGTGCGGCTGGACGACCCGGAAATCGTGGTGCCGGTGCCAGAGCATCTGGTGAGCGCGCGCGACGCCCTGCAACGGCTGCTGAAGAACCTGGAGCAGCGGGATCCCCAGCAGCTCCAGGACCTGCCAATCCAGCAGCCTTTTCAGTGGAACGACAGCGGCTGGCTGGCCAACCGCTGGGCGGAGCTCTTGCCGGCACCAACCGAACTCAAGCAGCGCCTGATGTCGCTGGAAAATCCCCTGGTGCGGCTGGAGCTGGTGGCCGACATGCTCGACAAACTGGGGCTCGACAGTTGATCGCGCACGGCCAGCCAGCCGGCTGACCGGTCAGGGCAGCAAGCCCAGCGCGTTCATGTACGCAGCGTCGACCATCAGGTCATCCCAATCCATGGCCGGTGCGACCGGCAACAAGGACAACCGGCGCTCCTCACTGGCCGGTTGCGCATTCCAGTCGCCGCGCCATTGCGCCTTGGCCAATTGTTCGATGGCGTCGTCGATGGGTGCTCCGTTGTCCACCAGCGACTGGTTGCACAGCACCACCAGATCGACGCCCGCAGACAATGCCGCCAACGCCGCCTCGGCGTAGCCGACCGGGTGGCCATCGATGTAGCGGGCGGCCTCCATGCTGAGGTCGTCGCTGAACACGGCACCGCGAAAACCAAGTTGCTCCCGCAGCACCTGCTGCAGCCAGCGCGGCGAGAAGCCTGCGGGCCTCGCATCCACCCTGGGGTAGATCACGTGCGCGGGCATCACGGCGCGCAGGGTCGCACCAAGCCACGCATAGGGTGCAGCGTCGTCGGCCAGGATGGCTTTCAGGCTGCGGTTATCCACCGGGATGGCCAGATGCGAATCGGCGCGCACGTACCCGTGACCGGGAAAATGCTTGGCACAGTGGGCCATGCCGCTGCGCAACATGCCCTGGATGACGCTCTGGGCCAGCAGCGTCACCACGCGCGGATCCCGGGCAAAGGCGCGGTCTCCGATGACCGAGCTGCCCCCATGATCCAGATCCAGCACGGGGGCAAAGCTCAGGTCGACCCCGCAGGCGCGCAGCTCAGAGCCCAGCACATGGCCCACCGCCACCGCCGCATTGCAAGCCTTCAGCGCGGAGGCACCTGCCGGCTCGGAGGCCCGCGCCTTCTGCATCCAGAGGGCTCCCAGTGCAGCCATCGGTGGCAGGTGGGTAAACCCGTCAGAGCGGAACCGCTGTACCCGCCCGCCTTCGTGGTCCACCGCAATCAGAAGGTCGGCGCGCACCGCCTTGATGTGTTGGCACAGGTCGGTCAGCTGGGCACGGTCCTGCCAGTTGCGGGCGAACAGGATGACGCCCCCCACCAGCGGGTGCGCGAGGCGGCGCTCGTCGGCCTCGGTCAAGGCCAGCCCGGCCACGTCGATGATGAGCGGTGCATGGGTGTTCATGAAAATTCCTTCGAAGGGTTCGGGGATGCAGCCCCAGGGGGGCCGAAGCGCTCCACGACCACGAAGCTTGCCGCATAGTCCGATTCGTCGGTAACGGTCACATGCGCTCGCAGGCCCTGCTCTTCGAACCAGCGCTTGAGCTCACCGTGCAGAACGACCACGGGCTGACCGCTGGGCAGATTGCGGATTTCGCAATGCCGCCAGGTCATCGGCATCCGCATGCCCAGTCCGATGGCCTTGGAGAACGCCTCCTTGGCAGAAAACCGCGTGGCCAGAAACCGCAGGCCACGCTGGGGCCAGCGGGCGCTGCGCTGCCGCCACACGGCCAGTTCACCGTCAGCCAGTACCCGCTGGGCAAACCGATCACCCTGACGGCTCCAGGTGGCCTCGACGCGACGGATGTCGCAAATATCGGTTCCGATCCCGTAGATCATGCGGACGGCAGGCCTGCTGCTTCGATGGCGTTCAGATAAGCCCGAACGGTTGATTCGTAGCCCAGCTCCAGGGCATCGGCAATGAGCGCATGTCCGATGGACACTTCCTGCACGCCCCGCACCTGGCGCAGAAAACCGCTGAGGTTGGCAAGGTTGAGGTCGTGGCCGGCGTTGATCCCGAGGCCTGCATCCAATGCAGCCTGTGCAGCTTCCTGGAAGCGCTGCAACTGGACCGCGCGCTGGTCAGGCGACGGCCAGGCCGCAGCCATGGGCTCGGTGTAGAGTTCCACGCGGTCCGCACCCACCGCGTGGGCAGCCTCCATGGCGCTCGCATCGGCGTCCATGAACAGGCTCACCCGTGCCCCCAGCGCCTTGGCCTGCGCGATCACTGGCCGCAGGCGCTCGGCGTCCTGGGGCAGGTTCCACCCATGATCACTGGTGAATTGCCCCTCGCTGTCGGGCACCAGCGTGAGCTGGTGCAGTGGCAGACCTTTTTCCCGGACCATCCGGGCCACATCCATGAGGTTGTGGAAGGGATTGCCCTCGATGTTGAACTCGCGGTCCGGCCATTCCCGCAACACGGCTCCCAGATCGAACACATCGTGGAGGCGAACATGCCGCTCGTCTGGCCGGGGATGCACGGTGATGCCATGCGCACCAGCCGACAGGCACAGGGTCGCCGCACGCGTCACGGATGGAATGCCCAGGTGGCGGGTGTTGCGCACCAGGGCGACCTTGTTCAGATTGACCGACAAGGCCGTACGGGCCATCGACTGCTGCGATGCTGTATTCATGGTGAAGTCTGGAAGACCGTTGGGAAAGATGCGCGGTGGGGCGGATCGATGGCGGGCGGCGCTGGCTCACCCGGGCGCATCAGGGCCTGGATGTCGATCATGAGCTGGCGCGTCTTGAACATGCCGACGCCGCCATGGTATTGCAGCAGATTGCGCAGGGGCGGGCGCAGCGCTGCGATGCAGTCCGCACATGCCCGCAGCGTGGCCAGAAAAACCTGTTCGTCGTTCATCGCCTGGTGCAGCGCCAGACATTGCGCACCGGTCAGGGGTCTGGCATCGCCGGCGTGCGCGGCACGCAGGCCGCTCTCCGGCATCAGCACGTAGACGCCTTCGGGGTCGATCGGCGTCATCGAACTGCCTTCCTGCGCAAGGTCAGGCAATACGCCAGTTTCCTTCAGCAGCAGCAGCTCGAAAGCCCGAAGCACCAGTTGCTGGGCGTCGGCCCGCTCGGCGAGCAACTGCACCGCAAAGGCATAGTGGTCGAACAGCAGGGGATGCGGGTCATCGCGGGCCAGCAGCCGAAGCATCAGTTCATTGAGGTAGCTGCCAGACAACAAAGCCTCCCCGGTGGGCATCACATGCCCACCCAGCCATTGGGCGGACTTCAACGTCCGCACCTCGGCATCTCCCCCCCAGCTCAGGCTCAGGGGCTGCAACGGCAAAAGAACCGGCCGGAACTGCGATGTCGGGCGCTTGACGCCCTTGGCCACCAGGGCGATGCGTCCGTGGTGCCGGGTGAACACCTCCAGCACCAGACTCGACTCGCTCCAGTCGTAGCGGTGCAACACGTAGGCAGGCTCATCGACGAAGCGGCGCGTGGCCATGGCGGAAGTGGCGAGCCGTTTACTCGTAGCCAAAGGACCGCACGCGGGCATCGTCGTCGGCCCAGCCGGAGCGCACCTTGACCCACAGTTCGAGAAACACCTTGCAGTCCCAGAGTTTTTCCAGTTCCTGTCGGGCCTCGGTACCGATGCGCTTGAGCTTTTCGCCTTTGTCGCCGATCACCATGCCCTTGTGACCTTCCCGCTCCACCACGATGGTGGCCGCAATGCGTTTGAGTCGGCCCTCTTCCTCGAACTTGTCGATGATCACGGTGGAGGTGTAGGGCAGCTCATCACCCGTCAGGCGAAACAGCTTTTCCCGGACCATTTCGCTGGCCATGAACCGCTCGCTGCGGTCAGTGAGATCGTCTGGATCATGCATCCAGGGTTGCTGGGGCAGATACTTCTCGCAGATCGCAAACAGCCGCTGGATGTCCTTCGATGCCTTTGCAGACATCGGAACGTATTCGGCAAAAGCATGCCGCTCCTGCATGGAGCGCAGCCAGGGCGCAAGCTCGCCCCGGCGGTGCACCAGGTCGAATTTGTTGGCCACCAGCATCACCGGAACCTTGGACGGGAGCAAGTCCAGCACCTTGGCATCGGCCAGGTTGAAGTTGCCAGCCTCTACCACAAACAGGATCAGGTCCACATCGTTCACGGCCCCGAGCACCGTCTTGTTCAACGCCCGGTTCAATGCGTTGCCGTGGCGCGTCTGAAAGCCCGGGGTATCCACAAACACGAACTGGCTGGCGCCGATCGTGCGGATGCCGGTGATGCGGTGGCGGGTGGTCTGCGCCTTGCGGGAAGTGATGCTCACCTTCTGCCCCACCAACGCGTTCAACAGGGTCGACTTGCCCACGTTCGGCTTGCCAACGATGGCCACATAGCCACACCGGTGCTGCGCCGGGTCGAGGCCGGCCTCAACCGCGTCTAGAGGAGCATCCGGCAACTCCGCATCGGCCCCCGGGGCGGACTTGCGAAGTGCCTGGGCCAGCATCCGGTCCAGATCCGTATTGGGATCGGAAGCGCCCGGTGAGTCGCCGGGTGGCAGGGGTGAAGACGGCTTGATGGACATGGTAAGCAACTCGGTTCTGGTTGGCGCGTGGCCGCAAGTTCGGCGAAGCTCAGCGGCCGTGCCCGGCGCCCCGAGCCGTCAGGTGCTGCAACATGGCAGCCGCAGCCGCCTGTTCCCCCGCCCGGCGGGATGCACCGATGCCACGCTCGGTGTGACCCGTTTCGCCCACCAGGCACTCCACATCGAACGTCTGTCGATGTGCCTCGCCCAAGGTGGCAACCACCCGGTAAGTGGGCAGCTTCATTTTGCGCGCCTGCAACCACTCCTGCAATTCGGTCTTGGGGTCCTTGCCCATGGCGCTCATCTGGGCACTGAGTTCGACATTGGCGTACAGCCGTCGCACCAGCGCTGCGGCCGCATCGAAGCCTGCATCGAGATACACCGCTCCGATAAGGGCCTCGAGGGCATCAGCGAGGATGGACGGACGCTTATGACCGCCCGAACGCTTTTCCCCGTCGCCCAGGCGCAGAACCAGCGGCAGCCCGAGGGACAGCGCGATCTGGAACAGGGTTTCCTGCTTGACCAGATTCGCCCGAACCCGCGAAAGATCTCCCTCAGGCAGGTCGCTCAAACGCTCGAACAGCAACCCGGAGACGGCGAGATTCAGCACCGAGTCGCCCAGAAACTCCAGTCGCTCGTTGTGATCGGCCGAGAAACTGCGGTGGGTCAACGCCCGCTGCAGCAAGCGGGATTCCGCGAAAGAATGGTTCAGGCGCTGCTGGAGCGCGCTCAGTTCAGCGCTCAACGGGTGGAATCAGCGCAAGCACGGAAAGCCACCGGCGCGGCGTCATCGCGAACGGCCCTCATAGCGCATCAGCAGATAGGCAGGACCTGCGAGGTGGATTTCACGGTCATAGGCGAATGACACCACCACACGGTCCCCTTCCTTGCCCACCGTGAGATCCTTGCCGGAGATCGTGCGGATGTCATCGATCTGCGCCGATTTGTCAAAGATGGAGCGAACTTCGGCAACGGTGGTGCCTTCAGAAGCCCGGATCACCGCTTTCTGCACCGCCATGTACTCGATGTAGGTGGGGACGACCTGCGCTGCGACCACACCGGCCAGCGCCAGCAGGATGCCAACCACCAGAAGTCCGAAGAAGGTGAGCCCTTGCTGCTGTTTCCTTATTGCCATGTTTGTCCTCCAGATTTGCAAACCGTACGCTCTCAGTCAAATGAACCGATGCGGCCCAGATCACCGAAATTCATCCATACAAAGAAAGCCCTACCCACAATGTTGGCCTCCGGTACAAACCCCCAGTAACGTGAGTCCAGCGAGTTGTCGCGATTGTCTCCCATCAGGAAGTAGTGTCCCTCGGGAACCTTGCACACAACGCCTTCCACGGAATACCGGCAGCCATCGTTGAAGGGGAATTCCGCTGCGCCAGGAACGAACGCGGGGCGGTCATCATCGTTGAGGGTGTTGTAGCTGCGCTGATCCAGCGTCTCCTGGAACTGACGGCTGTACCGCATGGTGTCGCCGTCGAAAAAATCGGGCTGGGCGACTTTGGGGACGGGCTGTCCGTTGATGCTGAGGGTCTTGTTCAGGTAAGACACCTCGTCACCTGGCAGGCCCACCACCCGTTTGATGTAGTCCAGACTGGGCTGGGGCGGGTACCGAAACACCATGACGTCCCCCCGCTGTGGCGCGTTGTTGGCCAGGAGCTTGGTGTTGAAAACGGGCATTCGAATCCCGTAATGAAACTTGTTGACCAGGATGAGGTCGCCCACCCGCAAGGTCGGGATCATGGAACCGGAAGGAATCTTGAATGGTTCGAACAGGAACGATCTCAGCACAAAGACCGCCAGGATCACCGGGAACAGACCAGCCGTCCAGTCGAGCCACCAGGGCTGGGCCAGCATCTGCTGGCGTGCCACCTCCACATCGCCTTCGATCTGGCTGAAACCCTGTTTGAGCAAGGCCTCCTTGCGGGCGTTGTGCTCCGCCACCAGGCGATCGGCCGCCTGACGGCGGCGCGGCAGGAATACCAGCTTTTCAGCCACCCAGTACACCCCGGTGACCCCCGTGGCGAGCATCAGCAACAGCGCAAAATTGCCCTCCACAGCGCCGGTGTACCAGGCCAGCGTGTAGCCGACGAATGCCGCAAGAACCAGCGCCGTGATGGCGCCCATGGCCGCCGGCATCAGTCCTGCACCTGCAGAATGGCCAGGAAAGCCTCCTGGGGCACTTCAACGGATCCGATCTGCTTCATTCGCTTCTTGCCTGCCTTTTGTTTTTCGAGAAGTTTGCGCTTGCGGGTAATGTCACCGCCGTAGCATTTTGCCAGCACATTCTTGCGCAGTGCCTTGATGGTTTCGCGCGCAATCACGTTGCCACCGATGGCCGCCTGAATGGCCACATCGAACATCTGCCGGCTGATGATTTCCCGCATCTTGGCCGCCACCGCCCTGCCCCGGTACTGCGACTGCGAGCGGTGCACGATGATCGACAGCGCATCCACCTTCTCGCCGTTGAGCAGGATGTCGACCTTCACCACGTCAGAAGCCCGGTACTCCTTGAATTCGTAGTCCATGGAGGCGTAGCCGCGGCTCACCGACTTGAGCTTGTCAAAGAAGTCCAGCACGATTTCTCCCAGCGGCATGTCGTAGGTCAGCATGACCTGCTTGCCGTGGTAGGCCATGTTGAGCTGCATGCCCCGCTTCTGGTTGGCCAGTGTCATCACGGCACCCACATACTCCTGCGGCATGTACAGGTGCACGGTCACGATGGGCTCACGGATCTCCTCGATGCGCCCCTGGTCCGGCATCTTCGAGGGGTTCTCGACCATGATCACCTCGCCGTCCGGCTTGACCACCTGGTAGACCACGCTGGGTGCGGTGGTGATGAGGTCCTGGTCGAATTCACGCTCCAGGCGCTCCTGCACGATTTCCATGTGCAGCAGGCCCAGGAAACCGCAGCGAAAGCCGAAACCCAGCGCCTGGGACACCTCCGGCTCATACATCAGGGCGGCGTCGTTGAGCTTGAGCTTTTCCAGCGCGTCGCGCAGCGCGTCGTACTGGTTGGCCTCGGTCGGGTACAGACCGGCAAACACCTGGGGCTGCACCTCCTTGAAACCGGGCAGCGCCTCGGCGGCTGGACCCAGGTTGTTGGGCAGCTTCTTTTCCAAGGTGATGGTGTCGCCCACCTTGGCGGCCTGCAATTCCTTGATGCCAGCAATGATGTAACCCACCTCGCCAGCGTTGAGCACATCGCGCGGCTCGTTGGCCGGCGTGAACACACCCATGTTGTCGGCGTTGTAGACGGTGTTGGTGGCCATCATCTTGAAGCGCTCGCCCTTGAGCAGGCGCCCGTCCACCACGCGCACCAGCATGACCACACCCACATAAGCGTCGTACCAGCTGTCCACGATCATGGCGCGCAAAGGGGCATCCGGCTGCCCCTTGGGCGGCGGGATGCGGGCCACCACGGCTTCCAGGATATCTTCCACGCCCATGCCCGACTTGGCCGAGCACGGGATTGCATCGCTCGCATCGATGCCGATCACGTCCTCGATTTCCGCCTTCGCGTTGTCCGGGTCGGCGTTGGGCAGGTCCATTTTGTTGAGCACCGGCACCACCTCCACCCCAAGGTCGAGCGCGGTGTAGCAGTTGGCCACCGTCTGGGCCTCCACGCCTTGCGAGGCGTCCACCACCAGCAGCGCACCTTCGCAGGCCGAGAGCGAGCGACTCACTTCATAAGAAAAGTCGACGTGGCCGGGGGTGTCGATCAGGTTGAGGTTATAGACCTGGCCATCGCGTGCCTTGTACTTCAGGGCAGCCGTCTGCGCCTTGATGGTGATGCCGCGCTCTTTCTCGATGTCCATCGAGTCGAGCACCTGTTCGCTCATCTCGCGATCCGACAAACCGCCGCAGAGGGAGATGATCCGGTCGGCCAGGGTGGACTTGCCATGATCGATGTGCGCGATGATGGAAAAATTTCGGATGTGGTTCATCGGGAGAGCAGATCGGGCAGAAAAAAGGCCGCCCTGCAGGGGCTCGGACAGCCATAAAAAAGGGCGCGTCAGCTGCTGACGCGCCCGGAACCAACAATCAATGGCAACTGCGATAGTTGGGGTTTCATTGTAGGCAAAAAGCCAGGCAAGCCAACCACGAAAACGTTTGCCAGAGCCTGTCGCAGGGCAACAACAGGGATTTTATCAACAGCTTATCAACACCACGATGGGACATCTGGAGCGGCCAGGCGGGCCGTGTCGGCTTGCTGCCCTGGATGTCTCACATCGTGAATTCGACACGCTGGTTTTCAGCTGAATTCTCGGTTCCTGACCGAAATTTTATCGAGCAGAGAGCGAGATTCGGCAGAAAAAGTGAGTAATCATTTACTTTCAAGAAGAAAAGAATCCCTCAGTTCCACCATCCGTGTCGCGTACACGCCACCGTTGCGCCCCTGCAAAGCCCGCCAGAGAACAGGGATTTGGAGTCGGGAGCCAAGCTGTGCAAGCACTTTAGAGAACGCCGTTCGCTCAACGCTCGGGACGGATCACGACGTACTGAGCCCAGTCTCCTCGTCGGAACAGGATGTTCACCGGACGCGTCTTGTCCAGACCACCGAGGATCGCCTCCATATCTTTCAAGGTGCGGGTCTCCTTGTTGGCCACCGCCAGAATCACGTCGCCTTCCCTCAGGCCAGCGCGCGCGGACACCCCTTCAGCGCCGACCACCCGCACCCCGCTCTGGAGATTGAGTTCCTTCTTCTGAGCCTCGGTAAGTTCGGCCAAGGTCAGGCCGAGCGATTCACCAATCGTGGTCACAGCCGGCGGGGGCGCGGGAGGCTCGGCGGCTTTCGCCTGTGGCGCTTCCACTTCTAGCTCGGCCACCACCACGCTGAGTTCGCGTTGCGCACCCCGTCGAAACACCGTTAAGCTGCTTTTGGTGCCAGGCCTGGTGCTACCCACGAGGCGAGGCAGCTCCACCGATCGCTCGATGTCCTTGCCGTCGAACTTGAGGATGATGTCTCCTGCCTCCACGCCGGCGCGTGCGGCGGGTGAGTCGGGCTCGACACCCCGCACGAGGGCGCCTCGAGGCTGGCCGAGGCCGATGGACTCTGCAACGTCCTTGCTCACCTGGTCGATGCGAACGCCGATGCGCCCCCGGGTCACCTTACCCGAAACGCGCAGCTGCTCCGAAACACTCATGGCTTCGTCAATCGGGATGGCGAACGAGATGCCCTGGAAGCCACCGGAGCGCGAATAGATCTGGCTGTTGATGCCGATCACCTCGCCACGCATATTGATCAGGGGTCCGCCAGAATTTCCGGGATTGATGGCCACATCGGTCTGGATGAACGGCAGGAAGTCGCCGGTGTCGCGCTTTTTGGCACTCACGATGCCTGCCGTCACCGTGTTCTCAAGGCCGAACGGGGAACCGATCGCCATCACCCACTCGCCGACCCTCAAACGGTTGACGTCTCCTACCCGAACCGCCGGCAGACCCGTGGCCTCGATTTTCACGAGCGCAACGTCGGTACGCCGATCGGTACCGACGATCCTGCCCTTGAATTCGCGCTTGTCCGGCAACGTCACCAGCAGCTCGTCAGCACCTTCCACCACATGGGCGTTGGTCATGATCAGCCCATCTGCGCTCAAGATGAATCCGGAGCCGACACCCCGGGGTTGGGCTTCCTCCGAGCCACCCCTATCGGGACGAGGTCCTCGCGGTGTCACGCCAGGGGGAACCGGAATCCCGAAACGGCGAAAAAACTCCAGCATCTGCTCATCCGTACCGGGCACAGCGCCTGTCGTGGGCGTCGCTCTTTCCAACGTTCGGATGTTGACCACCGAAGGCCCCACACGGTCCACGAGCACCGTGAAATCCGGCAAACCCTGGACCAGAGCCGGGGAACCGCCAGATTGGGCTGAAGCCGCAGCAGGCAGCAACACCAGTCCCGCCACCATGGCGACTGCAGTCAGCGCAGCGCCCATCGGGTGGCAACGCAGCAGGGCATGACCAACACCAGAAGCCTGTTTCATGGGTTTCCTCGTTTTCAGTTTATGGATGCAAACAACAGCGGCCGTTGGCCATGTGCCGTTGAGCTGGAAATTCAGCCTGAGTGGCGAAATCGTCGGGCAAGCCACCGGACCTGAACCACCGCGTCGGAGGAAAACGGTGTCAAAAATGCCTCAGCGGATCGCCTCAAGTGCCTGCGCAAATCGCACCAGTGTTTTGTGGGGTACCTCGCCCAACACCGTCAACCAGTAGGCCCCCACCCGACGGGAGATGGAATGGGTCGCGCCGACCACGGTGGCCTTTTCCTCGCCGTGCTGCTGCGGGTTGAATGGCTCTACGAACAGAGAGACAGAAGCCAGTCCGTCAGAAAACACCCATTGCATGGGCAGGCTTCTGGTCCCTGCCGGATCAGCCACCTCGCGGGTATGGCAACTCATGGACTGGAAACCCGGCACGCTTTCCCGCAAGCGCCAGCCCTCCGCCTCCGCCGTTGTCTTGCGCAGGACCGGCTTGTGCACCTCATACCCTTCTGTCGCACGCATAAGCTTGGTCAGCTGCTCCATGCTCACCGACGCATCGAGCTGCAGTTCCGTGAAGGCAACCTGTTCCAGTACCTGCCCCTGGGGGTCCACAGTCTGCAACTTGATGACAAGCCCCGTCTTTTTCTCAGACCAGATGCGGTAACCAAAGCGCAGTTCATCGCGTGGGCGGATGTCCACCACGTCAGCCTTGTGACCGGCGATGCGCTCAACGCCAACCGCCTTCACGTTGTAATAGTCCGGGATGACATTGCTGGGCGTACGCAACAGATCCGGGAACAGCCCCAGCGATTCCCGTTTTTCTACCCATGCCGTCTTGGTGTCCGGCGCGAACGTGATGACCTCGCTGTTGCGGCGAATGGTGGTGCGGGGCGCACCCGTCAGCGTGTCCACACGCTCGACCTGCTGGTTGCCGTCACAGACATGCCAGACCTTGGACGCGGACATGCTCGATCCCGCCGACACCACGAGCGTGCCGGTGTAGGCACGATGGCGCGAAGCTTCGTGCAGACGGGTCAGCCATTCCGTCACCGAGCGCTCCGGAGCGGCGTCTGTCTGGGCGACCACGGGCCCGGCCAGCAGCATCAGACAGGTCAGGACACAGTTGCTTCCCCATCGCAACCAGCGCGGCATTGCTGGCGGTCGACCGCCGAGGCGCACCCGCCTGGGCTGGTCAGAACGCATCGCATCCACCATTGCCACGGCTTCAACGCTCGGGCGCATCATAGGTGGCATTCCTCAGGAAACCCGCCGGCATCTGCAGCGCGGACATGCCACCGTACTGCCGATGCTCGGCCATCAGGGCCTCCAGGCGGGCATCGCGGATCAGGGGGCCCTGGGTTGTATTGACGATCACTGCGCCAGTTGGCTGCGACGCCACCGCCCTGGCCGTTGGCACAGGATCGGTCGACGCAATCACCGGTCCTGCTGATGCCGGCACCGTTCCGGTCGCCCC
This sequence comes from Hydrogenophaga sp., assembly GCA_025458915.1. GTDB lineage: Bacteria > Pseudomonadota > Gammaproteobacteria > Burkholderiales > Burkholderiaceae_C > Hydrogenophaga. Next base: position 20,751 of record JALORL010000003.1, read on the forward strand.
GGTACCGAGCAAACTCCAGCTAACCGCCATCACGGCCGATACCGAAGCTGCCATGGCCACCATTTTCCAGCGAAAAGACGCATCGTTCGCAGCAATTGGCGACTGTTGTGGCACAACAGCATCCTGCCGAGCGACAACGGACTGAACAACTCCTGGAACGCCCGCAGTCTGCTCTGCCGCCATTTTGGCGCGGAAGCCAGCAAGAAAGTCGGGTGTAGAGACACTTCCCACCAGGCGGGACTGCCCCCTGAGAGCCTCCCCGACGAGCTGATAACTGTCCCACCGTTGGTATAAATCGGCCTCTGCTTCGGTGGCGAAAATCTCGGCGAGCTCGGCGGGCTCGAGTACTCCATCCGCCATGGCAGACAGGCGACTGTCCCCAGGAGCACCTGAAAGGTCTGGGCTTGCATGCAGGTCGCGCATGGACCGCCGCTGACCGTTGCTGGACATAGATTCTTGAGCTGCACTCATATCAAACACCCCAATCGCCCGGTTCCGCGGGCACAGACACCGTAAAAACCATCACCAACGCTTGCCCGTCTGCCGTTCAAGCAACGGCTTGATTCGACTCGATATCGCTTCCCTGGCCCTGAAAATACGGGAACGAACAGTACCGATCGGGCAGTCGAGCGCCTGTGCGATTTCCTCGTAACTTAGCCCTTCGATTTCTCGCAAGGCTATGGCGTTCCGCAACTCCTCCGGCAGGGCATCCATGGCCGCATTCACAGCCGCAGCGATCTCCTTGCTGGCTAGCACGGCCTCAGGCGTCTCCGTATCCGCTACGTTGGCGTTTAGTTCGCGTTCGGAACCGGAAGTTTCATCGTCGTCTCCAGATTTCAACTGGGACTGGAATACCAGCGGATCCCGCTTGAGCTCCATGAGCTGTTTTTTCGCGGTATTGACTGCAATCCGGTACAGCCAGGTGTAGAACTGGGCGTCGCCCCGGAACTGTGCCAGTGCACGGTAAGCACGAATGAAGGTTTCCTGCGCAATATCCTGTACGAGGTCGCTGTCACGCACCATTCGGCCAATCAGCCGTTCCACCCGGCGCTGGTACTTGATGACCAGCAATTCATACGCCCGCATTTCCCCACCCAGCGTGCGTTGAACGAGCATGACGTCGCTGTCGGGTGGCGGCGGGGCGTTGTGGTCTTCGGGTGTCATGCGCGCGCGAATATAACCCAGCCGGGGATCTTGGCCAGATTGAAGGTTGAGTCAGCCACCCCTCATGCGTCGCCGGCAAAGGTCAGCGCGCGCCGAAACTCGAGCCAGCGGGAGGCAGCACACCCCCGTTCAGCCCAGACCCAGGTAGAACCCCCGCGGTGGGAGAGTCGCAACAGCAAACCGCTCTGCCAGTCGGCGACCACATGCACTGCGCACGGCACACAGGCATGAGACTCATCGCTGCAGCACCAGATCCACTGCCCGGCTCCGGGGCAACCATCAGCCACCTCCGTCAGTGGGTCCCATTCCAGTGCTCCTTGCACCGGGTTGCGCCATGCATGGCTGACCCACCAACACCAGGCGGCCCATGCGGACAACACGACCCACCACAACAACTGGTCAAGCATGGAGGCAGTCCAGCCCCAGGACAGCAACAGAACCAGCGAGGTGCTCGCCAGCACCAGGATCATCAAGCCGTGGAAGCCACTGCGCCCCACCGGATAGACCACCGATGGGGCGCAGCGCATGGGGGAACAGGTCCGGTCAGCTGGCTCAGACCCGACGGAACACCAGCGTTCCGTTGGTGCCGCCAAAGCCGAAATTGTTTTTCACGGCAACGTCGATCTTGACGTCGCGCGCAACGTTGGCGCAATAGTCAAGGTCACACTCTGCATCCTGCTCGAAGATATTGATGGTCGGAGGACTCATCTGGTGGTGCACGGCAAGTACCGTGAACACACTCTCGATTCCTCCCGCTCCACCCAAAAGATGACCGGTCATGGATTTGGTGGAATTGATGACGACCTTGGCTGCATGATCACCCAGCGCAGCCTTGATCGCCTTGGTCTCGTTCACGTCCCCCAGCGGCGTAGAAGTGCCGTGGGCATTGAGGTAATCCACCTCGTCGGAGTTGATGCCTGCGTTGCGCAGCGCATTCAACATGGCGCGGCGCGGCCCATCCATGTTCGGTGCAGTCATGTGCCCGGCATCAGCACTCATGCCGTAACCTGACAATTCGGCATAGATTCTGGCACCCCTCGCCTTGGCGTGTTCATACTCCTCCAGCACCAGAACACCAGCCCCTTCCCCCAGCACGAAACCGTCGCGGTCCTTGTCCCACGGGCGGGAAGCTGTTGCTGGATCGTCATTGCGCGTGGAAAGCGCCCTCATGGCCGCAAATCCACCAATGCCCAGCGGCGAGACAGTGGACTCCGCGCCCCCCGCCACGATGATGTCCGCGTCGCCATATTCGATCTTGCGTGCGCCTTCGCCGATGCAATGCAACCCGGTGGTGCATGCGGTGACCACCGCCAGGTTGGGCCCCTTGAAGCCGAACCGCATCGACACATGGCCGGAGACCATGTTGATGATCGACGCAGGCACGAAGAATGGTGAAATGCGCCGCGGGCCTCGCGCCACCAGCTCTGCGTGGGTGTCTTCGATCAAGGGAAGACCGCCAATGCCAGAGCCCACAATGCAGCCGATGCGCTGGGCAAGCTCGTCGTCCAGCTGATCACCGGTGGGCAGTCCGGCGTCGACCACCGCCTGGTGTGCCGCAGCAATGCCATAGTGGATGAACGTGTCCATCGTCCTGGCTTCCTTGGACCCGATGTAGGCATCAAGGTCAAAGCCCTTGACCTCGCCAGCAATTTTGCAGGCGAAGGCCGATGCATCGAACTTGGTGATCAGGTCGATCCCGGAGCGCCCTGCGATCAAGTTGGACCATGCGTCAGCCACCGTGTTGCCCACAGGACTGACGCAACCCAGGCCGGTCACGACCACGCGTCGACGATTCATTCCATTCCCCCACGCAGTGGCTGCGTGCAAATAAATCGCTCCCCGGAGGGAGCGTTGTTCACATCAGGCTGCTCGCAGCCGGTCAAGGGCTCAGGCCTTCTGGTGGGCCATCGCGTAGTCGATGGCGTTTTGCACCGTAGTGATCTTCTCGGCATCCTCATCGGGGATCTCGATACCGAATTCGTCTTCGAGGGCCATGACCAGTTCCACCGTGTCGAGCGAGTCGGCACCGAGGTCGGCCACGAAGGCTTTCTCATTGGTGACCTGACCTTCTTCCACGCCGAGTTGTTCGGCAATGATCTTCTTAACACGTGCTTCGATGTCGCTCATAAGTCCCTCTAAGGGTGGTTGAAATACAGTCCGCCATTTTAGCCCTGCTAGGGAGGTGCCCCTAGGTGGCCCGCCGGGCGGCTCGATCGGCTGGGGGTTGCAGTCGCTGCTTGCAACGATCAGGCCATGAACATCCCACCGTTGACATGCAACTCCTGCCCCGTGACATAGGCGGCCTGGGGGCTGGCGAGATAAGCCACCGCATGGGCAATGTCGGCCGGCTTGCCAAGGTGCCCCAAGGGTATCTGGCCCAGCAAGGCCTTCTGCTGCTCTTCGGGCAGGCTGGCGGTCATGTCGGTTTCGATAAAACCCGGTGCCACACAGTTGACGGTGATGTTGCGGCTACCCAATTCACGCGCCAGCGCGCGGGTCATGCCAGCCACACCCGCCTTGGCTGCTGCGTAGTTGGCCTGCCCCGGATTGCCCGAAGCGCCCACCACGCTGGTGATGCTGATGATGCGTCCATAGCGCTGCTTCATCATGGGCCGGATGACGGCGCGGCTCAGGCGGAACACCGCCTTGAGGTTGGTGTCCAGCACCGCATCCCAGTCGTCGTCCTTCAGCCGCATGGCCAGCATGTCGCGGGTGATTCCCGCGTTGTTGACCAGCACATGCAGGCCACCATGCGCCTTGGTGATTTCATCAATCAGTGCTTCGGCCGCCGCCGCATCCGTGACATCGAGGCGAGCGCCGCGGCATGCCGCACCAGCGCCCTTGACCGAAGACAGATGCTGACCAATGCGGGCCGCGCCTTCATCGGTTGTGGCCGTGCCGATCACGGTCAGCCCCCGGGCTGTCAACTCCTGCGCAATGGCGGCGCCAATGCCGCGGGTGGCGCCAGTGACCAGTGCTACCTGGCCTTCAAACTTGGTTTCAGACATGCTTGCTTCCGTTCTGCTCAATGCAACGCCATCCGGACCTCGGCCAGGGTCGCAGGGTCGAAAAGCGCCATGGCCTCCAGATCGGGATCGATCCGCTTGACCATGCCGGTCAAGACCTTGCGGGGTCCACATTCCACGACGGTGGTGTTGCCGAGGGCCTTGAGGGCCTGCACACACTCCACCCAGCGAACCGGGCCAAACGCCTGCCGGTAAAGGGCATCGCGGATGCGGTCGGCGTCGGTCTCGACCGACACGTCGATGTTGTTGACGACTGGAATGGAAGACACACCGAATTCGGTTGCTGCCAGTTGCTCGCGCAACTTCTCGGCCGCAGGCTTCATCAGGCTGGAGTGGAAAGGTGCCGACACCGGCAACGGCAGTGCACGTTTCGCGCCAGCGCTCTTGACCGCTTCGCAGGCCTTCTCGACGGCAAGCTTGCTGCCTGCGATCACTGTCTGGGAGGGTTCGTTGAAGTTCACAGCCTCCACCACGTCACTGGTGCCTGGCCCGAAGCTGGATTGCACTTCCGCACACACCCCCACGACGCGCGCTGCGGGCAACCCCAGCACCGCCGCCATTGCACCGGCACCCACAGGTACCGCCTCCTGCATGGCCGCTGCACGAAAGCGCACCAGCGGTGTGGCCTGGGCAAGCGTAAGGACTCCCGATGCCACCAGCGCGCTGTACTCGCCCAGCGAATGACCGGCAACCGCCGACGGCAAGGCGCCACCCTCTGCCAGCCACACGCGCCAGGCAGCCACGCCAGCCAGCAGCATCACCGGCTGGGTGTTGGTCGTGAGGGCCAGTGCTTCGGCCGGGCCTTCGCGGATCAGCTGGCCAAGATCCTCACCAAGCGCATCCGAGGCCTCGCGCACCGCTTGCGCAACCACAGGATGATCTCCCCAGGCATCCAGCATGCCAACGGCCTGCGAGCCCTGCCCCGGAAACACGAACGCAAAATTTTTCATTTTCACAAAGCTTCCATCGAGACCGGGTGCGCCAACGCCTGAGACAGGTGCCAGGGGTTCGACGCAACCGGCATGTCAATACGTGAGCAGCACCGAGCCCCAGGTAAACCCCCCTCCCACACCTTCGAGCAGAAGGGTATGGCCTGGCTTGATCCTGCCGTCGCGAACCGCCGCGTCCAGCGCCAGGGGAATCGAGGCAGCCGAGGTGTTGCCGTGTTCGTTCACGGTGACCACCACCTTGTCCATGGGCAACTTGAGCTTGCGGGCGGTACCCTGCATGATGCGGATGTTGGCCTGGTGTGGAATCAGCCAGTCGATGTCCGCGGCGGTCTTTCCTGCCTTGGACAGCGATGCCAGGGCGGTGTCTTCCAGCACGCCCACAGCCAGCTTGAAAACGGCCTGGCCATCCATTTTCAGCAAGGGGTCGCCCAGGATCTGCCCGCCCGCCACATGTCCGGGCACACACAGGATGCCGCTGTGCTTGCCGTCGGCATGGATGTCGGTTGCCAGAATGCCGGGGGTATCGCTTGCTTCCACCACGACCGCGCCGGCTCCATCGCCAAATAGAACACAGGTGGTGCGATCGTTGAAATCGAGGATGCGGCTGAACACCTCCGCGCCCACCACCAGCGCCTTGTGGGCAGCATCCGTGCGCACCATTGCATCCGCCACGGTCAGGGCATAGATGAAGCCGCTGCACACGGCCTGCACGTCGAATGCAGGGCACCCTGCAATGCCCAGTTTGTGCTGCAGCAGGGCGGCAGTCGACGGGAAAACCATGTCGGGCGTGGACGTGGCCACAATGATCAGATCGATTGCGTCAGGTTCGAGACCCGCTGCCGCAATGGCCTGGCGGCTGGCCTGCAACGCGAGATCGCTGGAGAACACCCCGTCGTCGACGAAATGCCTGGCCTGGATACCCGTGCGGGCCACGATCCATTCGTCGCTGGTCTCCACATCCCGCCGAGCAAGCATTTCCACCATGTCGGCGTTGCTCAGACGACGGGGCGGCAGGCAACTACCGGTGCCGGTTATGCGGGCGAATCGGGTCATGGAGCAGATCAGGGAGATGAAGAGGACTTGGCGTCGCTGGCCGGAGGAGCAGTCACCAGAAGATGCCTGGCATGGGCAATCCGGTCGCGCACGTTGTCCAGCAACCGGTGCTGGGCCGCATCATAAGCTCGGGCTATGGCCTGCTCAAAAGCGAACGCGTCGGCCGATCCGTGGCTCTTGAATACCAGCCCGCGCAGGCCCATGAGCGCTGCCCCGTTGTATTGACGGTGATCCACGCGTTTTTTGAACGCAGATAACACCGGATAGGCAACGATGGCTGCAATTTTCTGCAAAAGACCTTTAGAAAATTCTTCCCGGATAAACCCGCCGATCATGGAGGCCAAGCCCTCGCTGGCCTTGAGAGCGACGTTGCCGACAAAGCCGTCGCACACCACGATGTCGGTGGTTCCCTTGAATATGTCGTCTCCCTCGACGTTGCCGAAAAAATTGAGGTCACCGGCATCGGCCGCGTGCCGCAGAAGTGCCCCGGCCTGTTTGATCACCTCACTGCCCTTGATGGCCTCCTCGCCTACGTTGAGCAGTCCGACGGTGGGTTCCTGCACCGCCCCCCTGGCCGACACGAGGGCCGACCCCATGATCGCGAACTGAAGCAGATGCTCCGCCGTGCAGTCCACGTTGGCACCGAGATCCAGTACCGTGGTGGCGGCACCCCTTGCGTTGGGCAACTGGGTGGCAATGGCAGGCCGATCAATGCCGTCCAATGTCTTGAGAACATAGCGGGCGATGGCCATCAGGGCACCCGTATTGCCAGCTGACACGGCCGCCTGGGCTGCACCTTCCTTCACCTGGGTGATGGCCACACGCATCGATGAATCTTTTTTCTTCCGCAGCGCCACTTCGACCGGATCGTCCATGGCAACAACCTCGGACGCTGGAATCACCTGGCAACGGGGATGGCTGACTGCGCCAGGCCATGCTTGCAACGATTCAGGCACACCCACCAGGAGCAGCCTGGCGTGCGGATGGCTGGACAAAAATGACTCGCAGGCGGGAAGGGTCACTGCTGGACCCACATCGCCGCCCATGCAGTCGACAGCAACGGTGATCATCGACTTTCCCCGACGCAGGTGCCCGTGGCACCACCGAACACAAAAAAGCCCGCATGGTGCATGCGGGCCTTGAAGCTTTCGACCCTTGCAGCCCTGGCCGCGCTGGCGCGCGAGGGCCGCCGGTCACCCGCCACTTCAGGCTTCAGACTTGTTCTTCAACACCTGACGACCGCGGTAGAAGCCGTTGGGGCTGATGTGGTGGCGCAGGTGGACCTCACCGGTGGTGGGCTCTACTGCAATGCCCGGAACGTTCAGGGCATTGTGCGAGCGGTGCATGCCGCGCTTGGACGGGGACTTCTTGTTTTGCTGGACGGCCATGATGGGCTCCTGAAATCGGTGATGAAGACAACGGGTGCGCCCGGATCGGTGTACTGCACTCCTGCTTACCCGAACCTGCCATGCGGCAATCTGCATGCCTGCGCAAAGCCAAGCATTATAGCCCGAAGCAGCGCTCCTGGTTGGCCAGCTAAACAGCCGCTCATCGAACGGGCGTTCAAAGAACGCCTGATCCGGCGCAAGCGACTACTTTTTCCATTGGGCAAGCACCGCAAACGGGTTGACTTTTTCCATGGGCGAAGGCGGGTCGGCCATTGCAGCATCGCCAGAACGCAGCACAACACCGTCAGGGCAACTGTCGTGCATGGGCACCAGCGGAAAAGCCATCAGCAGCTCGTCTTCGATCAGCTCGAAGAGTGACATCGAAGGCTGAAGCACGAGGAGATCCTCTTCGGAGTCGTCGTCCTCGTTCTCTGCCGTGGCTTCATCGACAACAAAGCGGAACCAGCGGTCCACCACCAGCGGTACGGGGACCGGCCCCAGGCAGCGCTGACATTGCAACGGCAAGGTCGCACTCGCCTCGAGATGCAGCCAGATTTCCGTGTCTTGCCCTTGCGCGTCAGGACGAAGTTCAGCACGGGCCTGCCAGTGAACGCCAAGACCTGCAGCGGGGCCATCAGGGGTGTAAACAGCCTGCAAAAGGCGCTCGAAATGGTCCAGCGACGTGTCGCCGTCCAAGCGACCTTCAGACCGGGCCAGTGATTTCACATCCAGTCGATCCGGGCTCCAGCGGGCTGGTGCGGGTGAGGATTTCATCGCGGCAGTGTAAGAGGAATGCAGTGAAAATGGCGGGATGTCTGACACTTCGATTCACTCCACGCCTGCCACCGCCCTGGTGCTGGGCTCAACCTCTCGCTACCGGCGCGAACTGCTCCAGCGCCTTCAACTGCCCTTTGAAACTGCTGCACCCGATGTGGACGAAACGCCCATGCCCGGTGAATCGCCCAAGGATCTGGCAGTTCGCCTCGCGCTGGCCAAGGCACGCGACGTGGCCATTCGATACCCCGACGCGATCGTGATCGGCAGCGACCAGGTGGCCGACCTGGATGGCATGCCGCTGGGCAAGCCACTTACCCATGAACGGGCAACGTCTCAACTGCGGCAAATGCGCGGCAGGGAAGTGATTTTCCAGACCGCAGTGGCCGTGGTCCGCCAGACGACGGGCTATGAGCGGTGTGAACTGGCGCAGGTGAAAGTGCTGTTCCGCAAGCTCACCGATAGCGAGATCGAACGCTATTTGCGGGCGGAACAACCGTACGACTGCGCAGGCAGCGCCAAGAGCGAAGGCTTGGGGATTTCCCTCCTGGAGCGCATTGACAACGACGATCCCACGGCGCTTGTGGGCCTGCCCCTGATCCGGACCTGTCAACTGATCCGTTCTGCCGGAGGACAGATTCCTTGAGCAAGGAGCCGGCACAACGTGGGCGGCTGTATCTGGTGCCGACACCACTGGACTTCGGAACAGACACCGCACCGACGAATATTGACCAGTGGCTTCCCTCGGCCACGCTCGCAACAGCCAGCCGTCTGCAGTACTGGATCACGGAAAACGCCAAGAGTACACGCGCCTTCCTCAAGCGCGTGGATGCGCTGTTGCCGTTGCAGCACACGCTGCAGGCGCACCAGCTGGCTGAACTGCCACGGGCAGCCCACAAGAAAGGCGACCACGTCCCTGACTCTGTCATTGACCAGGCTGCCCGCGCGCTTCTGGCGCCAGCACTCGAAGGGCACGACGTCGGGCTGGTGAGCGAGGCTGGCATGCCCGCTATTGCCGATCCTGGCAGCTCGGTCGTGCGTGCGGCCCACGCCATGGGGCTGGCGGTGGTTCCGCTGAGCGGACCGGTTTCACTCATGCTGGCGCTGGCCGGCAGCGGGCTCAACGGTCAGAACTTCGCTTTTGAGGGGTATGTGCCGCAGGACCCGAACGAGCGGACACGGCGCTTGCGCGAACTGGAACACCACGCACTGAAAAGCGGACAGACCCAGATCGTGATCGAAACTCCTTACCGGAATGCAACCCTGCTGGAGGCCTGCCTGAAAACGCTGCAGCCACACACCCGGCTCGCTGTCGCCGTGGGCCTGGCCCTTCCCCAGCAGAACATCCGCAGCGGACTGGTCAGCGGCTGGAAACGGCATGGCTGGGCGTTGCAGTTACCGCTGGACCTGCCCGCCGTTTTCCTGTTCGGGCGCTGAAGGCGCCACAGGCCGATCAGGTCGGCAAAACGCGCCGGATGTGCGCCTTGACCGCTTCGCTCAACTCCGCATTGGCCAAGGCCAGATCGATCGTGGCTTCCAGGAAGCCTTCCTTGCTTCCACAGTCGTAACGGGTGCCCCGGTAACGGTAGGCCTGCACTTTTTCCTTGCCAATCAGCGCCGCGATACCGTCGGTCAACTGGATCTCGCCACCAGCTCCGCGCGGCTGGCGGCGGATGCTTTCAAACACGGCAGGGGTCAGGATGTAGCGACCTGCGACCGCCAGCGTGGAGGGTGAAGCTTCTGGCGCGGGTTTTTCCACCATGGCATACACCTCTGCCAGCGGTTGGTCGACGCCGCGAACATCCACCACACCGTAGCGGCGCGTGTCGGCGCGGGGAACATCCTGGACGGCCAACACCGTCCCGGGACTGCCCCGGTAAGCTTCCACCATCTGCTGCAACACCGTTGCACCACCCGATGCCTGTTCCCTTCCGATCATGAGATCGTCAGCCAGCAGCACGGCAAAGGGCTCGTCACCCACCAGACGCTCTGCGCACAGCACCGCATGGCCAAGACCCAGCGCGCGCGGTTGACGCACGTAAACGCAGTCCATGTCATCGGGCTTGATGGCATGCACCAGCGCCAGCAATGCCCGCTTGTTGCCAGCCTCCAGCTCGGTCTCGAGCTCAAACGCCGTATCGAAATGGTCTTCAATGGCCCGCTTGTGCCGGCCGGTCACGAAGATCATTTCCCGGATGCCCGCTGCATAGGCTTCCTCGACAGCGTACTGGATGAGCGGCTTGTCCACCACCGGCAGCATTTCCTTGGGGATGGCCTTGGTGGCGGGGAGGAATCGGGTTCCGAGCCCCCCGACGGGGAAAACGGCTTTTCTGATGGTCATGGTGTATGGGTTTCCAACCTGAGGGGGAATGCGGACAGACGCAGATAATACAAGTGCACTACCGCATTGCCGCATTGCCGTGTGGCACGCACCACAGTTCGGCAGCTGCAAGCCCCCCGGTCCTGATAGGACCACCATTGAGCGAAGCGCATGAACATCCTGCTCACCGGCGGTGCCGGGTACATCGGCAGCCACACCTGCGTGGCACTCGCACAGGCTGGTTTCCACCCTGTGGTTCTGGACAATTTTTCAAACAGCAGCCCCGAAGTTCTGGCCCGACTGGAGAAGATTCTGGGTCGGCCGGTGGTCCTGGAGCGGGGGGACATTCTGGACACTGCCTGGGTAGAGCAGGTGCTGCGCCGTCATGCACCTGCGGGGGTCATGCACTTCGCCGGCGACAAGGCAGTGGGCGAAAGCGTGGCCCAGCCTTTGAAGTACTTTCACAACAACATCGGGGGATCCATCAGCCTGCTGCGCGCGATGGCATCGGTGCATGCGGCCCAGGGAGCCTGGACGACTCCCGCCCTGGTGTTTTCCAGCAGCGCCACGGTGTATGGCGACCCTGCTTCAGTTCCGATAACGGAGGATTTCCCGCGCAGCCACACCAACCCCTATGGCCACACCAAACTGGTGATCGAAGACATGTTGGCGGCTGTGCAGCGCTCAGCGCCCGATTGGCGAGTGGGGGTGCTGCGTTATTTCAACCCGGTGGGTGCGCATCCCAGCGGCCTGATTGGCGAGGACCCGAACGGTATTCCCAACAACCTGATGCCGTATGTGACACAGGTGGCGGTGGGAAGGCGCGAACGGCTTAGCGTGTATGGCAGCGACTACCCGACCCGCGACGGCACCGGCGTCCGGGACTACATCCACGTGATGGACCTTGCCGAGGGCCATGTCGCCGCACTCCAGCACCTGCTGCAGGCGGGCGAGAGCTTCACCGTGAACCTGGGCACGGGACTTGGGAACAGTGTGCTGGAAGTGGTTCGTGCGGTTGAACAAGCCAGCGGTCGGCCCATACCGTACCAGCTCGCTCCACGACGCGCAGGCGATGTGGCCGAGTGCTACGCGGATCCGACGCGGGCCCGGGAACTGCTGGGGTGGAAGGCGCGCCGCAGCCTGCAGGACATGTGCACGGATGCCTGGCGTTGGCAGAGCGCCAACCCGGACGGGTACCGCACTGGCGCCGCCTGAAGCTTCAGCGCAGATCGACGCCAGCGGAGCGTGCTGCCTTGAAGAGGCCTTCACCGATGCTGGCGCCGAAGCGCTTCGCCAGGCGCAGTCCCACATTCTCTCGCTGGGTGTAGTCCACGATGTTCTCGGCCTTGACAATGTCGCGGGCCACCTGATCCAGACTTCCCAGGCCGTCGACAAGACCAAGGTCGACCGCCTGCTGCCCGCTCCAGACCAGTCCGCTGAAGGTGTCGTCACTCACCTTGAGGCGCTCTCCCCGGCCTTTCTTGACCACCTCGATGAACTGGTTGTGGATTTGCGTGAGCATGCTCTGCACATAGGCGCGCTGCGCTTCGTCCTGAGGGCTGAAAGGGTCGAGCATGGCCTTGTTTTCGCCGGCCGTCATGAGCCGCCGTTCGATGCCGAGTTTCTCCATCAGGCCTGTGAAACCAAAACCATCCATGAGCACGCCTATGCTGCCCACCAGACTGGCCTTGTCGACATAGATGTTGTCGGCGGCGGCAGCAATGTAATAGGCAGCAGACGCACAGGTTTCTTCCACCACCGCGTACACGGGCTTCTTGTGGATGTCGCGCAAACGGGCGATTTCGTCGTTGATGATGCCTGCCTGCACCGGGCTGCCACCCGGTGAATTGATCAGCAGGACGATCGCCTGGGCTCCGGTGTCCTCGAAGGCGGACCGCAGCGAGGTGATGACGGACTGCGCGTTTGCTTCGGCGTCCGAAGCAATTTCGCCTTTGATTTCGATGACGGCGGTATGCGGCGCACTCACCGAAGAACCCGCCGCCTGGGCGGAATAAACCCACCAGACCAGCAGACCGAGCAGGGCAAGCCAGACCAACCGGAAAAACAGCTTCCAGCGGCGCGCCGCACGTTGTTCGTTCAGCGTGGCAAACACCAGCTTTTCCAGGGTTTCCCGTTCCCAACGGGGGTTGTGGTCCACGCCGGGGGCAGCACTGCTCAGGTCTTGGTTCATGGGGGCTCTTCAGAATTCGACGGGTTGAACCGGATATTGTGACCGCCAGTGCACGACACCGGCGTGTTCAGCGAGGTCGATGCGAATCAGTCCGCCCCGGCACGGTCCGCCTTTGCACGCCCCGGTGTCTGGTTCATACACCGCCCCGTGCGTCGCGCACAAAAGCCAGCGCCCGGTGTCGTCAAAAAGCCGGTTGGGCTGCCAGTCCATTTCCATGGCCACGTGGGTGCAGCGGTTGAGATAGGCGTGCGCCCGGCCCTGGTGACGAATGGCGAAGGCGCGGCAGGTCTGGCCGGCGTACATCACGTCAAACGGAACGGCCAGGCCTCCGTCCACGAGGTCTCGGCTGTTGCAAAGCGGGTGCAGGGTGGGGTCTGAGGCCGATGGCATGGACAGGGGTGGTCGAGCGGCTTGCGGCAGTGTCAGGCGTGTGCCAGCAACCAGTCGCGCAGTTCCTGGACCGAATGCGCCACATGGCGGGGCTTCAGCGCATGAAACGCGTCCGGCTCGTGGGCGCCGTAGCTCACGCCAACGCTGGCGCAACCTGCGTTGAGCGCCATCTGGAGGTCGTGCGTGGTGTCACCGATCATGAGCGTGCGATCGGGCGCGACGCCGAGTTCGCCCATCAACTCCTGCAGCATCAACGGATGTGGTTTGCCCGCCGTTTCGTCGGCCGTGCGCGAGGCGTCGAACACGCCCACCAGTTCGACGCTGCGCAGGGCTTCGTTCAGGCCGGCGCGACTCTTTCCGGTGGCCACGGTCAGAAGGTGCTGGCGCTCCTTCAGATCTGCCAGCAGCGCCAACACGCCTTCGAACAGGCTGAGGTCGTGCTGGTGGCGCACATAGTGGTAGCGGTAGCGCTCACCCAGCAACGGGTATTTTTCGGGCGGCACGTCGGGCGCGGCATGGGCCAGCGCCTGCATGAGGCCCATGCCGATGACGTAGCTGGCGTCGCGCTGGCTGGGGACGGTGCCGCCCACGTCGGCCACGGCTGCCTGAATGCAGCGCGTGATCAGGGCGGTGGAATCGAACAGGGTACCGTCCCAGTCGAAAGCGATCAGGTCGTATTGGCGCTTGGGCATGGCGATAAAGGGCACCGGCTTCGTCAACCGGCCAGCGCTCGCGCGTGGTGCCGCAGATGATCTTCGACGAAGGTGCTGATGAAGTAATAGCCGTGATCGTAGTCCTCGTGCCGGCGAAGCGTGAGGGGTTGCCCCACCTGCTCACATGCCGTTTCAAAGGCCTCCGGGTGCAGTTGCTCGGCCAGGAATCTGTCGGCCAGGCCCTGGTCGATGAGGATGCCGTTCGGATAAGGGGCCTGGACCTGCCGCGCCATCAGAAGGCTGGCGTCGTGCGCAGCCCAGGTGCTTTCGTCCTGGCCCAGGTAGCCGGTGAAGGCCTTGTGGCCCCAGGGGCAGCGGGTGGGTGAGCAGATGGGTGCAAAAGCAGACAGGCTGGCAAACCGGCCCGGGTGGCGCAAGGCCAGGGTGAGTGCACCGTGCCCGCCCATGGAATGCCCGAACAGGCCCTGCCGTTCCGGGTCGAGCCCGAATTCCGACGCGACTGCCGGCAGCAGTTCCTCGATCAGGTAGCTCTCCATGCGCCAGTGGCCGGACCAGGGCGCCTGGGTGGCGTCGAGGTAGAAACCGGCGCCGACGCCAAAGTCCCAGTGGTGATCTTCACCGTCCACACCCGCTCCGCGCGGGCTGGTGTCGGGCATGAGCAGGGCCAGGCCCAGCTCTGCAGCCACGCGTTGTGCCCCAGCCTTCATGGTGAAGGTTTCTTCGGTGCAGGTCAGCCCGGCCAGGAAGGTGAGCAGCGGCACCTGACGGCCCGAGTTGGCAGCGGGCGGGAGGTACAGCGAGAAGCGCATGGGCAGCCCGATTTCGCTGGAGGCGTGCTTGTAGAACTGCTGCACGCCACCAAAGCTGGCGTGTTCGCTCAGGAGTTCCAGGCGTTCGAACGACATGGACATGGGTCGGTGCTGGCGCGGGTTCAGAACTCGACCACCGAGCGGATGGACTCGCCGCGCTTCATCAGATCGAAGCCTTCGTTGATCTGGTCCAGGCGCAGCTTGTGGGTGATGAGATCATCGATGTTGATCTTGCCTTCCATGTACCAGTCCACGATCTTCGGCACGTCGGTGCGGCCGCGCGCGCCACCGAAGGCCGAACCTTCCCACTTGCGACCGGTGACGAGCTGGAACGGGCGCGTGCTGATCTCGGCGCCAGCCTCAGCCACGCCGATGATGATGCTGCGGCCCCAGCCCTTGTGCGTGCACTCCAGCGCCTGGCGCATGACCTGGGTGTTGCCGATGCACTCGAAGCTGTAGTCGGCGCCGCCGTCGGTGAGCTGCACGATGGCATCGACCACGTTTGGAACATCCTTGGGGTTGATGAAGTGCGTCATGCCGAATTGGCGAGCCATGGCTTGGCGCTCGGGGTTGATGTCGATGCCGATGATCTTGTCGGCGCCCACCATCTTGGCGCCCTGGATCACGTTCAGGCCAATGCCGCCCAGACCGAACACCACCACGTTGGCGCCCGCCTCCACCTTGGCGGTGAAGATCACCGCGCCGATGCCGGTGGTGACGCCGCAGCCGATGTAGCAGACCTTGTCGAACGGCGCGTCTTCGCGGATCTTGGCCAGCGAAATTTCAGGCGCCACGGTGTAGTTGCTGAAGGTGCTGGTGCCCATGTAGTGGAAGATGGGCTGGCCGTCCATGCTGAAGCGGCTGGTGGCGTCGGGCATGAGGCCTTTGCCCTGCGTGCCGCGAATGAGCTGGCACAGATTGGTCTTGCGGCTCAGGCAGAACTTGCACTGGCGGCATTCCGGCGTATACAGGGGAATGACGTGGTCGCCCTTCTTGAGGCTGGTCACACCCGGACCAACGTCCACCACGATGCCAGCGCCCTCATGACCGAGGATGGCGGGAAAGATGCCTTCGGGGTCGGCGCCGCTGAGGGTGTAGTAGTCGGTGTGGCAGATGCCGGTGGCCTTGATCTCCACCAGCACTTCGCCCAGCTTCGGGCCCTCAAGATCAACGGTTTCAATGGACAGGGGCTGACCGGCCTTCCAGGCCACGGCGGCTTTGGTTTTCATGGGGTATCTGGTGAGTGGAGGAGCAAACGTGACGGCGTTCTAGGTTACCGCAGATCACCGGAAACTGCCCTGACCCCCGAGAGAGTCCACCGTGCCGCCGTAACGCTCCAGAGCATCGAACAGGGTGGCTGCCGGCCCCTCGCCGATCTCCTGCACCAGCTCGCGTTCGGCCTTGCGAAGAGCACGACCAAAGGCTGAAAGCCATTGGCGCCCGGCCTCGGTGAACTGCACCACCCGGGCGCGTCGGTCCTGCGGGTCGGGCTGTCGAACGACCAGGCCCAGCGCTTCACACTGATCGATCAGTTCGGTCATGGCGGCATTGGTCATGCGGGCCCGCTGCGCCAACAGGGTGATGCGCGTACCGTCGATGTCCAGATGGCGGGTCAGGTGAATGTGGGGTGGGCGCGTCTGGTCATGGCCTGCCTGCACCATCAGGTCCAGCACACGGGCCTCGAAGCGTGCCAGTGCGTTGCCCAGAAGGCGGCCAGCGTTGAGGTGTCGCCAGGCACCGGATTTTGTTGGGCGGCGGAAGGGTTCCAAGGGGTTCAGTACACTCACGATGGTTAGGCAACCTAAGGAACATTCCATATGGTCGGCGCATTATCGATGGAGGTTGCCACTGCGGGCAACGGCGAAATCCAGACCGACGTTCTGGTGGTCGGCGGCGGTCCCTGCGGGCTCATGCTGGTCAACGAACTGGGGCGACGTGGCGTGCGGGCGCTGCTGGTGGAGGCCAAAACGGGGACCGCGTTCAACCCGCAGGCCAACGCCACGCAGGCCCGCACCATGGAACACTTCCGCCGTCTCGGCTTCGCACAGGACATCCGCGATCTAGGACTGCCGCCCGACCATCCCACCGATATTGCCTATTTCACCCGCTTCAGCACGCATGAACTTGCCCGCCTGCGGCTGCCCACGGCCCGGCAGGCTACAGCGAGCGTGAAGGATCTGACAGGTTCCTGGAGCGCAGCGGAACTGCCGCACCGCGTGTCACAAAAATTCGTGGAAGCCACGCTGCTGCGCCACGCCCGGCAGTGGCCCAGCATCGCATTCCGGCACGGCTGGCGCCTGCTGAATTTCGACCATCGCCAGGATGGCGTCGAGGCGCACATCGGCGCGATGGACGGACAGGAGGCCCTGCGGGTGCAGGCCCGCTACCTGGTGGGCGTGGACGGCGCTCGCAGCCTGGTGCGGCACAAGCTGGGCATTGCCTGGGGTGGAGCCACCGGCTTCCGGCGGGAGTTCATGGGCGGCAAGATGTTTGCGGTGTATGCGCGCATGCCCGATTTCTACAGCGCGATGCCGCACGACCGGGCGTGGATGTACGTCTCTGTCAACGCCCGGCGCCGGGCCTTCATGGCATCGGTCGATGGACACAGCGAATTTGCGTTTCATGCAGCCGTGCACGACGGTGAAGACGCCGACTGCTGGACCGAAGAAGATGCCCGCCGAATCATGGCCGAGGCAATGGGTTGCGCCGTTCCCATGGAGGTGCTGTCCATGACCACCTGGACCGCAGGACACGCTCTGGTGGCCGAGCGCTTTCGGGACGGGCGGGTATTCCTAGGCGGTGATGCGGCCCACCTGTTCACGCCCACCGGCGGACTGGGCTACAACACCGCCGTGGAAGACGCCGTGAACATCGGCTGGAAGCTCGCCCATGTACTGCAAGGCCGTGCGCCGGAGACCTTGCTGGACAGCTACGAGCAGGAGCGAAAACCCCTGGCTGAGCGCAATACCGGCTATGCGCGCCGTTTTGCAGACTCGGTGGGCCTTTTTCGGGCCACTCCGGCGCTGGAGGAAGACACCCCGGACGGAACCCGGGCCCGCCAGGCCGCTTCCGACTACCTGAACGCCCACGTGCGGCTGGAGTTCAACATTCCCGGCGTGACTTTCGGCGGCCGCTATGACGGCTCGCCCATCGTGGTGCCCGATGGCACGCAACCGCCACCCGACCATCCCAGCACATACATCCCCAGTGCATGCCCCGGGGGTCGACCACCGCACGGCTGGCTGGAGGATGGCCGTTCCCTGTTCGACAGTTTTCACACCGAATGGACCCTGCTGGCCCTCGGCCCGGAACCGCCCGGCCATGCGCCCTTTGAACAGGCCGCCGCAGCAGCAGGCCTGGATTTGCGGGTGGTGTTCCACGCTGCGCAGCACTGGCGGGAACTGTACGAAGCCCCTCTGGTGTTGATCCGCCCCGACCAGATCGTGGCCTGGCGAGGCGAGGACGCTTCGGACGCCAAGACCGTGCTGGCAACCTGTGTGGGCGCCGGCACCTTCTCAGCGGACTGATGCATCAGTCGACCGGGGCGCCACTGCGGAACCACTGGGCGATCAGCGCCCGCTCTTGCTCGGTCAGCCCGGTCGCGTTGTTGATCGGCATGAGCTTGCTCACCACCACCTGCTGGTACACCGCCTGGGCGTGCTGGCCGAGCAACGCGGGCGAATCCAGTCGAACGTTCTTGGACTGCAACGCCTCGCCGTGGCACATGGCGCAACGTTGCTCGATGATGGGCTTCACCTGTGCGTAGCCCACGGTGTCGGGCACCGTCACCACCGGTGCGGGGGCCGGCCGCAACCAGACGATGAGCCCCAGCAAAGCCACCACCCCGACCGCCGCGTATGGCCAGGGATGCCGGTTGCGGCCCAGCTTGTAACCATGCCGCATGACGAAGAACTGCCGGATGGCGGCACCGGCGAACATCATGCCGATCAGCACCAGCCAGTTGTGTTCGTGGGCATAGGTGAAGCTGTAATGGTTGCTGAGCATGGCAAACAGCACTGGCAGCGTGAAATAGGTGTTGTGCACGCTGCGCTGCTTGCCGCGCTTGCCGTGGATGGGGTCCACCGGCCGGCCGGCCTTCAGGTCGGCGACCACCGTGCGCTGCCCCGGAATGATCCAGAAAAACACGTTAGCGCTCATGGCGGTGGCGATCATGGCGCCCACCAGCAGGAAGGCGGCGCGCCCGGCGAACAGGTGGGTGGCAGCGTACGCGGCCACGCACACCAGCACAAACACCAGCGCGCCCACCTTGGCGTCGCCGTTTTCGGTTTCGCCCAGCGTGCGGCAGATGGCGTCGTACACCAGCCAGAACACCACCAGAAATGCCAGCGCGGTGGCAATCGCCGCAGGCGCGCTCCAGGCAAACACGTTGGGGTCGATCAGGTAGACGCTGGGGCTCCACAGGTACGACACCAGGAACAGCGCAAAGCCGGACAGCCAGGTGGAATAGCTCTCCCAGTAGAACCAGTGCAGATGCTCGGGCAGCTTCGGTGGGGCACCGGCAAACTTCACCGGGTGGTAGAAGCCACCCCCGTGCACCGCCCACAACTCACCGCTGACACCGTCCTTCTTGAGCTGTTCGTCCTGGGGCGGCGTGAGGCTGCTGTCCAGGAACACGAAGTAGAAAGATGAACCAATCCAGGCAATGGCCACGATGACGTGCAGCCAGCGCAGCAGCAGGTTGGCCCAATCGAGCAGATAGGTTTCCATGGCACCTCAAACCAGCGGACGAACCGCCTTGTGCTCCGGGCCACCACTGCGGGCACTGTGAACCGGATGAGGGCCGCGATCCGAGAAGGCATGAAGCTCTTCCGCGCCGCTGCGACCTGATTCAAAAATTGTATACACAATGGAGCAACCGCAAATCCGGAATGTGGCTGACACCCCGGCCGGTCAAGCAGGTGCCGTGCCAACGTGCACTCGGCAGCCCGCCGATGCATGGCTCTCCGGCCCACCGCGCCCTTTTTCCAGCCACGAGCCCCGCATGAACAGCCGCATCCCGAACACCGCCATGGTGCTGCCGACCGGCGGACACTTTTCCGCAGCGCCCCCGGCCATCGTGCTGGACCTTGTGATGTCCGGGCAGCACGACGAAAAGACCGGCGCCGCACGCGTTGCCCGCAACTCAGGCGGTGTGCATCAACAGTTGGGCTGCCACACTGGCGGCAATCACCTCCGGCTGCTTTCCGGCAATGCCGGGTAGCCCGATGGGACAGGTGATGCGGGCAAGATCGGTCTCGCCAAACCCGCGCTCGCGCAAGCGGCGGCTGAAGGTGGCCCACTTGGTGCGACTGCCGATGAGCCCCACGAACGGCAGGTCGTCGTACTGGGAGATGCGGCGCAAACAGGCGGCCACCACTTCCAGGTCTTCAGCGTGGGAAAAGCTCATGATGAGCACGCGCGTGCCCGGTGCCAGGTCGGCCACGGCCGCCTGCACCGGATCGGAATGCTCCACCACCACATGCGGTGGCAGCCCCGGGGGGAACACCTCGTCCCGGCTATCGATCCAGACGAGGCGAAACGGCAGAACCGCCAGGGCGCGCACGATGGCTCGCCCCACGTGCCCGCCGCCGAACAGGGCCACCGGCCATCGGGCAGGTTCCAGGCGAAGCTGAAGCGCCGGGATGGCAGCAGCGTCCACCCGCTCAAAACGAAGACCCACCATGCCGCCACAGCACTGGCCCAGACTGGGGCCCAACGCCACGGAGCGCTCCCACGACGAAGGGATGGCCGGGTCCCCGGCTGCCCACTGCGAGACGCGCTCCAGGCTGGCACGGGCCTCACGCTGCGCGTCCCACTCAAGATGACCACCACCGATGGTGCCTTCCGCTCCATCGGAAAACACGGCCATCCAGGCGCCCGCTTCCCGAGGCACCGAACCGCGCGCAGCGACCACCGTGACGAGCACGGCAGGCTCGCGCTGCAGGCGCTGCAGCAAGACGTCCAGGGGTGGATGCACGAACGGTGGAGTGGACAAGTTGTGAGCAATCGTTAACGTGGCGACCAACGCCGAGTATCGGTCGACGCATGGGCATCGGGCGCCGGCGTTCCGCAATACACTGCATCCGTTTGGCGGTATGCCCGAAGCGAGGGCATGACCACGCGGATCGACTTCATCCACAGGACAGAACCATGAGAGACCACGCCTCTGCCCTTTCCCTTGCGGCACCCTCCCCAAGCGGTGCCGTACCTGCCGCCAGCAAACAGCGTTGGCGTTTCTGGCTGGCGGCTGGCGTGACGGCAATGCTGGCCGCATGCGCCACCAAGCCCCCCGAGCCCCCACCCGTCGAGGTGGTCATCCCCGCCGAACCGGCACCACCTCCCGTGGTGGAGTTGCCACCGCCGGCGGTCATCTCGCATGCGCGCACGCCCATGGAGTACCGCAAGGACGGCGCAAGCCACCTGTATGGCCACAACAGCCACCGCATCTACAAGGGCAAGCTGCCCCCGTTGTTGCACGCGGTGGGTGTGCTCCAGGTGGAGGTGGACAACCGGGGCAATGTTCGCAATCTCAACTGGATGCGGGCGCCCAGCCACGTGCCCGAGGTCATGAAGGAAATCGAGCGCACCGTGCATTCCGCAGCCCCCTTTCCGGCCCCGGTGTCCTTGGGCGGCGTCATCTACACCGACGTATGGCTCTGGGACCGCAGTGGTCATTTCCAGCTGGACACGCTCACCGAAGGCCAGCGGAATCGGTAAGCCCCCTGCGCCGCTGACGCGTCTTCAGCTGCCCCTGTAGGTGGAGTAGCTCCAGGGACTTACCAGCAACGGCACGTGGTAATGCTGGTCGGCGTGGGCCACGCCAAAGTCCAGGATCACCTGATTGAGAAAATTGGGCTCCGGCAGCGCCACGCCACGCTGCGCAAAGTAGCCCCTGACGTCGAACACCAGGCGGTAGGTGCCCACCTTCAGGCTGGCGTTGTCGTACAGCGGGCCATCGGGATTGCGGCCGTCGGCGTTGAGCACGAACCGCTTGACCAGCGTGGACTGGTCTGCCTGCGTGGTGTAGAGCGCCACTCCCATACCGGCCGCCGGGCAGCCATGCATGGTGTCCAGAACATGTGTACTCAGGCCCATGCGAGCGTCCTTCCAGAAACGGTTGCAAATGCAGATTTGGTCCACTGAAAGTGTATACAGTTTCTCGGCGTTCCGGCTATGATGCGCCGATGGAAACCTCCAGCACCCACCTGATCGTGACCTCGCTCACCAAGGCGATCGTGGAACACCGGCTGCACCCGGGTACCAAACTGGCCGAGCAGAAGCTGGCCGATCATTTCGGGGTGTCGCGCACGCTGGTGCGGCAGGCGCTCTTCCAGCTCTCGCAGAACCGGCTGATCCGGCTGGAGCCGGCGCGGGGAGCCTTCGTGGCAACGCCCTCTGTGGAAGAAGCCAAACAGGTGTTTGCCGTGCGGCGCATGCTGGAAACCGAGATGACCCGCGCCTTCGTGGCCGCGGTGACGCCAGCCAAGATCAAGGCGCTGCGCGAGCATGTCGTGCAGGAAAAGCTGGCGCTCCAGAACCAGGATGTGCCTGGCCGTACCGAGTTGCTGGGCGACTTCCATGTGCGCATGGCCGAACTCATGGGCAATCAGGTGCTGGCCGAATTGCTGCGCGAGCTGATTTCACGCTGCGCCCTCATCACGCTGATGTACCAGAGCAGCAGTGCCGCCGAACACTCCAGCGAAGAGCACGCCGACATCGTCAAGGCCCTGGCCGCGCGCGACGAAGCCCTGGCGGTCCGTCTGATGAACGAGCACCTGCAGCATGTGGAGGAAAACCTGACCTTCGACCGCAAGCTGCCCACGAACGACATTTCCATGGCGTTGTCATGACTCCCCCCCGTTGCTTGCTCCGCGCGGGCAGCCGCATCCCGCCACAGGGGGCAACACCGGCGGTCCGGCAAAGCCACTCCTGCGGTGTTCCTGGCTAAAACTCTTCGCTTGCACCTCCATGCCTCTCTACGACTCCACCCTCCCCTACCCCCGCGATCTGGCTGGCTATGGCCGCGAGGTGCCGCATGCGCAATGGCCGAACGGCGCGCGCATTGCCGTGCAGTTCGTGCTGAATTTCGAGGAGGGCGGCGAAAACAGCGTGCTGCATGGCGACGCCGCATCCGAGCAGTTCCTGTCCGAGATGTTCAACCCGGCGGCCTACCCGGCGCGGCACATCAGCATGGAAGGCATCTACGAATACGGCTCGCGTGCCGGGGTATGGCGCATCCTGCGCGAATTCGAGCAGCGCGGCCTGCCGCTGACGGTGTTTGGCGTGGCCACGGCCCTGCAGCGCTGTCCGGATGTGGCGGCCGCTTTGCGGGCACTGGGACACGAGATGGCCTGCCACGGGCTGAAGTGGATCCACTACCAGAACGTGGACGAAGCCACCGAACGCACTCACATGGCGCAGGCCATGGCCATCATGGAACGCCTTGGCGGTGAACGTCCGCTGGGCTGGTACACCGGCCGCGACAGCCCCAACACGCGGCGGCTGGTGGCGGACTTCGGCGGCTTCGAGTACGACAGCGACTATTA
This sequence comes from Hydrogenophaga sp., assembly GCA_025458915.1. Classification (GTDB taxonomy): domain Bacteria; phylum Pseudomonadota; class Gammaproteobacteria; order Burkholderiales; family Burkholderiaceae_C; genus Hydrogenophaga. The sequence continues at coordinate 44,036 of JALORL010000003.1, forward strand.
CGGGGACGACCTGCCCTTCTGGATGAAGGTGCGCAAGACCGATGGCAGCGACACCCACCAGCTCATCGTTCCCTACACCCTGGACTGCAACGACATGCGTTTTGCCCTGCCGCAGGGCTATTCGCACGCCGACCCGTTCTTCCAGTATCTCAAGGACACATTCGACGCCCTGTATGCCGAAGGCGACCCCGCCGGCCTGGACCGGCCCAAGATGATGAGCGTGGGCATGCACTGCCGGCTGCTCGGCCGTCCCGGCCGCATCGCGGCGCTGAAGCGTTTTCTGGACCACATCGCCGCGCACGACAAGGTGTGGGTGGCCCGGCGCATCGACATCGCGCGGCACTGGAAAGCCACGCACCCCCTGATCCTTGCCTGATCAATTTCCGGAAACGCGCCACCATGCCCTACACCCTGGATCAGCTCAATCAAGCAACGGCGGGAGAAGCCGCACAGATGCTCGACGGCCTGTACGAACACTCGCCCTGGAT
>JALORL010000039.1 GCA_025458915.1 Hydrogenophaga sp.
AACAACGACATGCAGATCACCCAGCCCGACTGGCTGGAAGAAATGGTGGGTTGGGCGCTGCAAGATGGAGTGGCCGCTGTGGGCGCCCGGCTCTGGTACGGGGAAGGCCAGTTGCAGCATGGCGGCATCATCCTTGGCATTCAAGGCATTGCCGGGCATGCCCACAAGTTCCTCAAAAAAGGTGAACCGGGCTACATGAACCGTGCCGAACTGCACCAGACGATGAGTGCCGTGACCGGTGCCTGCATGGTGGTGCGCCGGAACGTGTTCGACGAACTCGGCGGTTTCGACGAGGCGTTGGGCGTGGCGTACAACGATGTGGATTTCTGCCTGCGGGCGCGCAAAGCCGGCTACCGGAACGTGTGGACCCCGCACGCCGAAATGATTCACCACGAATCCATCTCCCGTGGCTTTGAAGATTCGCCGGAAAAGCAGGCGCGCTTCCAGCGCGAGGCTGCACTGATGCGCGAGCGTTGGGGGGACTGGCTGGCCGATGACCCTGCTTACAATCCCAACCTGACGCTCGAACACGAAGATTTCGGCCTGGCTTGGCCGCCCCGGAAACGCAGCTCCTGAACCTGGCCGCTGCTGCGGGCAAAACCAAGGGCCATGGGCCCGAAGCTGCGTTGGGCCGGTGCCAGCCAAGTCCTCTTGATCAACGCATTCCCGTTGCCACGCGCAACCCGTAACGCTCCGCCGCATGAAACTCATCATCCAGATCCCGTGCTTCAACGAAGCCGGAACGCTTGCCATTGCCCTGGCCGCTTTGCCCCGTGAGGTTCCTGGGTTTGACAAGGTGGAGTGGCTCATCATCGACGATGGCTGCACCGACAACACGGTGGAAGTGGCGCTGGCCCACGGTGTGGACCATGTGGTGCGCCACACCCGCAACCAGGGCCTGGCGCGGGGTTTCATGAACGGCCTGCAGGCTTGCCTGGAACACGGCGCCGACGTGATCGTCAACACCGATGCGGACAACCAGTACAACGCCGACGACATTCCGCTGCTGACCCAACCCATCCTCGACGGCAAGGCCGACATCGTGGTGGGGGCCCGCCCGATCCAGACCATCGAGCACTTCAGTCCCGTGAAAAAGCTGCTGCAGAAGCTGGGCAGCTGGGTGGTGCGGGTGGCCAGCAAGACCGACATTCCCGATGCGCCCAGCGGTTTCCGGGCTGTGAGCCGGGCGGCGGCGCGGCGCCTGGTGGTGTTCAGCGACTACACCTACACGCTGGAAACCATCATCCAGGCCGGCCAGAAAAACATGGCCATCACCTCGGTGCCCATTCGGGTCAACGGCGACCTGCGGCCCTCGCGGCTGGTGAAGAGCATCTCGTCGTATATCCGGCGCAGCATCGTCACCATCATTCGCGTGTTCGTGATTTACCGGCCGTTCCGTTTTTTCGGAACCATCGGATTCACGCTGTTCAGCCTGGGCTTCCTGATCGGGCTGCGCTTCCTCTACAAATGGATGACCAGCGAGTTCGGCTACGACGGTCACATCCAGAGCCTGATTCTGGCCAGCTCGTTGATGATCATCGGGTTTCACACCATCTTGGTGGCGTTTGTGGCCGACCTGCTGTCGGCCAACCGCAAGCTGCTGGAGGAAGTACGGGCACTCACGCTGGAAAGTCGGGACCGCCCTGCTCCCGGTGCAGCCCGCTGACGACCAATGCCCGCCACATCCGATCTCCCGGCCCCCGGCCAGCGGGCCCCGGCAATCCCTGCCACGGCCCTGGCTGGCGCAGCCGGGCGCACGCAGTGGATTGACTCGGCCAAGGGTCTGGGCATCCTTTTGATCTTTTTCGGGCATGTGTACTCCACCGTCACGCCGTCGGCGCTGTATGTGTACATCTATGCCTTTCATGTACCGCTGTTCTTCTTCATCTCGGGCCTCACACTGCGACCAGGTGCGGGACCGCTGTCGGGCGTTGTGCAGAAGAAGCTGCGCACGCTGATCGTTCCCTACCTCTGGTACGCCTTCCTCGGCTATCTGTTCTACCTGGCCGGATTTCTTCTGGCGCAGCGTCAGGGGCTGAACGTGCCGCAGTTCGACTACGGTCTGTGGCAACCGCTGCAGGGCATCTTTTTCGGCACCATCGGCGAGGGCCGCATCATCAACGGACCGGTGTGGTTCGTCATGGCGCTGTTCTGGACGTTTCTGCTTGGCTACCTCGTCAACACCCTCATTCGCAGTCCGGTCGGCCAATGGGTGGCGGTGCTGGTGTTGACCGGGTTGGGGCTGGCCCTGGCTGGGCAGGTGACCCTGCCTTTCAGTGGTGTGGCGGCCCTCAGCGCACTGGTGTTCCTGCAGGCCGGGTACCGCTTCCAGAGTGAAGGCATCTTGAACGCGTTGGGCAATGCCCAGCGCTGGATGTTGTTGTTGATCTTCGGGGTGGTTAGCCTGTTCAGCCAGATCAATGGCTTTGTCGGGTTTGGCGAAGGCATCGTGGGACACCCGCTGTGGTTCCTGCTGTTCGCCTTCAGCGGCACGCTGATGGTGGTGCTGCTGGTCACGCTGGCTGACCGCTGGTGCGGCTGGCTGGCCTTCGTGGGACGCTACAGCCTGTCCATCATGCTGATTCACATGCTGATCATCAAGTCGGTGAAGGTGGTGATGAGCGGTGCTCTGGGCCACTCCATCCAGGAAATCGACAACGACATCGGGCTGGGGTTGATGGTGCTGCTGGCGTCCGGAGCCCTTCTTGTTCCTGCAGTCTGGATCATGGAGCGGTATCTGCCCTTCACTATGGGCAAGACCCGCAGCGCTGCGGCAAGCCGGCATCCATGATTGCCGTTACAGGGGCCAACGGCTTCGTGGGTGCAGCCGTGGTGCGGGCTTTGGCAGCCGCTGGCCACGCAGTCCGCCCGGTTACCCGCCATGCCGTGCCCGGCAGTGTTGCGGTAGGAGACATTGGGCCAAAGACAGACTGGTCGGCGGCACTGAATGGCGTGGACGCAGTGGTCCATTGTGCGGCCCGCGTGCATGTGATGAACGAAACAGAGGCCGACGCCATGGCCGCCTTCCGCGCCGTGAATGCCGAAGGCGCACGCCGCCTGGCACAGCAGTGCGCAGGAGCAGGTGTCAAGCGCCTGGTTCTGGTGAGTTCGATCAAGGTCAATGGCGAAGCCACGAAACCCGGACGTCCGTTCCGGGCGAACGACGCGCCTGCCCCTCAAGATGCCTACGGACAATCCAAGTGGGAAGCCGAACAGGCGCTGTGGAACGTGTGCGAGCAAACGGGCCTGGAAGGGGTGGTCGTGCGGCCTCCTTTGGTATACGGGCCGGGTGTGCGCGCCAACCTCGCCCGGTTGATGCGGCTGATTGAAACCGGGCTGCCCCTGCCGCTCGGCGGCATCCACAACCGCCGGTCCCTGGTCGCGCTGGGCAACCTGAGCCACCTGCTGGTGCGTTGCACACAACACCCTTCAGCGGCCGGAAAAACCTTTCTGGTCTCCGATGCGCAGGACCTGTCCACACCGGAACTCATCCGCCATCTGGCCGACGCGCTGGGCAGGCCCGCCAGGTTGCTGCCGGTACCCATCGGTCTGTTGCGGCTGGCCGGCCACATCACCGGGCACACCGCCGAAGTGGCGCGCCTGGTGGATTCGCTTCAGGTGGACTCCACGGCGACCCGGGCTGAGCTGGACTGGACACCGCCGCTTGCCGTGGCAGAAGGCCTCAAAACAATGGTTCAAGGGGGTCGCGCATGAAGCGCCTGTTTGACCTGGTGGTGGCTGTGACCGCCTCGCTGTTGCTGCTGGTTCCCTTGGTCGCGCTGGCGGTGCTGGTCCGACTGACCTCCAAAGGGCCAGCGCTCTACTGGAGCGACCGGGTGGGCCGCCACAACCGCATCTTCAAGATGCCGAAATTCCGCACCATGCGGGTGGACACACCGGCGGTGGCCACCCACCTGCTGAAAAACCCCGACGCGTACCTCACGCCCATCGGGCCATTCCTGCGCAAAAGCAGCCTGGACGAGCTTCCGCAGCTCTGGAGCATCCTCAAGGGCGACATGAGCCTCGTGGGTCCCCGTCCCGCCCTGTTCAATCAGGACGACCTGATTGCGCTGCGAACGCAGCACGGTGTGCACGAGCTGGTGCCGGGCCTTACCGGCTGGGCACAGATCAATGGCCGCGACGAATTGCCCATCCCAGTCAAGGTGGAACTGGATGTGGAGTATTTGCAACGCCGCAGCATGGCCTTTGACCTGAAAATACTGTTCCGGACCGCCATGAGCGTCTTGCGACGGGACGGAATCACGCACTGAGGCGCAAGGGCCCCCACATGCATCCTGCCAGGATGCCGTTGTGGGCCATGGGGTCTCCGCCCTCCGGAATCCCAGCTATCCATGGTTGAGGGCAGGCGTATCATCCGGCAGCACTCCAGAAGCCCCACATGTTTCTAAAACAGCTTGCAGTGCCCATCCTGGGCATGCCCCGCCCTGCCAAACGGCTGGTCGTACTTGCGGTGGACGCCACGCTTTGCGTGTTGTCCGTGTGGCTGGCCTATTACCTCCGCCTGGGAGAATGGATCAAGCTGTCCGGTGACCCTTACTGGCAGCCTGGCTGGGCCGTGCTGGCCACGCTCATGATCGCCCTGCCACTGTTCGTGGTGAACGGGTTCTACCGCGCGATTTTCCGGTACTCGGGCCTGTCCGCCATGGTCACGGTGTTCAAGACGGTGGGGGTCTTTGCCATCCTATATGCGACGCTGTTCACCGCCATCGGTGTTCCCGGGGTGCCCCGTACGATCGGCCTGATCCAGCCGCTGCTGCTGCTGCTGGGAGTGGGGTCCTCGCGGGCGCTCGCAGGATTCTGGCTGGGCGGCATGTACCAGAACCAGATCAAGATGGCGGCCCTGCCTCGGGTGCTGATTTATGGTGCCGGTAACGCCGGGCGGCAGCTGGCTGCGGCGATGGCCAACAGCCACGAGATGCGGGTGGTGGGCTTCATGGACGACGACGATCGTCTGCACGGTCATGTGCTCAACGGCCTCTCCATCTACAGCCCGGCCGACCTGCCCAGTCTGGTCAATACCTTGCAGGTCAGCACCGTGTTGCTGGCAATGCCGTCGGCCAGCCGCCACCGCCGCAACCAGATCATCGAAGAAATGCGCCCGGTGCATGTGCTGGTGCGTACGCTGCCCAGCGTGAGCGAACTCGCCCAGGGCAAGGTCAATGTGTCCGACCTGCGGGAACTGGACATCGACGACCTTCTGGGGCGTGAGCCTGTCGCCCCCAACCACATTCTGCTGGGAAAAAGCACCACGGGCAAAGTCGTTCTGGTCACGGGCGCAGGGGGTTCGATTGGCAGCGAACTGTGCAGGCAGATCCTCAAGATGGAACCGGCTTCCCTCCTGCTGGTGGACCAGAGCGAATTCGCGCTGTACGAAATCCACCAGGAGCTCCACGAGCGCACGGAACCCTCGGACACCCGGCTGGTGCCCCTGCTGGCTTCCGTGCGGGACGAAGACCGCATGCGCGAAATTCTGGCGGCATGGAAGCCCGATACGGTGTACCACGCGGCCGCCTACAAACATGTGCCTCTGGTTGAACACAATCCGGTGGAAGGGATTCGCAACAACGCCCTGGGTACAGTCACCCTGGCCAAGGTGGCGGCTGAACAGGGCGTGAACGACTTTGTGCTGATCAGCACCGACAAGGCGGTTCGCCCCACCAACATCATGGGCGCCAGCAAGCGCCTGGCGGAAATGGCGCTGCAGGCACTGGCCGACACAGGCACCCGCACGCGCTTCTCGATGGTGCGTTTCGGCAATGTGCTGGGCTCGTCGGGGTCGGTGGTCCCGAAATTCCGGCAGCAGGTTCGCGATGGAGGGCCGATCACCCTTACCCACCCCGACATCACCCGTTACTTCATGACCATCCCCGAGGCTGCCCAGCTTGTGATTCAGGCCGGCGCCATGGCCAAGGGGGGCGACGTGTTTGTGCTCGACATGGGGCAACCCGTGCGGATCATGGATCTGGCCATCCGCATGATCGAACTGTCGGGACTGTCGCTGAAGGACGAAAAACATCCGGACGGAGACATCGAAATCCAGATCACCGGACTGAGGCCCGGCGAAAAGCTGTACGAGGAACTGCTGATCGGCGACAACCCCAAGCCAACGCCGCACCCGCTGATCATGAAGGCCCACGAGGAGTTCATTCCCTGGGCCGAATTGCAGACGCACCTGAAGGCGCTCGAAGCGGCGCTGAACAGCAACGACGTGGAGCGCACCAAAGCCTTGTTGTGCGGGCTGGTGGCGGGCTACGCGTCCAACACCGAGATCGTGGACTGGGTCTTCCTGGAACAGGAAGCCGAAACCGCGCCGCGCAGGCAAGCGGTGTAACCACGCCCGTCAGGGAACGTCGCGCAGACGGCTCCCGGGTTCGCCTCCCGCCGAGGCCATCAGGAGCGCAACAAACAGGATGAAAAAATGGCTTTCGGTGGAAAGCCAGAAAGAGCTGTGCGTCATGTTGGACACCAGCATCACGGCCACGAAGGCCAGCATCAGCGCCCGATGAACCATGGGCTGCCGCCAGGCCTGGCGGACGATCGACAAGATCAGCCACGCAAATACCGCCAGCCCCATCAGGCCCAGTTCAAACAGAAAGAACAGAAACTGGTTGTGCGGGTGCGGACAGATGGTCGCGCACATGTCCGGGCTGTCGAAATGTTGTGCTGCCAGCACCGGGTACGACCCCGTTCCGGCTCCCAGCCAGGGCCGTTGCTGAATCTGCTCTACGGCGAAATGCCACACCTGCACCCGCGCCCCCACCGAAGTGACGTGCGAGGGGCTGCTTGTTCTGGCCTCTTGCCAGGCTTGCAGGGTGCGCTGCTGAAACTGGCTGGAGAAAGTGAACACCCCCGACAGCACAATGAGGCCCGACACCAGCAAGCCAGCCAGCAAACGGGGGCGGGATGCCAAGGCAGCCAACGCGAACACCAGAACGGAAAGCACCAGGCTCAGGTAACCCGTTCTGCCGACCGAGAGGAACAGAATGCTGCCGGCCGCCAGGGCCGCAATCAGGCCCCACACCATGCGCCACACCGGCTGGTTCGCCTTGGCCGCCCAGAACAGGGCTGCGCAGGTGAACATGGCCATCATGATGCCTTGCGAGATATGGTCTTTGAACACGGTATGGTCCACACCGAAGCCCTGATTGCGCGTGCTCGACCACGGCAGATCGAACCAGACATTCAACCAGGTTGATGCCAGCGTGAACAGCATGGCTGCAGCAAACGCCTGCCAGCAGCGCTTGCGCACTGCGGGGTCCACCAGCAGGAAGATGAAGACCGGCAAAAGCAACAGCTTGAGGTATTTGCGCAGGTAGTCGGCATATTGCTCCCAGCCCGCCGGGGACCAGAGCATGGCGACCAGCATGGCTGCCGCCAACGTCAGCGCTGGCGGCACCACCGGATTGCGCAGCACCTTCCGCAGGCCGGTGCGCACGGCCGGGTCCCAGGCCTGTGCAGCAACCAGGAAGACCGCCAGCACCATGGTGGTGTTGGCCAGTGCCACGGAAACCGGAAAGGCAAAAAACAAAAACACCAGGCAATACAGCGGCGCGATCCGCAGGGCTTTCCGAAAGCCGCCCTCAGGCCGATCCAGATTCATTGTTCAACAACCCCATTCGGGCCTGAAGCACCCTTTTGCCGCTGACCCGAACGCCGACGGTCCGGGCTCAGCCTCGCAGCAGGCAACACAAGCACCATGAATACCATCACCGCTTGGCCACCGCATTCCCCGTCTGCGGCGGGTCGTACCTGAGGATGGCATACCGGAAAAAGCATTCCAGTGCGACCAGCAGGCAAAAGAGGAAGCCTTGGGGACCACACAGGAAGCCGCGGCGAAAGAAATAGAAACGCACAAAATTGCTGAAAGCCGATCCCAGCCCGCGCAGCACACCGCCGGACTTGCCCACACCCCGCCGGCGTACAGCACCAAGCTGGGAATACTGCGCGAGCTTCAGCAGCCCGTCGTACACGGTATCGCGCGAATAGTGCAGCAGCCGGGCCCTGAAAACATGGGTGGGAACAGCCTCGTTCTTGAGCCGGGCGTATTCGTGCACCACACCGGAAAACTCCAGGATGTTGTCGGTGCGGAACAAGCGTTTCACACCACCAGCGGTCTTGGCCATGCGGCTCAGGGGTTTGCCAAAGGCGACCTGATCCCAGTAAACCTTCCACGCAGCATTTTCGCCAGAGGCCACCGCATGCTGGATCTCCTGGCGCAGCCCGTCGGTGATGACTTCATCGGCGTCGAGAAAAAAGAAATACTCGCACCGCACCAGCGGCATCATGCGGTTGCGCTGTACGGCAAACCCCTGCCAGTCGGGCTGGTGGTGCACCTCGGCGCCCAGGCTGGAGGCGATCGCACATGTGGCGTCTCGGCTGCCACTGTCCATCACGATGATCTGATCGGCAAAATGTGCACTCTCGATGCACTGCGCAATGCGCCGCTCTTCGTTGAGCGTGAGGATTCCGATGCACAGACGGTTGCGTGGTTGCTCAGCCATCCACCCTCCAATTCTTCAGACCCATCCATCGGCCCGCCATGCGCGCGATCAGACGGGGAGCAAACAGCACCATGCGAAACGGGAAGGCGAAGCTGGTGCTTAGCAGCAAGCGCCGACGCAGCTCTGCAGCCTCTTGCAGGGACCGGTGCTTGGCCGTGAAGAACAACTTGGACTGCGCGTGGTGAAAGCCGCGGCGGTATTCGTTGCGCCAGGGTGTGCTGCCACGGCTGGACCCTCGCGACCTGTGCACCGCACGGCATTGGGGCACCACCACCATTGGCAGGCCTGCCTGGAACAGGCGCAGGCACAGGTCATCGTCTTCGTAGTAAAGAAAGAACCGCTCGTCAAAGAACCCGACCGACACAAAGCGCTGCATGCGAAACAGCATCGCAGCCCCACAGACAAACCCGACACACAGCGGGCCTGTGGCCGCCGGCCCCGCGGGGCGCCACAGGGTGGATGGCCAACGGTAGTTCACCTCCAGCGCACCACTGGGGCTCGCCAGCTGCGGGGCGAGCAGCGCTGCCTCGGGCCACTGCGCTGCCACCTGCAGCAGTTCCAGCAGGTCGTTCTGAGGGAATTCACAATCCGGATTGAGCAACAGGGCAAACGGCGTTGACACCTGGGCCAGCGCCCGGTTGTTGGCAGCACCAAACCCGAGGTTGCGCTCCAGCGCCACCACGCGCGCATGCAGCCACAACCGACCTGCGCGCCGGGCGGTGTCATCGGTGCTCCCGTTGTCCACCACAATGACGTTCGGGCACTTGGAAATCAGGGGCGACAACGCGTCCAGACAATGCGCGCTTTCGTGCGTGACCACCACAACCGTCACGTCCGCCAGGGACACGGCCCCTTCGCGCGGGCATGTCAGCAGTTCGGCACTCACCGGGCACCTGGCCTCAGTGCGCGCTGGCGCCCACCACTGCGTCGGGTTTGGCTGCGAGAAGCAACGCCAGCATTTCGCCTTCAATCCTCTGGAGGGCTTCGGGAGTGTGTCCCTCGAAGCGCAGAACCAGCACTGGCGTGGTGTTGGAGGCACGAATCAGGCCGAAACCGTCGGGCCAGTCCACGCGGACACCATCAATGGTCGACAGTTTGGCGGGCGATTCGAACCGCGCCATGTTGACCAGTTTCTCCACCACCGCGTGCGGCTCGCCTTCGGCACACGCGACGTTGAGCTCAGGGGTGCTGAAGCTGGTGGGCAGAGCGTTCAGAACGGCATTGGCATCCGGGCTGCGGCTCAGGATCTCCAGCAGCCGGGCACCTGCATAGGTGCCATCGTCGAAGCCGAACCACCGCTCCTTGAAGAAAATGTGGCCGCTCATCTCGCCACCCAGCGGGCTGTTCAGCTCCTTCATGCGGGCCTTGATGAGAGAGTGCCCTGTTTTGTAGATGTGCGCCACGCCGCCGGCCGCCTCGATGGCGGGAGCCAGGCGTTGAGAGCACTTCACGTCATACACGATGGCCCCCCCTGGCACACGCGAGAGCACGTCCTGCGCAAACAGGATCATCTGCCGGTCCGGGTAGATGTTCTGACCGTCCTTGGTGACGATCCCCAGCCGATCACCGTCGCCATCGAAGGCCATGCCCAGCTCGGCGTCGGTTTCACGCAGTGTGTGGATCAGATCCTGCAGGTTTTCCGGCTTGCTCGGGTCCGGATGGTGGTTGGGAAAGTTGCCATCGACCTCGCTGAACAACTCCACCACCTCACAACCCAGCGCCCTGAACAACGCCGGCGCAGATGCGCCCGCCACGCCGTTGCCACAGTCCACCACGATCTTCATCGGGCGGGAGAGCTTGATATCACCAACAATGCGGTCGCGGTAGGGTGCCGACACATTGACCAGTCGAACCGTGCCGCCTCCGGCCCGCACGTGGGCGTCGCTCTCCATGCAACGGCGAAGCGCCTGGATCGACTCCCCATAAATGGCGCGGCCGGCCAACACCATCTTGAAACCGTTGTAGTCCTTCGGATTGTGGCTACCAGTCACCTGGATGCCGCTGTTGCACAGGGTGCTGGCGGCAAAGTACAGCATGGGGGTGGTGACCATGCCCACATCGATCACGTTCATGCCAGCGTCCACGAGCCCTCGAATGAGCGCGGCCGACAGGGCTGGTCCGCTCAGGCGTCCATCGCGCCCCACGGCCACCGCCTGCTCACCCAACCGGCGTGCTTCGGTGCCAAAGGCCAACCCCAAGCCGTAGGCGACCGATTCGTTCAGGCTGGAAGGGACGATGCCCCGGATGTCATAGGCTTTGAAGATCGACGAAGCGACTTGCATGGGCAGACTCTCTTTGCGTTGGCAACCCTGCATTGTAGGTGGCCCGGCCGGCCATTCTCCCGACAGGCCTGCCGGGGCAGATGTCCGGAAACGGCCACCCAAGCTCCGTCACCGGTCGTACCATCGACTCCATGTCCAGCGCCCATTGCCCAGACCAGACTGCCCGCTACCGTGCCCTGTGTTCCCGGGATGCCCGGTTTGACGGCGGCTTCTTTGTCGGGGTCACGTCAACCGGCGTTTATTGCCGCCCCATCTGCCGTGTGCGCACGCCCCGGCTGGAGAATTGCCGTTTTTTCGACCATGCGGCCCAGGCCGAACGCGAAGGATTCCGACCCTGCCTGCGCTGCCGCCCGGAACTCGCTCCCCGGCAGCGCCACTGGTCGTCCACAGACGCGGCTGCCATCCTCACCGAACAGGCCTGCGCCATGCTCGATGATCCGCAGAGCTGGGACGGTGCATCGGCGGACGGATCGCGCCTTGAACGGGTGGCTGGACGCCTTGGGGTCAGCGACCGGCACCTTCGCAGGGTGTTCGAGGCCTGCATGGGAGTTTCACCACTCCAGTACCTGCAAACCTGCCGGCTGTTGGTGGCAAAACAGCTGCTCACCGACACAAAGCTCTCCATAGCGGACGTGGCAGACGCCAGCGGATTCGGCAGCCAGCGGCGCTTCAATGCCGCGTTTTCGACACGCTACCGCATGAACCCTTCGCTGATGCGGCGCCAACATCGCAACAGCCATCGCGAAACCGGTGGCTCAGTCACCGTTCGCCTGTCGTGGCGCCCACCCCTGGAGGTGGACTGGCTCATGCACTTTCTTGCCAAGCGCGAACTCTCGCCGCTTGAACGCTTCGATGCCTCGGGCAATTCGGGCTTTTTCCGCACCATGCGCCTGGCATCGCCCTCCAGCCAGGACCACCGGGGCTGGATCAGCGGCTTCTGGGACCAGGATCGCGGTCAGCTGGTCCTGCAGGTGAGTGAAGGGCTCCTGAAGGTATTGCCCAGCGTGGTGCGCCGCGTGCGCGAATGGCTGGACCTGGACGCGGACCCTGCCGCCATCCACACAGCGCTGCGGCAGAACTTCCCGGAGGCCGAGGGCTTGCGGGTGCCCGGTTGCCTCGACGGCTTCGAACTCGCGGTTCGCGCCATCCTGGGCCAGCAGATCACCGTGGCTGCCGCCCGGACCATCGGCACGCGCCTCGTGCAGCGACTCGGCGAGCCGGTGGAGACCCCCCCACTGCGCCCGGACCGCCTTTTTCCAACACCGGAAGTGCTCGCCCGGGTGGAGGATTCGATCCTGGGCGAAATGGGCATCGTCGTGCAGCGCCAGCGCGCCATCAAGTCATTGGCCACAGCGGTGCTGGAGGGCCAGATCGATTTGAACGCCCACACCCACAGCAGCCACACCGTGTCTCAACTGGAGTCAATGCCCGGAATCGGTGCGTGGACTGCGCAATACATCGCGATGCGGGCGCTGCGCAATCCCGATGCATGGCCCCCGGGGGACGTGGCCTTGCACTCGGTACTTGGCTTGGCTGCGCCGCGGACCGCGGCAGCGCGGCGCGCTGCAGAGCAGATCAGCGACGCCTGGCGGCCCTGGCGCAGCTATGCGGTGATCCGTGCATGGGCCGGGCTTCACGCAACCCCCTCCTCCCGTTAGACACATCCATCATGAACAACACAGTCCAGTGTTTTGTGACGACTCCACTCGGGGCCATGCGCCTCGCCGCCGGCCCCAAGGGTCTGCTGGGTGCCTGGTTCCAGGAAGATGCCCACGGACCGCCGCCCGAACGCTTCCGGCAGTGGCCCGAGGCACCACAACATCCAGTGCTCATCAAGGCCGGTGAACAGCTGGAGAGGTACTTTTCAGGACGCTTGCGCAACTTCGACCTGCCGCTCGATCTGGACTCCGGTACCCCGTTTCAGGTCAATGCCTGGGCGGCGCTTCTGGAGATTCCGTGGGGCGAGACCATCAGCTATGGACAGCTGGCCCAGCGATTGGGCCGTCCCTCCGCAGCACGTGCTGCTGGCGCAGCCATTGGCAGAAATCCGCTGAGCATCATCGTGCCCTGCCACCGTGTGGTGGGCAGCAAAGGCGCACTCACCGGCTATGCTGGCGGGCTGCCCCGCAAGACAGCGCTTCTGCGGCTTGAGCAGTCCACCAGCCCGCCGTGATGCCTCTTCGGCACCCGCCATACCCCCATGTCCCCGACCCTGATCGCAGAGTTCTTCCTGCTTGCCGCCCTCTGGGGATCCTCGTTCCTGTTCATGCGACTGGGTGCGGCAGAGTTTGGTGCCCTGCCCACAGCCGGACTGCGTGTCGGCCTGGCAGCACTGTGCCTGCTGCCCATTTTTTTCCTGAAGGAAGTGCGGGCCAGTTTTGCAACCAGGGCGCGTCACATCCTTTTTGTCGGGCTGCTCAATTCAGCACTGCCCTTCGCACTGTTTGCGTTCGCAGTGGTGCACATCAGCACCGGACTCACCTCCATCCTCAATGCGACCGTCCCGCTGTCGGGTGCCCTGGTGGCCTGGCTCTGGCTGCAGGAGCGTCCCGACCGATCCCGACTCGTCGGACTGTTGCTCGGCTTTGCAGGGGTTTGCCTTCTGGTGGTGGGCAAGTCGGGCTTTGACACCTCGGGCCGGCCGGGCGAAGCAGATCTTTGGATCACCTTGCTTGCCATGGGGGCCGCCCTGCTGGCAACCCTCTGCTACGGGCTCGCGGCCAGCTTCACCAAGCGCCACCTGCAAGGCGTTCATCCGTTGGCAACGGCCACAGGAAGCCAGTTGGGGGCGACCCTGGGACTCGCCGCCCCCATGGTCTGGTACTGGCCTCCACAGCCCGTGAGTGCCACCGCATGGGGCGCCGTAACTGCAGTGGCAGTGCTGTGCACCGCAGTGGCCTACATCCTGTTTTTCCGGATCATTGCCGAAGCAGGGCCGAGCAAGGCGCTGACTGTCACGTTTCTGGTGCCGGTTTTCGCCCTGGCGTACGTAGCGGTGTTTCTGAACGAAACGATTTCAGTCTGGATGGTGCTCTGCGGCTTGGTGATCCTGAGCGGCACGCTGTTGGCTACGGGCTTGTGGCGATTGCCACGCGGCGCGCCGGCCATCTGAAATCGCATAAGGACGCGGCCTGCAGCGTGGTTACCCCGGTCTCTGATTCAGTCTGGAGTGAAAAAACAAAAAGCCCAGACCATTTCTGATCTGGGCTTTTGCCTGTGACTGGCGGAGTGGACGGGGC
>JALORL010000040.1 GCA_025458915.1 Hydrogenophaga sp.
CCGCAACGAAGCCCTGCAAGCCCGCTTCGCCTCCAGCCGCCAGCAGCTCACGCGGCAGGTGCTGGGCTCCATCGGCCTGGCGCTGGTGATGGCGCTGGGTTTCGGCATCTGGCTGGCACGGCCGTTCAAGCGGCTGGAAAAGGCCATCCAGGGCCTGGGCGAGAACCGGCTGGACGTGCCCATCGACATCGCCGGTCCGTCCGACGTGCGCCGGGTCAGCCAGCAGCTCGAATGGCTGCGTCTGCGGCTGACCGAACTCGACGCCGACAAGGCGCGGTTCCTGCGCCACATTTCGCACGAACTCAAGACGCCGCTGGCCTCCCTGCACGAAGGTGTGGCAGTTCTCGGCGATGGCGTGGCCGGCCCGCTGAACCCGAACCAGGCCGAGGTGGTGAACATCCTGCAGCACAACACCCAGGTGCTGCAAGGCCAGATCGAGGCCTTGCTGCGCTTCAACGCCGCAGCATTCGAGGCGCGTCAGCTCAAGCGCGAGCGCACCGACCTGCGCGCCATCGCGGAAGAACAGGTGGACATCCAGAAACTGCACTGGCAGTCGCATGCACTGGCCACGCGGTGGCCACATCCGCCTGATCGTCAGCGACCCGCCGGGTCTGGCGTGCCTGGACATCATCGATCAGGGTCCCGGCGTTGCCGAAGCCGACCGGGACCGCGTTTTTGAACCTTTTTACCGGGGCGAGCGCCAGCCCGAAGACGCGGTGCGCGGCACCGGTATCGGGCTGTCCATCGTGCACGAGTACATTGTGGCCCACGGAGGCCGCGTGTTCCTGCTGCCCGAGAGCCCCAGCGCCCACTTCCGCATCGAACTGCCCCATGCCCCTTGACGTCCTTCCGGCAACGGCCGAATCTCCACAGCGCCAGCGCTGGATGCATCCTGGGCCGTTGGCCCTGATTGCCGCCCTGGGGCTGGTGGCCTGCGCCAGCCGACCGGAGCCCCGACCCGATCCGGCACCTGTGGCGCTGCCAGCCGCAATCCAAGCGCCTGCCCCCGCTCCCGCGCCAGCGCCCGAGCAACCCCCTGCACAGGTACCCGCTGCCGAGCCGGCACCGGTATCCGCGTCGGTCCTGCCTGCGCCCGCGCCACTGCCCGTGCCGCCAGCCAGCACCGGCCTGTGGCTAGCCACCGCCACCACCGACCTGCCAGCCTTGCTGGACCATGCCGAACGCCTGCGCGCTTTCTCCCAGCCCGAGCTGCAGACACACATTGCTGCGCTCGGTGACCCAGGGAACCAGCCGGTGCGCCAGATGCAACTGGCCCTGGCACTCACCTACACGCACCAGCCGCCCGACACCGCACGCGCTCTGGGTCTGGTGCAGCGGGTGATCAACCACACAGCGCCCGAGAGCGTGGTGTTCAAACCGCTGGCACGGTTGCTGGCGTCGCGCCTGCTGGACCAGCGGCGGCTGGAGGACACCGTGGACCGCCAAGCCCAGCAGCTGCGCGATGGCGCACGCCGCATCGAACAGCTCAATGAACGGCTCGAAGCCATGCGCGCCATTGAACGCAGTCTGTTGCCCCGGCCCGCCGCTCCCGCTTCCAATGGCGGCCGACCCGCCACGCCATGAGCGAAACCTTCACGCCTTACGCGGCTTCGCTGAACAAGGCGCGGGCGCGCATCCTGGTGGTGGACGACGATGCCGACATGCTACGGCTGTTGTCCATGCGGCTGGGTGCCGCGGGCTACCAGGTCACCTCGGTCGGCTCGGCCGAAGCCGCCCTGAGCCAGCTCGACATCGAGCGCCCGCAACTGGTGCTCTCCGATGTGCGCCTGCCAGGCAAGGACGGCCTGGCCCTGTTTGACGACATCCGTTCGCGCCATCCTTCGCTGCCGGTCATCCTGCTGACCGCGCACGGCACCATTCCCGACGCGGTCGAGGCCACCGCCCGCGGCGTGTTCACCTACCTCACCAAGCCCTACGAAGCCAAGGAACTGCTGGAAAAAATCGCCCAGGCACTGGCCATGGGAGCACCGGCCGGCCCCAGCTCGCAGGCAGAAGAACAGTGGCGCGCCGATGTGGTCAGCCGCTCCAACCGCATGGCGGATCTGCTCGCCGAGGCACGCATGATCGCGCAGTCCGACGCGAGCGTTTTGCTGCGCGGCGACAGCGGCACCGGCAAGGAAATGCTGGCCCGCGCCATCCACCGCGCCAGCCCGCGCACCAACAAACCCTTCATTGCGGTGAACTGCGGCGCCATCCCGGAGGCGCTGCTGGAGTCCGAGCTGTTCGGCCATGTGAAAGGCGCCTTCACCGATGCGGTGACCAGCCACAAGGGCCTGTTCCAGGCGGCCGACGGCGGCACCCTGCTGCTCGACGAAATAGGCGACATGCCGCCCGCGCTGCAGGTCAAGCTGCTGCGGGTGCTGCAGGAACGCGCGGTGCGGCCGCTGGGCTCCAGCCAGTCGATCCCGGTGGACGTGCGCATCATCTCCGCCACCCACCGCAACCTGGAAAAGGCCATGGCCGAGGGCCAGTTCCGGGAAGACCTGTACTACCGCCTCAATGTCGTCACGCTGACCCTGCCCACCTTGGAAGAGCGGCGCGAAGACATTCCGCTGCTGGCCAACCACTTCCTGGCCAAGCTCGCCAGCAAGTACGGCAAACGCACCTCGGGCTTTGCGCCCGAGGCGTTGAAGGCCCTCACCATGGCCTCCTGGCCGGGCAATGTGCGCCAGCTCTACAACGTGGTGGAGCAAGCCTGCGCCCTGACCACCACGCCACTGGTGCCCCTGGCGCTGGTGCAGCGGGCACTGCGCACGCCGTCGGCCGAGGTGCTCAGCTTTGCCGACGCCAAGCAGCGCTTTGAACGCGACTATCTGGTGGGCTTGCTGAAAATGACCGACGGCAACGTGGCCGATGCCGCCCGACTGGCCCAGCGCAACCGGACCGATTTCTACCGCCTGCTGCAGAAGCACGAACTCACCCCCGGGCTTTTCAAAAGCGACGGCTTTGGCGTTTCCAGCGGGCCTTCCGAGGAACCTGTCGCTGGTGAGTGACACGCGCAAACTATTGATATTCCTAGAGTTTTCCTTGCAACGCCCAGCGGTTGTCGCAGCTTCGCGACAAAAACGGTGGTTTTTTGCCCTCCATGGCCACTGTGCGCGGGAAAACCCTCGGACCCTGCCAGCAAGCCTTTGATTCAAAAGGCTTTTTTTCTGCTGGCACGAAGCTTGCCCTCTACAGGGCATGGCAACGCAAAACCTCTTGTTCAAACGCTCGCTGCACTGGCGCGGCTGGATACTGCTCGGCAGCCTCGCCACCCTGCTAAGCGGCGCGCCAGCTCATGCACAGCGGTTTGACTTCGACAGCCTGACCCGGCTGGCCCAGGGCAAGGCCAACGAACCGTTTCGCGCAAACAGCGACAAGCTGCCCGAACCGCTGGCCAGCATCACCTACGACCAGCTGCGCGACATCCGCTTCAAGCCCGAGCGCTCGGTGTGGCGCGCTGAAAACCTGCCGTTCGAGGCCCAGTTCTTCCACCTCGGCCTCTACCAGACAGAACCGGTGCGCATCCACGAAATCCTGCCCGACGGCAGCGTGAGCCACATTCCCTACCGCGGCGTCGACTTCGACTACGGCAAGAACACCTTCAACCCGGCACCCTGGGGCGACCTGGGCCATGCCGGCTTCCGCCTGCACTACCCGCTGAACAACCCGGCTTACAAGGACGAACTGATCGTCTTCCAGGGTGCCAGCTACTTCCGTGCGCTGGGTGCGGGCCAGCAATACGGCCTGTCCGCGCGGGGTCTGGCCATCGACACCGTGGGCGGCAGCGGCGAGGAATTCCCGCGCTTCACCGAGTTCTGGATCCAGCGCCCGGCCACCGCCGCCAGCGAGGTGGTCGTGCTGGCGCTGCTGGAATCGCCGCGCGCCACCGGCGCCTACCGCTTTGTGGTGCGCCCCGGCCAGCAGACGACGACCACGGTGAATGCCCGCGTGTTCCTGCGCAAGGGCGCTGCACCGGTCAACACGCTGGGCATCGCACCGCTCACCAGCATGTTCCTCTCCGGCGAAAACCAGTTGCTGCCGAGCGACTTCCGCCCCGAGGTGCACGACTCCGACGGCCTGATGATGGTCACCGGCCAGGGCGAATGGCTGTGGCGGCCGCTGCAGCGCCCCAATGCCCCCGTGGTCAGTTCGTTCGCCATGAGCGACCCGCGTGGCTTCGGCCTGATGCAGCGCGACCGCAGCTTCGCCAGCTACGAAGACGTGGAAGCGCGCTACGAGCGTCGCCCCAGCGCCTGGATCCGACCCATCGGCAACTGGGGCGCCGGCCGCGTGGAGCTGGTGCAACTGCCCACCCCCGACGAAACCCACGACAACATCGTGTCGTACTGGGTGCCGGCCACCCTGCCGCCTGCTGGCCAGCCGCTGGAGCTGAGCTACGAAATCGCGTGGCAGGGCGACAACCAGCAGCGCCCGCCCAGCGCCTGGGTCACCCAGTCGCGGCGCGGCTATGGCTACACCCGGCTCACGCCGGAGCAGCAAAAGGCCCAACCGCAGTACGTGATCGATTTTGCCGGCCCGACCCTGGACGCCCTCCCTGCTGGCGCACCGGTCAAGGCTGTGGTCAGTTCCAGCGCCAACGGCCGCATTGTCGAAACCCTGGCCTATCCCAACCCGGCCACGCGTACCTGGCGCGTGACCCTGAGCGTGCAACGCGTCGATCCTGCCCAACCGGTTGAGTTGCGCGCCTTTCTCCAACACCAGAACGACACCCTGAGCGAAACATGGACACATCTGCTGCTACCCGAGTGAACGATTCCGTCGGCACTTCGTCGCACGTTCCCGCCAACGCTCGCAGCCTGCTGCGCGAAGAGCGCCACCCCAACGCGGTCACGGCACCGCCGCTCAATCGTGGCTCCATGGCGCCCCGGCCCTGGCGCGGGTTCTGGAACAGCGTGGGCACCGCCATCCTGAGCACGGCCAGTGGCCTGCTGCCCCCGCGGTCCAACGCTGCGGCCACTGAGCCGGTGGAACCCCCCGCGGCCTGGGAACGGGCAGCCAACCTGCGACGCGGCGTGTTTGTTCTGCTGTCGCTGCTGACTGCCGGGCTGGCCACTGCGCTGTTCGCTCAGGCCCAGCCGGCCCACGACAACGCCTGGCTGCAAGCTGGCCAGCTCGGATTGTTCATGGTGCTGTCCGCCTGGGTGGTGACGGGCTTCGTCACGGCCCTCATGGGTTTCTGGGTCACGCTGCGCGGCGACGCACACACCCTGACCGCAGCTTCGGTGCGCGACCACGCCATGAACCCGGAAGCACGCACCGCCATCATCATGCCGATCTGCAACGAGGATGTGGCTACGGTGTTTGCCGGTCTGCGCGCCACCTGCGAATCGCTGGCCAGCACCGGCCACGCCGGCCAGTTCGACGTGTTCGTGCTCTCCGACAGCTACGACCCTGCCATCGCGGCCGCCGAGCGCACTGCCTGGGAACGTCTGCGCAGCGAACTCGCCGCCCAGGCCGGCCTGCCGCCGATCGAGGTGTACTACCGCCTGCGCACCCGCCGCACCCACCGCAAGGCCGGGAATGTGGCCGACTTCTGCCGCCGCTGGGGCAAGGACTACCGCTACATGGTCGTTCTGGACGCCGACAGCGTCATGAGCGGCAGCTGCATCGTCTCCATGGTCAAGCTGATGGAAGCCAACCCCAAGGCCGGCATCATCCAGACCGCCACCCAGGCCATCGGCCACGCCACCCTGCACGCGCGGGCGCAGCAGTTCGGCTCCCGCGTCACCGGTCGCCTGTTCACGCTGGGCATGCAGTTCTGGCAGCTGGGTGAATCGCACTACTGGGGCCACAACGCGATCATCCGCGTCGAGCCGTTCATGAAGCATTGCGCCCTGGCGCCCATCGAAGGCACGGGCGGCATGTCCGGCGGCATCATGTCGCACGACTTCGTGGAAGCCGCCCTGATGCGCCGCGCCGGCTATCACGTGTGGCTGGTCTCCGACCTCACCGGCAGCTACGAGCAGCAGCCGCCAGACCTGCTGAGCGAGCTGCAGCGCGACCGCCGCTGGTGCCAGGGCAACCTGCAGAACTCGCGTCTGATGGCCGAACCCGGCATCCACCGCGTGCACCGCACCATGTTCGTCATCGGCGCCATGTCGTACCTGTCGGCCCCGATCTGGCTCGCCTTCATGGCCTTCGGCACCGCGCTGTGGGTGACCGACGACAGCATCATCCCGAAGTGGAGCGCCATTCCGCCGGAAATCCAGACCCTGTGGGTGTGGACACTTTGCATGCTCTTCATGCCGCGCGTCCTCGGACTGGCGGCCGTGTTCCTCAAGGGCGGCCAGCGCGCCTTTGGCGGCACCCTCGCCCTGCTGGGCAGCGCCCTGCTGGAAACCGCGCTGGCGCTGCTGCAGGCACCGGTGCGCATGCTGGCGCACTCGCTGTTCGTGCTGACCGCCCTCACCGGCATCAAGCTGGACTGGAAGTCGCCCCCGCGGGAAGCGGCCGGTATTTCCTGGGCCACTGCCACCACCCGCCTGGCACCCATGACCTTGGTGGTGTGCCTGCTGGGCGCCGGCATTGCCGCCCTCAATGTGCACGCCATGCTGTGGCTGTTCCCGATCGCGCTGCCGCTGCTGCTGGCCGTGCCGCTGACCGTCATGACCAGCCACGTATCGCTGGGTGAACGCATGCGCTCGCTGGGCTTCCTGCTCATTCCGGAGGAATCCTGGTCGCCCGCGGTGCTGCGCCGCGCCTGGCGCCATGCTTCGCGCCTGGTGGCGGTTTAAGGCCCCCCCCGCCGCGCTGCGCGCGACCCCCTCAAGGGGGTACACCGTTGGACCGGCGGAGCCGGATCCTCGGTGTCACTGGATGGAGGCATTGCGCGTCGGCAGCATTGCTGACCGACCGAATGCGTTGTTGTGAATCCGATCAGGTCGGGGGCTTCAGGTAGCGCTCATCCGCCCAGGTGGCGAGGTACTGCGGCGCAAACGCCACGCCGATGGCGACGAACATGCCGGTGAGGAAGGCGTCGGCCCAGGCCATGAGCCAGCGGGCCACCAGGGCCTGTTCCATGCCCACACCGCCCACCAGCCGGTACACCATTTCGTAAAGGGCTCCAGACAGGAATACCACCCCTGCCGTGCCCAGAAAACCCCGACCCAGGGTGTAGACGAAAGGATTGGGTGGCAGCCAGCGGCGCAACACGGCGCCCAGGCCCAGGGCCAGCGTGGCGGGCACCACACCCACCCACACCCACTGCGACAGCACGGCTGCCGCACCTGCGGGACCAAGTACCCACACCCCGAACGCCACCGCCGCCAGCACCAGGATGGCCAATGGCCAGCCCAGGCTGAGCACCAGCAGGCTGGCACCAGAAAACTGGATCGACAGGCCGTGCGGCAGATGCTGGGGCAGCAGCCAGAGCAGCGGCAGCACGGCAATGGCCCCCAGGGCCGGGGACATCAGCGGGCCGCGCAGCATGCGCCACGGCTGCAGCGCCAGAGCCACTGCAACGCAGACGGTGGCAAGAACGAGTTCAAGAATGGTGAGCATGATGCCCAGTATGGGCACCCCGGAACGGCCGCGGTTTGACCGGGGTCAACCCATGCCGGGCAACTTGGGCATGCCCTTCATGCCACCCATGCGCTTCATCATCTTCATCATGCCGCCGCCCTTCATCTTTTTCATCATGCCCTGCATCTGCTCGAACTCCTTGAGCAGGCGGTTGACTTCCTGAACATGCACGCCGGCACCGGCGGCAATGCGGCGCTTGCGGGTGGCCTTGATGATCTCCGGGCGGGTTCGCTCCTTGAGCGTCATGCTGCAGATGATGCCCTCCTTGCGCTTGATGTCCTTCTCGGCGCGGTTGAGGTCCGCCTCGGTGGCCTTCGCCGCCATGGCTCCAGGCAGCTTGTCCATGATGCTGGACAGCCCACCCATCTGTTTCATCTGCCGGATCTGGTCGAGGAAGTCGTTGAGGTCGAAGCCTTCGCCGCTCTTGACCTTGGCGGCCAGTTTCTGGGCGGCGGCCATGTCGACCCCGGCCGTGACCTGCTCCACCAGGGCGACGATGTCGCCCATGCCCAGGATGCGGCCGGCGTGGCGCTCGGCGTCGAACACCTCCAGTCCGTCGATCTTTTCCGATACCCCGGCAAACTTGATGGGCGCACCGGTGATGGCGCGCACCGAGAGGGCTGCACCGCCACGCGAATCGCCATCGGTTTTGGTGAGGATGATGCCGGTCAGCGGCAGCGCGTCCTTGAAAGCCTTGGCGGTGTTGACCGCGTCCTGACCCTGCATGGCGTCCACCACGAACAGGGTTTCCACCGGGTTGAGCACCGCGTGCAGCTCCTTGATCTCGCGCATCAGGGCTTCGTCGATCGCGAGACGGCCGGCCGTGTCGACCAGCAGCACGTCGAAATAGTGCTTGCGCGCGTAGTCGATGGCCGCGCGGGCAATGTCCACCGGCTTCTGGTCCACGGTGCTGGGAAACCATTCGGCGCCGGCCTGGGCAGTCACGGTCTTGAGCTGCTCGATGGCGGCCGGGCGGTAGACGTCGCCCGAGACGGTGAGCACCTTTTTCTTGCGCTTCTCGATCAGGTGCTTGGCCAGCTTGGCGGTGGTGGTGGTCTTGCCCGCGCCCTGCAGACCCGCCATCAGGATCACTGCCGGCGGCTGGGCGGCCAGGTTGATATCGGCCACACCCGCGCCCATGAGGGCGGCCAGCTCGCGGTTGACAATGCCCACCAGTGCCTGCCCCGGTGTGAGCGAGCCCACCACCTCCTGGCCCAGTGCCTTTTCCTTGACCTTGGCAATGAAGTCGCGCACCACCGGCAGCGCCACGTCAGCCTCCAGCAGCGCCATGCGCACCTCGCGCATCATGTCGGAGACGTTGCTCTCGGTGATGCGGGCCTGGCCACGCATCTCCTTGACGATGCGGGAGAGTCGTTCAGAAAGGGCTGAAGCCATGGTGGTGGGGTTCCGGGAAGGCGCCACAGCGGGTGGCTAACAGGGCCGCCGCGAATGCGCTGCAGAAGAAGCAATGCTTGCGGGGCGAACAACGGCAGTCGTACCAAGGCCGTTAAACTCGGCACATGATTTTAGCTGCGCAACCTGTTCGCGCGCGGGTGGCAGCTTACGGACCATGAACCTCATGCCCTCGCTCCTGTCGAACCCGCCCGCCGCGCTGCTCTCGGCGGTGGCGGCGCTGTCCTACGCCATTCTGGCCTGGGCGCATCCGCGCATGACGCCAGGGCAGGTGCGGGGTGTGCTGGGCACTGCATGGCTGTTGCATCTGGTGGTGCTGGTCATGGGGTTCACGGAACAGCCCGCGCGTTTCGGTTTCGCGCCCGCCCTTTCCATCACCGCATGGCTGGTGCTCACGGTCTATGTGCTGGAAAGCCGTCTGTATCCCCAGTTGCGCACGCGCTGGACACTGGCAGCACTCGGAACCGTCACGGTGCTGCTGGCCCTGGTATTTCCTGGTGCGTCCTACCCCACACTGCGCTCGGCCTGGATGCCACTGCATTGGGCGCTGGGCATCGCGTCGTATGGCCTGATCGCGGCGGCAGTGGTGCACGCCTGGATGATGCAGCGCGCAGAGAAGGCCATGCGCAGCGGTACCTCGTCCGACACCGCGATGCCGCTGCTGATGCTGGAACGCCTGACGTTCCGCTTCGTGACTGCAGGTTTTGCACTGCTCAGCGCCACCCTGGTGGCCGGTGGCTGGTTCTCGGCCACGCTGCACCAGCAGTGGGTGTGGGAGCACAAAACGGTCTTTTCGGTACTGGCGTGGATCACCATGGGCGTTCTTCTGTGGGGCCGCTGGCGCATGGGCTGGCGCGGTCGAACTGCTGCACGCACGCTTTACCTGGGTGCGGGATTCCTGTTGCTGGGCTACGCCGGTTCGCGATTCGTGCTCGAAGTGGTGCTCAACCGGGCCTGACAAGCGATGAAATACCTGCTTGTTCTGGCCGTGGTGCTGGTGGCTGCCTACATCTGGAAGCGGAACCGCCGGCGCGATGATTCGCCCCTGCCACCCGGGTCCGTGAAGCGCCCCAAGGCGATTGCGCCCACGGTCATGGTGGCCTGCCTGCAGTGCGGAACGCACCTGCCGGAGGCCGAAGCGATCCGGGGCCAGCGTGGTTCCTACTGCAGCCATGAGCACCGCCGGCTGAGCGAAGACGGCACCCGGTGAACCATCCACCCCAGCACTGACATGGCCCGGTCCACGAACACCCACTTCGCCCCGTCGTGGTTTTCGGTGTTCGAAGGCGGCAGCAGCTATGGCCGCGAACAACGGGTGCGCGCCTTCGTACGGCTGTGGACTGCGTTCATGCGTGCGCGGGTCGTCATTGCAGCGGTGCTGCTGGCGCTGCAGGTATTCGTTCTGATGACAGATGCGGGAGGCCCCGACTGGCTGGTGGCAATGTGTGCGCTGCACCTGCTGGCCACGGTAGCGGTGCTGTTCTGGGCCCAGCCCATGGATCACGGACAGGTGTTCCGGTTGCAATGGCTGCTGACCGTAGGCATCGACGTGGCGGTGTTTGCAACGTTGCACACCCTCCAGCAGGCAGCCATCAACTACACCGCGCTGTTTGCGCTGCCGGTCCTTCTGGCGTCGATCCTCGGCCCTTTCACGCTGGGGCTGGGCACTGCGGCAGCGGTGACGATCGGACTGCTGCTCGATGCCTGGATGAGCGCGCCACCATTCAGCGACGTCTCGACCGCCAAGTTCCTTCAGGCCGGCCTCACAGGAACGGGCTTTTTTGCCGTGGCGCTCCTGGCCAACCAGCTTGCCATCCGCCTGGCCAAGGAAGAGTCCGTGGCGATCAGCAGCCAGGCGGCAGCGCGCAACCAGGCCGAAGTCAACGAACTCGTGATCGAAAGCCTGAGCGAGGGCGTGATGGTGGTAGACCCGCACGGTGTGGTGCGCAATGCCAACCCGGCGGCGCTGTCCATGCTGCTGGGCGAGGGTCACCAGGGCGCGTCGCGGCTGTTGCTGTCGGTCAAGGAGAACTGGGCCGGACTCTCCCACCTGGTGAACGAAACCTTCGTGCTCGGACAACCTCTGCAATCCGAAATCACACTCGACATCGACGAGCTGACCACCCACCGCCTGTATGCGCGCACCCGCCTCACCGTGCAGGGCGGTCGTGGCCGCGGGCTGTGCGTGCTGTTCCTGGAAGACCTGCGCGAGGTGGAAGCGCGCGTGCGCACCGAGAAGCTGGCCTCGATGGGCCGCATGTCGGCGGCGGTGGCGCACGAAATCCGCAACCCGCTCTCGGCCATCACCCAGGCCAATGCGCTGCTGGACGAAGAAGTGCAGGCCCCATCCCAGAAAAAACTGACGCAGATGATCGAGCACAACGCGCAGCGGCTCTCGCGCATCGTGGACGACATCCTGAACGTGGCCCGGGTCCAGCCCAGCCAGATCGAGGGCCTGGTTGCATCGCTGCCACTGGATGCCTCCATCCGCTTCATCACGCAGGAATGGGCCGTCCAGAACCGCGCGCGTGAGATCCTGGGGGTCCATGCACACGCCCCGAATGCCCACGTCGCCTTCGACCCCGACCACCTGCGCCGCTTGCTCGTCAACCTGCTGGACAACGCACTCAGGCATGCCAGCGGGCGGCCCTCCTCGATCCGCGTGATCTCGCAACCCAGTGGCAATGACCGCGTCCGCGTCTCGGTCTGGAGCGACGGCGCTCCGCTGGAGGCCGGCGTGCTCAAACACCTGTTCGAGCCCTTCTTTTCTTCCGAGAGCCGCTCCAGCGGACTCGGCCTCTACATCTGCCGCGAGTTGTGCGAGCGCTATGGCGCCCAGATTGCCTACCAGCGGACACGGCTGGACCAACGCGACGGCAACGAGTTCTATGTGATCATGACGGTATCCATCGGCGCGGCCAGGCAGCCCGTGCAGCAGAATCTGGCCATTGCGCCAGGCGACTCGCTGCCCTCCATGACACGCCCTGGATCGCTGCACGGAGCCACCTGACGGCATAGCCCACCACCCATCGAACCGGATGACCGCCATTTCCATCGCGTCGGTTCTGGTCGTCGACGACGAGCCCGACCTTCGAACCCTCTATGAGTTGACCCTGCTGCGCGAAGGGCACGAGGTCACTTCCGCGCCCGACCTGGAACAGGCGCGCGAGTGGCTGGCCCAGCGGCGCTTTGACATCCTGATCACCGACATGCGCCTGCCCGATGGCCTGGGTCTTGAACTGCTGCGCGAACTGGCTGAAGGGCAGCGCACGGAAAAGAGCATCGTCATCACTGCGCATGGGTCGGCCGAGAACGCGGTCGAAGCCCTGAAGCTGGGTGCGTTCGACTACCTCACCAAGCCGGTGGACCTCAAGCAGTTGCGCGCTGCGGTTTCCGCTGCCCAGCGCAGCCAGCGCCACCCGCCCGCCTCGGCATTGCCGCCCCAGCTGGTCGCAGAGGTCCACGACCGACCCTCCACAACGCTGCCAAGCAACCCGCTGCCGCCGGGCGGCCAACGGGCGCTGCAGCGCATCGTCGGTCAGGCGCCGAGCATCCTGCAGATCAAGGCACGCATTGAAAAGGTCGCCACCAGCATGGCGCCCGTACTGATTCTTGGCGAGTCCGGTACCGGCAAGGAACTCGTGGCCCGCGCAGTGCACGAATGCAGCCACCGCGCCAACGGGCCTTTTGTGGCGGTCAATTGCGGTGCGATCCCCGAAAACCTGATCGAAGCTGAGTTTTTCGGCGCCCGCAAGGGTGCCTACACCGGCGCCACACAGGACCGCGAAGGCTACTTCCAGGCGGCGCGCGGCGGCACCCTGTTCCTTGATGAGATCGGAGACCTGCCTGTGGCCATGCAGGCCAAACTGCTGCGCGTGATCCAGGAGCGCCGCGTGCGGCCTCTGGGTGGAGTGCAGGAAAGCGCGGTCGACGTGCGCCTGGTCAGTGCCACCCACCGCGATCTGGCCACCCTGGTGCAGGGCGGTCAGTTCCGGCAAGACCTCTTCTACCGACTCAACGTGATCGAGCTGCGTACCCCCGCGCTGCGCGAGCGGCGGGAAGACCTGCCGGACCTGGCCCGGGCGCTGATGCGGCGCATCTGCAAGGAAAGTGGGCAGGCAGCCCCCGAGCTGTCCCAGCGCGCACTGGACTGGCTGCAAACGCGCGAGCTGCCGGGCAATGTCCGGGAGCTGGAAAACCTGCTGCAACGCGCCCTTGCGTTGAGCAGCGGCGATGCCATCGAACCCTCCGATTTCGGCGATCTCGACCCGGCGCCTGTGCTCATGGATATCGGTGAAATTGGTGACACGCCTGCGCCAGCCGCTGGCACAGGTTCCAGGACCGGCAGCGCGACAAGCCAGGCCACCGTGCACGACATTCCCTCCGACCTGCAGAGTTTCCTCGACGAGCAGGAGCGGCAGGTCCTCATGAAAGCCCTGCGCGAGTGCGACTACAACCGCACCGCCGCCGCTGCCCGCCTCGGCCTCAATCTGCGGCAGATGCGCTACCGCATCCAGCGGTTGGGTCTGAGCATGCCCGGCGACGACTCCGATGCGGGCTGAAGACCTCCTTGCCCACCCTCCGGAATGCGGTTGGCTGCAGGGGGTACGCCGCTGCGCCTCGCCCAATTTCGGTCCACGCCCCGCTGGCGCGGTGGTCGACCTGATCGTGGTGCACTCCATCAGCCTGCCTCCGGGACAGTACGGCGGTCCGGAAGTGGAACAGCTCTTCACCAACCGGCTCGACTGGGGCGCACACCCCTATTTCGAGCAGATCCGCGGCATCGAAGTGTCGGCCCATTTTTTTATCCGCCGCGGGGGCGAGGTGGTGCAGTTCGTGGCCACCGACCAGCGTGCATGGCATGCGGGTGCGTCGACGTGGAACGGCAGGGCGAACCGCAACGACGACTCCATCGGCATCGAGCTGGAAGGCCTTGAGGGCGAGACCTTCGAGCCGGCGCAGTACGCCTCGCTGACCTGGCTATGCCAGACCCTCGTGCTGCACTACCCGATCATCCACATCGCCGGGCACGAGCACATTGCTCCAGGACGCAAGTTCGATCCAGGCGCCGGCTTCGACTGGGCGCAACTGCAGCAGCAGTTGGGCTGGCCCATCGGGTGTTTCCCTGATGTCACACATCTGGCCCGGAGCCCAGACAGGGGACGACTGGAGTGATCGATCCGCCGTGGCCGGCAGCAGCCCGGTCTGCAGATCCAGTGAACATGAGGCTTTCCGGGGGTTTTTTGCCCGCAAGCCGCAAGCCAGGCCGCTGAAGCACGGCAAAACCCCGCTCCGCGATGCCTGCGGGCTTGTGCTCACGGGAACACGGTGGCAACGGCCACGCGGTTGTTTTTGCTTCGTGAAATCGCTGCGCGCAGGCAGCAGACAAAAACTTCGGGACACTACCGGTAGTGGCTTGAAGCACCCCCACACACCAGATATCGTTCAAACACCGCTCCCCAGCCTTCCTGGCGCAAAGCCACAAAGGCCATACAAAACAACTGAAAGAGGAACCATGCAATCCACATCCACCGCCACCGCCGCGCCATCCACATCCCCGCGGGCCACCGCCCAGCCGCTGCCACAGGGCGCGTCCGTCCCGGGCACGGGCGTCTACGCGCAGTACCAGATCATCCGCCGCAACGGTGCGGTGGTGTCCTTCGAACCCAGCAAGATCGCGGTTGCGCTGATGAAAGCCTTCCTCGCCGTGCACGGCACCCAGGGCGCGGCATCGGCCAGTGTCCGGGAAACGGTGGATACGCTCACCCAGGCGGTGGTGAAGGCCCTGATGCGGTCCCGTCCCGGTGGCGGCACCTTCCACATTGAAGACGTGCAGGACCACGTGGAACTCGGCCTCATGCGCAGCGGTCACCACGAAGTGGCCCGTGCGTATGTGCTGTACCGCGAGCGCCGCGCCCAGGAACGGGCCCACCAGGCGGAAGTGAGCAAGCCGACAGAAGCCACGCTGCACGTCATGGACGGTGGCCAGCGCGTTCCCCTCGACCTCCAGCGCCTGCAGAACCTGATTGAAGCCGCCTGCACCGGCCTCGGCAAGGACGTCAAGGCCGACCCGATCGTGGCCGAGACCAAGCGCAACCTGTACGACGGTGTGCCCATGGAAGAGGTCTACAAGGCCTCCATCCTGGCCGCCCGCACCCTGATCGAAAAAGACCCGGACTACACCTACGCCACCGCACGTCTGCTGCTGCACACCATCGTCAAGGAAGTGATGGGCGAAGAAGTGCCCGCCACCGAAATGGGTGCGCGCTACGCCGACTACTTCCCCCAGTTCATCAAGAAGGGCGTGCAGAACGAGCTGCTCGACGAGCGCCTGCTGCAGTTCGACCTGGTTCGCCTGGGTGCCGCGCTCAAGCCCGAGCGCGATCTGCAGTTCGACTACCTCGGCCTGCAGACGCTGTACGACCGCTACTTCCTGCACGTGCGCAAGACGCGCATCGAGCTGCCCCAGTCCTTCTTCATGCGCGTGGCCATGGGCCTGTCGCTCAACGAGATCGATCGCGAAGCGCGCGCCATCGAGTTCTACGAGGTGCTGTCCTCGTTCGACTTCATGAGCAGCACCCCCACGCTGTTCAACAGCGGAACGCTGCGTTCGCAGCTCTCCAGCTGCTACCTCACCACCGTGCCCGACGACCTCGATGGCATCTACGAGTCCATCAAGGAAAACGC
>JALORL010000237.1 GCA_025458915.1 Hydrogenophaga sp.
CGGGAACAACGTTTCCCACGCCAACAACAAAACCAAGCGCCGGTTCCTCCCGAACCTGCAATACCGCCGTTTCTGGGTCGAGAGCGAAAACCGCTGGGTGCGCCTGCGCGTTTCCGGCGCTGCTCTGCGGCTGATCGACAAAAACGGCATTGACGCCGTGCTCGCCGACCTGCGCGCACGTGGCCAGGCATAAGGAGAGCGACCATGGCAACCAAAGGCGCACGCGAGAAGATCAAGCTGGAATCCACTGCGGGAACCGGCCACTTCTACACCACCACGAAGAACAAAAAAACCACGCCGGAAAAGATGCTGATCAAGAAGTTTGATCCCAAGGCCCGCAAGCACGTGGACTACAAGGAAATCAAGCTGAAGTGATTCAGCCTGCACCAACAGAAAAGCCGCTGCAATGAGCGGCTTTTTTGTTGGTTTCGGGACCGACGGTCTGCCGATGTTTGCTGGCCGAAGACATCAAAAAAGCCACCCTTCAGGGTGGCTTTTTCTTGGTCTGCCGGGGGGTTCCCGGTTTCCATTCAGGCGCGGGCGGAACGCAACTGGATGGAGAAGTCGCGCAAGGCCGCGATGCCGCTCTCTTCCGCACGGCGGCACCAGGCCTGCAGGTCCGCCGCCAGCTGGTCGCGGGTGGCATTCGTGCTGGACCACAAGGCGCGCAACTCCTCACGCATGGTGACCATCTTGTCCAGCACCGGGTGGTCGGCACGGGCTTGGGCCAGTTGGGGTCTTACGGCAGCGGGCACCTTGTCGTCATCCCGGTGCAGCCAGCGCCTGGCGGTGCGCAGGGCGGCTGCATCGCCGCGACCAGACTGCAGCATGTCGATTTCGCGGCGGCAGGCGGCGCGCATTTCGCGGGCGTAACCGGCCATTACCTCGTACCGGTTGGCAATGATGGCTTCCAGCGTCTTTTCGTCAGCCACCGGCTTGACCTCTCCATAGGCCATCTTGGGCGGCGTCTTCTTCACGGTGGCCAGGCCGAGCGACTTCAGGATGGTGATGTACATCCAGCCGATATCGAATTCGTAGGGCTTCACCGACAGCTTGGCCGAGGTGGGATAGGTGTGGTGGTTGTTGTGCAGTTCTTCGCCACCAATCAGGATGCCCCACGGCGACACGTTGGTACTGGCGTCGGCTGCCTCGAAGTTGCGGTAGCCCCACCAGTGGCCGATGCCGTTGATGATGCCCGCCGCAGTGAGCGGAATCCAGATCATTTGAATGGCCCAGACCGTCAGGCCCAGGGCGCCGAACAGCGCCACGTTCGTAATCAGCATCAGGCTCACGCCAAGCTTGGAATGCCGGGTGTAGAGATTGCGCTCGATCCAGTCATTGGGGGTGTTGTGGCCGAAACGTTCCAGCGTTTCCTGGTTCTTGGCTTCTGCGCGATACAGCTCGCTGCCTTCGAAGAAGACTTTCTTGATGCCGTACACCACCGGACTGTGCGGGTCGCCTTCATGTTCGCACTTGGCATGGTGCTTGCGGTGGATGGCGGTCCATTCCTTGGTCACCATGCCCGTGGTGAGCCACAGCCAGAAACGGAAGAAATGTGACGCAATCGGATGCAGGTCCAGCGACCGGTGCGCCGAATGCCGGTGCAGGTAAATGGTGACGCTGGCGATGGTGATGTGCGCCAGCAGAAGGGCCACGAGGATGGCCTGCCACCAGCTGGCGCCGGTCAGACCCTGGTCCAGAAACTGGACGAGACCGGCCCACAGAGCGGGGATCACGGTGTCGAATGCATTCATTGAAATCCTTGGGGGAAACGCCCGCGCACAGTGGCGGGCACCGGATGAGCGGCTTGAGAAAATAGCGCAAATGCCACGCCCATTTTACGGCGAGGGGGCTGAATGCCCAAGTGGGAAAGCCTGATTCTGAAGACCAGTCGCTAAAACTCCTGATGTAGATCAGGCAATTCGCGCAGGGTTCAAGCCTTTTTCTGCCAGATGGCGGCGAAAAACCCGTCAGTGCCATGGCGGTGGGGCCAGAGCCGCAGCCACTGCGAATGGTCGCCCGCGCACAGTTGCGCCGGGTTTTTCAGCCCCAGACCGTCCAGAATGCTGCAGGCCGACAAAGGTTCGAAATCGGGATGGGTCCCCGCGAACGGCTCGCACACGGCTTCGTTTTCGACGCGCAACAGGCTGCAAGTGGCATACACGAGGCGACCGCCCGGCTTGAGCAACCGCGCAGCGCTGTGCAGAATCGCCGTCTGCAACCTCGCCTGGGCCTCAACCGTCTGCGGAGACTGTCGCCATTTGAGGTCCGGATTGCGCCGCAGGGTGCCCAGCCCGGAACAGGGTGCGTCCACGAGAACCCGGTCGATCTTTCCCGCCAGGCGCTTGATGCGGTCGTCGCGTTCGTGGGCGATGGCGATCGGGTGCACATTGGACAGCCCGCTGCGGGCCAACCGCGGTTTGAGGGCGTCGAGCCGGTGGCCCGACGTATCCATGGCGTACAGGCGCCCGCTGTTGCGCATGGCGGCTCCCAATGCCAGGGTTTTGCCGCCAGCGCCCGCACAGAAGTCCACGACCATCTCGCCGCGCCTGGCTTCAACCAGAAGGGCAAGCAACTGCGAACCTTCGTCCTGCACCTCGACTTCACCCTGAACAAAGGCGGGGAGCTTGTTCAGGGAGGGCTTCCCCTGCAGACGGATGCCCAGCGGCGAATACGGCGTGGGTTCGCAGACCAGCCCCGCCTGCCGCAGGTCGGCCAGCACCGCATCGCGCTTCTTCTTCAGTGCGTTGACCCGCAGGTCCAGCGGCGCATGCTGGTTCAGGCTATGGGCCAGCGCATCGAATTCGTTGCCGACCTCGGACGTCAGGCTGCTGGCCAGCCACTCCGGAAGGTTGTGGCGGTGTGGCGCCAGCCAGTCGGCTTCGGTGACCGCACTGCAGGCATCGAGCCAGTTTTTCTCCCCGTCGGACAAGGCACTTTTGAGGAAGTCCCGGTCGCCAGGAAATGCCAGGATGGCCAGGCGGCGCCACTTGGAGCCGCTGCCCGATCTGGCCAGCCACTCCAGCTTCAGGCGTTCGCGCAGCACTGCAAAAACCGTGTCGGACAGGGTGGCGCGCTCGCGCGGCCCCAGGGCACGGTGCTCCCGGAAGTAACGGCTCACAACGGCGTCGGCCGGGTGGTCGAACCGGAACACCTGTTCCAGCAGGGCGGCGGCTTCATCGATCAGGGCTTTGGGGTGCATGACCGGTATTGTCTCCCGCAGCGCGCCGCTTCGGGTCTGGCACCAGCCCCGGATGGGCCGGCGCGGGATAATGGAGGGCTATGTCCGATATCTCCACCCAGGTGCGGCGGCGCCGTACCTTCGCCATCATTTCCCACCCCGACGCGGGCAAGACCACGCTGACCGAAAAGCTGCTGCTGTTTTCGGGCGCCATCAACATTGCCGGGTCGGTGAAGGCGCGAAAGGCGGCGCGGCACGCCACGTCGGACTGGATGGAAATCGAAAAGCAGCGCGGTATCTCGGTGGCTTCATCGGTGATGCAGATGGAGTATCGCGACTGCGTGATCAATCTGCTGGACACACCCGGCCACCAGGACTTCTCGGAAGACACCTACCGCGTGCTCACTGCCGTGGATGCAGCACTGATGGTGATCGACGCCGGCAACGGCGTGGAACCGCAGACACGCCGCCTGCTGCAAGTCTGCCGCGCGCGCAACACGCCCATCCTGACCTTCGTGAACAAGATGGACCGCGAGGTGCAGGCCCCGCTGGACCTGATGGACGAGATCGAGCGCGAGCTCGGCATGACGGTGGTGCCGTTCACCTGGCCGGTCGGCATGGGCAAGACCTTCCGCGGTGTGTACGACCGCCGCGCCGACCAGATGCGCGTGTTCGCGGCCGGTGAAGACCGTCGCGGCGGCGACGAAGAGGT
>JALORL010000238.1 GCA_025458915.1 Hydrogenophaga sp.
GACGAACTGGAAGCGGCGGTGATGGTGCCGTCTTTCTTGAACGCGGGCTTGAGGCTGGTGACCTTGTCGAGCTTGACCTTGCCCGGGCCTTCGTCCACCGACACCACGCGCTCGCCACTGCGGTCCTTCACGGTCACGGGCGCGATCTCCTTGGCAAAGGCACCGCTTTCGGTCGCGGCCTTGGCGCGCGTGACCGAGGCAATGGCGAAGGCGTCCTGCTGCTCGCGGGTGAAGCTGTATTTGGCGGCGCAGTCCTCGCCGAAGGTGCCCATGCTGCGGCCGGGTTCGTAGGCGTCTTCCAGGCCGTCGAGCATCATGTGGTCGTAGATCTTGTCGTGGCCCATGCGGTAGCCACCGCGGCCCTTGAGCATCAGATACGGCGCGTTGGTCATGCTCTCCATGCCACCGGCCACCATGACGGTGGCGCTGCCGGCCAGCAGCATGTCGTGGGCCAGCATGGTGGCTTTCATGCCCGAGCCGCACATCTTGGACAGCGTCACCGCGCCGGCCGACAGTGGCAGTCCGCCCTTGAGCGCGGCCTGGCGCGCGGGCGCCTGGCCCTGGCCGGCCATCAGGCAGTTGCCGAACAGCACCTCATCCACCAACGTCTTGTCCACGCCGCTGCGCTCAACAGCGGCCCGAATGGCCACGCCGCCCAGGTCGTGCGCAGACTGGGAAGCGAAGTCGCTCTGGAACGAGCCCATGGGCGTGCGGGCGGCGCCGACGATGACAACGGGATCGGTGGGGTGGCTCATGAATAGGCTCCTGGTGGAAAGGCAGACAAGAAAGGGTCAGGCGAGCTGGTGCCGCAGGAAGCGGCGGTCGCGTTCGTAGGGGAATACGTCGTGCACATGGCCGGCGGCAATGCGCTCTTTGTGCGACTGCCAGAAGTCGCGGTCCAGCAAGTCCGCGTGGTGCTTCATGAATTCGTCGCGCACCAGGCGGTTGCCCAGCAGGAAGGGACCGAAGGTTTCGGGGAATACATCGTTCTTCGCGACGGAATACCAGACCTCGCCGCTCATCTCGTCCTCCTCGTTGCGCGGCGCGGGCACGCGGCGGAAGTTGCAGTCGGTGATGTATTCGATTTCGTCGTAGTCGTAGAACACCACCTTGCCGTGGCGGGTGATGCCGAAGTTCTTCCACAGCATGTCGCCGGGAAAGATGTTGGCCGCCACCAGGTCCTTGATGGCGTTGCCATACTCCACCACCGCCCGCTCCAGCTGGGCGCGGGCGTGCGTGTCCTCCGGCCGGTCCTGCAGGGTATCGAACGCTTCCTGCAGGTAGATGTTGAGCGGGATCATGCGGCGCTCGATGTAGACATGCTTGAGCACCACCTCGATGTCACCGTCGCCGTTGCGGTCGGAAATCTCCAGCTGGCTGGGCGCGAACTTCTGGATCTCTTCGATCAGTTCGTCGGTGAAGCGGTCGCGCGGAAAGCCCACCTCGGAGAACTCCAGCGTATCGGCCATGCGGCCCACGCGGTCGTGCTGCTTCACCAGCAGGTACTTGTCGCGGATCTGCTCGCGCGTGGTGTCTTTCTGCGGCGGGTAGTAGTCCTTGATGACCTTGAACACGAAGGGGAACGACGGCAGGTCGAACACCAGCATCACCATGCCCTTGATGCCGGGCGCGATGCGGAACTTGTCGGTGCTGTGCCGCATGTGGAACAGGAAGTCGCGGTAGAACAGCGTCTTGCCCTGCTTGGCCAGCCCAAGCGCGTTGTAGAACTCGGCGCGCGGCTTGCGCGGCATCATGCTGCGCAGGAACTGCACATAGGCGCTCGGGATTTCCATGTCCACCATGAAGTACGCGCGCGCAAAGCTGAACAGGATCAGCAGGTCGTCCTCACCGAACAACGCCGCGTCGATCACCAGCTTTTCGTTGGTGTTGTGCAGGACAGGCAGCGCAAACGGCACTTCCTGGAAGCCGTTGATGATCTTGCCCACCACATACGCACCCTTGTTGCGGAAGAACAGGCTGGAGAGCACCTGGAACTGGAAGTTGGCGCGCAGCTTCACATGGTCGAAGCGGTCCTTCATGGCACCCAGCACCAGGCCCACGTCCCGCTCCAGGTTGTCGAACGGCACGCGCAGGTCGAAGTCCTGCACCAGGCGCAGCAATTCGTCCTGCATGTTGTCGTGCGTGGGGTAGTAGCAGCGGTAGGTGGGCTTGGCCGTCGGTTCTTCGTTCTCGATGTATTCGGTGGACACCGCCGGGCGCACGAAGATGAAGTCGTTCTGGAAATAGGCGCGCTTGAGGATCTTGGTGGTGACGGAATTGAAGAAGGTTTCGGCCAGCTCGGGCTGGTGGTGATTCACCAGCAGCCCGATGTAGTGCAGCTTCACCTGCTCCCACACGTTCATGGGCTGGGCGTCGGCGCCGAACTCCTTCATGAGGCGCTTGACGCATTCGTTCACGCGCAGGTCGTAGAACTCGATGCGTTCGCGCTGGGCGCGCTGCTGGCCGCGCCAGTCGCGCGTTTCAAAGCGGTGCTTGGCCCGCGCCGACTCGGTGCGGAACAGGCGGTAGTGGCGGTTGAAGCCGTCCATCATCGCCTTGGCGATGTCGTAGGCCACCGTGGAGTCCAGACGCTGGGGAAACATGGAGCGGGTTCCGGGGTCGGTTGCGAATCAGGTCGGGCGCTGGGCGCCCACGCCAGCCACCGCGGCGCGGTAGGCGTTGTCCAGCCCCTGCACCCCGTCCACGGTCATGAGCAGGTCCTGCAACAGGCCGTCGCGCAGGCCGTACACCCAGCCATGCAGGGTCAGCGCCTGGCCGCGTGCCCAGGCATCCTGCACCACGGTGGTCTGGGCCACATTCATCACCTGCTCGATCACGTTGAGCTCGCACAGCACGTCCACCCGGTGCGCTTCGGGCGTGGCCGCCAGCAGCGTGGCGTGGCGGTCGCGCACGTCCTTGATGTGCCGCAGCCAGTTGTCGGCAAGACCCACGCGCCAGTCCTTCAGGGCGGCGGTCACGCCACCGCAACCGTAGTGACCGACCACCATCAGGTGCTCCACCTTGAGCTGGTCCACCGCGTACTGGATGGTGGAGAGGCAGTTCAGGTCGGTGGGTACCACCAGGTTGGCCACGTTGCGGTGCACGAACACCTCGCCCGGTGCCAGACCGGTGATCTGGTTGGCCGGCACACGGCTGTCGGAGCAGCCGATCCACATGTAACGCGGGCTCTGCTGGGCCAGCAGATCGGTGAAGAAGTTCGGCTTCTGCGCCACCATGTCGGCGGCCCAGGAGCGGTTGTGTTCAAACAGGTTGTGCAGGGCTTCGGACATGGGTCATGCGGATGGGCCGGAGGGATTGCCGCCGCCGGCCGGGGCCGGGGGGTCGGTTCGATTGTGTCATTGCGCTGCCCGGGTCCGCCCTTGATCCGACCTTCGGCAGGGCGTCTCAGGCGGTCTCGGCAAACAACTCGCGGCCGATCAGCATGCGGCGGATTTCGCTGGTGCCGGCGCCGATTTCGTACAGCTTGGCGTCGCGCCAGAGCCGGCCCAGCGGGTACTCGTTGATGTAGCCGTTGCCACCAAAAATCTGCACGCCCTCGCCCGCCATCCAGGTGGCCTTCTCGGCCGTCCACAGAATGACCGAAGCGCAGTCCTTGCGCACCTGGCGCACATGGTCGGTGCCCAGCAGGTCCAGATTCTTGGCCACGGTGTAGGCGAAGCTGCGCGCGGCCTGCAGCACGGTGTACATGTCGGCGACCTTGCCCTGGATGAGCTGGAACTCGCCGATGCTCTGACCGAACTGCTTGCGGTCGTGGATGTAGGGCACCACGTTGTCCATCACGGCCTGCATGATGCCCAGCGGCCCGCCGGACAGCACGGCGCGCTCGTAGTCCAGGCCACTCATGAGCACCTTGGCGCCGTTGTTGAGACC
>JALORL010000239.1 GCA_025458915.1 Hydrogenophaga sp.
CGACGACCACCTCAACACCGGTGCAGGCGACCAGGGCCTGATGTTCGGCTATGCCTGCGACGAGACGCCCGAACTCATGCCGGCGCCGATCTACTATGCGCACCGCCTGGTGGAGCGCCAGGCGCAGCTGCGCAAGGACGGCCGCCTGCCCTTCCTGCGGCCCGATGCCAAGAGCCAGGTGACGATGCGCTACGTCGACGGCAAGCCGCACAGCATCGACACCGTGGTGCTCTCCACCCAGCACAGCCCCGACCAGTCCGAGACGCCCACGAAGATGAAAGCCTCGTTCATCGAGGCCGTCATCGAGGAAATCATCAAGCCGGTGCTGCCCAAGGAGTGGCTCAAGGACACCCGATACCTGATCAATCCGACCGGGCGCTTCGTCATCGGCGGCCCGCAGGGCGACTGTGGCCTGACCGGCCGCAAGATCATCGTCGACACCTATGGCGGCGCCTGCCCGCACGGGGGTGGTGCCTTCTCGGGCAAGGACCCTTCCAAGGTGGACCGCTCGGCCGCGTACGCGGCGCGCTACGTGGCCAAGAACATCGTGGCCGCCGGTCTGGCCAAGCAGTGCCAGATTCAGGTGGCCTACGCCATCGGTGTCGCGCGCCCGATGAACATCACGGTCTACACCGAAGGCACGGGCGTGATCCCCGACGAGCAGATTGCCAGGCTGGTGAATGAACACTTCGATCTGCGGCCCAAGGGCATCATCCAGATGCTGGACTTGCTGCGTCCGATTTACAGCAAAACGGCCGCCTACGGCCACTTTGGCCGCGAAGAACCTGAATTCACCTGGGAACGCACCGATCGCGCCGAACTGTTGCGAGGCGCGGCTGGCCTGAAGGGCTGAGCGGCACACCGCGCCGCAGCGGACGGCGGATGCAGCGGTCGCTCTGTCGTTCTCACCAACACCCCATGGAAGCCCCGAAGACATTGTCCCGGGGCTTTTTTGACGCCAGGGCGATCTTTCGCTACCCTTTTGAGGGCATTGATCCTGAATTTTTCAGGCCTGCAACCGATATGCTGTAGAGCAACGAGTCTCGTCTCGCTCGACAGTTACGACCCGGAGCCGTGATTCATGGACAACGACATCGAGAAGAACACCCCCTCTGACGGCGCCACCGCCGCACAGAGCCTGCAGCTGGAGGCGTTGCAGGCCCGATTGGCAAAAGCCGAAGCGCTGTATGACCGCGCACCGTGCGGGCTCTTCTCGCTGGATGACGATCTGCGGTTCGTGCGCGTCAACCAGACCCTGCTGGACTGGCTGGGCTACCGCAGGGACGACATGCTCCAGCACATGCGCGTCGTCGACCTTGTGGAAGTGTCCTGGCGCGATCTGGCGGTGGCACGCCTCGGAGCCTGGCGGCAACAACCCGGTTCAGAGCCACTGGAATTGCCCCTCACGCGGGCCGATGGCAGCAGTTTTCACGCCTTGCTGTCGGGACATTCCGCGCAAGACACCACCGATGCAGGTCAGGAGAGCCATTTCACGGTCGTGGACATCAGCGATCGGCGGGCAGCCGAAGAACGCCTGGCCGAGCACGGCGGGTTTCTGCAGACCATCACGGACCGCATTCCTGCCCGTCTGGCCTATTACGACAAGGATCTGATCTGCCGGTTTGCCAATTCCGCACATGCGAACCGGTACGGAAAACTGGCCGCCGAAATGGTTGGGTCGCACCTGAGCCAGGTGGTTCGGCCAGACCTCCTCCCCGAAATCCTGCCCAGGGTGGCCAGCGCGCTGAGCGGAGAGGCCCAATCGTTCGAAGCCGAACGCACCGCCTCGGACGGCACCCGAAATTTTTACCAGATTCACTACATCCCAGACTTTCAGAACGGAAGTGTGGAGGGCATCTTCATCGAGCTGCACGACATTAGCGAGCGGCGGCGCACCGAAGAGTTCGTGCTGGAGGCCAACCGCGACTTGGAAGAACGCGTGAACGAGCGCAACGCCGAACTGTTCCGCAGCGAGCAGCGGTATCGCCTGATGGTCGACGCGATCCAGGACTATTGCGTCTACTTTGTGGACGACGACGGGATCGTCACCGAATGGTCCGAAAGTGCACAGCGCCTGCATGGACACCACCGGGCACAGATCATCGGGCAGCCCTATACCCACCTGCTGTGCAGCGACAGCTCCAGCGAAGAGGGAGCCGATCCGGAACAGGTGCTTCGCCTGGCCAAGACGCACGGTCAATGGGAAATGCGGGGTTGGCGCCTGCGGGAAGACGGTTCACGCTTCTGGGCACACACCGTATTGACTGCATTGCGCAACGAAGCGGGCGAGTCGCAGGGCCTGTCCTGCATCACCCGCGACATGACGGCGGCCAAGAGCCTGGAGGACGTGATGAACGACCTCAACAAGGAGTTGGAAAAGCGGGTTGCGGAGCGAACCCAACAGCTGGTGGCGGCCAACAAGGATCTGGACGTGTTCTCGCACATGGTGTCGCACGACCTGCGCGCACCGCTTCGGCACATTTCCAGCTTTGTCAGCCTGCTGCAAGAACAACTCGGTCCCACCGCGGACATGCTGACCCAGCAATACATGGGCTCTATTGCCAAGGCCAGCAAGCGCATGAGCCTGATGATCGAAGGCCTGCTGGAGTATTCGCGACTGGGCCGGGTGACCCTGGACTCCCAGGTGATTCCGTTAGGTCCGCTGCTGCAAGGTGTCATCACCCACCTGCAGCAGGAAAACCAGGACCGGGCCATCGACTGGGTGATCGAAGCAAACCTGCCCTTGGTACGGGGCGACGCGATGCTGCTGGCACAAGCCTGCGGCAACCTGCTGAGCAATTCGGTGAAATACACGCGGACCCGGGGTGTTGCCAAGATCACCGTTGGATGCCAACCCAACCCGGTCGGTGGAATGATCTTCCATGTTCGCGACAACGGCGTGGGTTTCGACCTGGAGAAAGCCCACAACCTGTTCGTGATGTTCCAGCGGCAGCACCATTCCATGGACTTCGAGGGCATCGGTACCGGCCTTGCACTGGCGCAACGCATCATCGAACGGCATGGAGGCCGGATCTGGGCAGAAACCGCGCTGGACCAGGGCTGCACCTTCTACTTCACGCTTCCGATCGAGGACCCCCAGCCAGCCGAGTTGCTGACCGACTCGACGCTGGCCGCACTCCATTGAGTGCGAGCAACAAAAAGCTGAAGCCCTGATGCTGCTTCGACGCCTCGCCCCGGCACCTTCCCGGAGGCCGAGGCAGGGCACTCCAAGGCCGGTACCCATGCGCTGCGCCGGGTTCAGCCTGACCTAAATCTTGCAGCCCCAACGCCGGGCTCTTGAAAACAGCCTGTCTCGCCCTTATGATTAGCACTCGCTGGGGATGAGTGCTAACAAGCCGCCCCGTGTCGATCCAAATCCTTTCTGTTCCATTTCAGGAGATGCAATGAACCTTCGTCCTCTCGCCGATCGCGTGATCGTCAAACGTATCGACAGCGAAACCAAGACCGCTTCCGGCATCGTCATTCCCGACGCCGCCGCTGAAAAGCCCGACCAGGGCGAAATCCTGGCCGTTGGTCCCGGCAAGAAAAACGACAAAGGCGAACTGTCCGCCATGAACGTCAAGGTCGGTGACCGCGTTCTGTTCGGCAAGTACAGCGGCCAGACCGTGAAGGTCGACGGCAACGAGCTGCTGGTCATGAAGGAAGACGACCTGTTCGCGGTCGTCGAGAAGTAATCCTTCCCTTCCCCATCCCCATTTACTGAATCCGGAGAAATCAACATGGCAGCAAAAGACGTCATTTTCGGCGGCGAAGCCCGCGCACGCATGGTCGAAGGCGTGAACATCCTGGCCAACGCGGTCAAGGTCACCCTGGGCCCCAAGGGCCGCAACGTGGTGCTGGAGCGCTCGTT
>JALORL010000240.1 GCA_025458915.1 Hydrogenophaga sp.
TGAACGCCTGGCTGGTCAGGTCGTACCAGCTCTTGCCGCTGTTGTGGTCGATGGTGGAGCGCAGTTCCTCGATGAAGATGGCGTCGGCCCGGCGCAGCAGGTCGGCGTATTCCTTCTTCACCTCGCCCAGGATGCGCACACCCAGGCCCGGACCCGGGAACGGGTGGCGGTAGACCATGTCGTGCGGCAGGCCCAGCGCCACGCCGAGTTCGCGCACCTCGTCCTTGAACAGGTCGCGCAGCGGCTCCAGCAATTTCAGGCCCAGTTGCTCGGGCAGGCCGCCCACGTTGTGGTGGCTCTTGATGGTCACGGCCTTCTTGCTCTTGGCCCCACCGGATTCAATGACATCCGGGTAAATAGTGCCTTGTGCCAGCCACTTGGCACCTTTTGTTGAAGCACCACTTGAAATGAGTTTGGCCGCTTCGGCCTTGAACACCTCCACGAATTCGCGGCCGATGATCTTGCGTTTGGCCTCCGGATCGCTCACGCCGGCCAGGTGGCCGAGGAACTGGTCTGCTGCGTCCACCCGGATCACTTTGGCATGCAGCTTGCCAACGAACATGTCCATGACCATGTCGCCTTCGTTCAGGCGCAGCAGGCCATGGTCGACGAACACGCAGGTCAGCTGGTCGCCGATGGCGCGGTGGATCAGGGCAGCCGCCACCGACGAATCGACCCCACCGGACAGGCCCAGAATGACCTCTTCGCTGCCCACCTGCTCGCGGATCTTCTGCACCGCTTCTTCGATGTGGTCGCGCATCACCCAGTCGGGCCGTGTGGCGCAAATGTCCAGCACGAAGCGCTCCAGCAGCGCCCTGCCCTGCACCGTGTGCGTGACCTCGGGGTGGAACTGCACGGCGTAGTAGCGGCGCACCTCGTCGGCCATGCCGGCGATGGGACAGGCATCGGTGCTGGCCATGAGCTTGAAGCCCGGTGGCATTTCGGTCACCTTGTCGCCGTGGCTCATCCACACCTTGAGCATGCCGTGGCCTTCGGGTGTGGTGAAGTCGGCGATGTCCTTGAGCAGGGCCGTGTGGCCGCGCGCGCGCACCTCGGCATAACCGAACTCGCGCGTCTTGCCGGCTTCCACCTTGCCGCCCAGCTGCTGCGCCATGGTCTGCATGCCGTAGCAGATGCCCAGCACCGGCACGCCCAGCTCGAACACGGCGTCAGGCGCCTTGTCGTCGACTTCGTAGACGCTGGCGTGGCTGCCCGAGAGGATCACCCCCTTGAGCTGACCGCCGGCCGCAAACTCGCGCACCCAGTCGCTGCTCACGTCGCAGGGGTGCACCTCGCAGTACACATGGGCTTCTCGCACGCGGCGGGCGATGAGCTGCGTGACCTGGGAGCCGAAATCGAGGATGAGGATTTTCTGGTGCTGCATGGCGGTCGGTGGACTTCAGAAAAAAACAAAGGCCGCCACGAAGGACGACCCGTTGAGCAAGAGGCCACCCCAACAAGGGGCAACGCGGAACCGGCTTTGCCGGGCCGCTGGTGCCGCCCCCTGGGGGGTGACGCCGCAGGCGGCGCGGGGGGAGCCTTAATCAGCTCTGTAGTTCGGCGCTTCCTTCGTGATCTGCACGTCGTGCACGTGGCTTTCGCGGATGCCCGCCGAGGTGATCTCGACAAACTCCGCCTTGGCACGCATGTGCTCGATGGTCGGGCAGCCGCAGTAACCCATGGCTGCCCGCAGGCCTCCGGCCATCTGGAAGATGATGGAAACAACCGACCCCTTGTACGGCACCCGACCTTCGATGCCCTCGGGAACCAGCTTGTCGGCGTTCGGGTTGCCCGTGCTGCTCTCCTGGAAATAACGGT
Source organism: Hydrogenophaga sp. (assembly GCA_025458915.1). Taxonomy (GTDB): domain Bacteria; phylum Pseudomonadota; class Gammaproteobacteria; order Burkholderiales; family Burkholderiaceae_C; genus Hydrogenophaga. The sequence continues at coordinate 1,819 of JALORL010000240.1, forward strand.
CGGCGCTGCCCTGCTGCATGGCACCGATGGAGCCCATGCCGCGGTAGCTCTTGTAGCTGCGGCCTTGGTAGAGCACGATCTCGCCCGGCGCTTCTTCGGTACCGGCGAACACGCCACCCATCATCACCGTGTTGGCACCCGCAGCGATGGCCTTGGCGATGTCACCGCTGTAGCGGATACCGCCATCGGCAATCATGGGCACGCCGGTGGTCTGCAAGGCGGTCGCCACATTGTCGATGGCCATGATCTGTGGCACCCCCACGCCCGCCACGATGCGGGTCGTGCAGATGGAACCTGGTCCGATACCCACTTTCACACCGTCGGCGCCAGCCTGCACCAGCGCAAGTGCTGCGCTGGCGGTGGCAATGTTGCCGCCAATCACGTCCACCTGCGGGTAGTTCTGCTTGACCCAGCGCACCCGGTCCAGCACACCCTTGCTGTGTCCGTGGGCGGTGTCCACCACAATGGCGTCCACGCCGGCCTTCACCAGGGCCTCAACGCGCTCTTCCGTGCCGTCTCCCACGCCCACGGCTGCGCCCACGCGCAGGCGGCCAGCCGCATCGCGCGCTGCATTGGGGAAGTTGAGCTGTTTGGTGATGTCCTTCACCGTGATCAGCCCCTTGAGCTCGAAGGCGTCGTTGACCAGCAGCAGCCGTTCCAGCTTGTGCTTGTTCAGCAAGGCCTTGGCTTCGGCCGGCGTGGTGCCGTCCGGCATGGTGACCAGGCGCTCGCGCGGGGTCATGATTTCGCTGACCGGCAGGTCGTAGCGCGTTTCGAACCGCAGATCGCGTCCGGTCACGATGCCCACCACGCGGCCTTCGTCCACCACGGGGAAGCCGGACACGCCGAGTTCATCGGACAGCTGCATCACCTGCCGGATCGTGGTGGAGGAAGCAATCACCACTGGATCGCGCAACACGCCCGACTCATAGCGCTTGACCTTGGCCACATGGGCGGCCTGTTCCTGGGCCGTGAGGTTTTTGTGAATGATGCCGATGCCCCCCTCCTGGGCGATGGCAATCGCCAGCCGGGCTTCGGTCACCGTGTCCATGGCCGCGGACACAAGCGGCAGGTTGAGCTGGATGTTGCGCGAAAACTGGGTGGCGAGCGAGGTGTCCTTGGGCAGGACCTGGGAGTACGCTGGCACCAGCAACACATCGTCGAAGGTGAGCGCTTTGCCGAGGAGGCGCATGGGTGAAAGCTCCAAAAGCGCCATTGTATCCGTCGACCAACGGTGGGCCTGGCGGGATGGGCGTGTGGTCAGGACCTGTGGAAACGGCTTTCCGGCCGCCATCTGCGGCCTTGGGCAGTGAAAAACTGCGTCGTGCGCGCCACAGCAGCAGCGGCCTCCCTCGCCTCCGATGGAGCCCGGCGCTACACTGCGCGCATGGAGCATCGACCAACACGCACGACACCTTTTGCGGGCTTGCGCCGTCCTTTGCTGATGGCGGCTCTGCTGGCCGCCAGCACCGTGGCCATGGCCCAGTGGCAGTGGATCGACCCCACCGGTCGCAAGGTGTTCAGCGACACACCGCCCCCGGCAGGCACGCCGGAGAAGAACATCCTCAAACAGCCAGGCGTGCGGCCAGTGCCCTCCCCGCTCACACAGGCCGATGCGCCGGCAGCGTCATCGCCAGCAGCCGTTGCCCCGAAGCCCGCGGCCAAGGATGAAGAGCTTGAAGCCCGCAGGCGACAGGCCGAGGCTGCCGAAGAGGCCAAGCGCAAGGCGGATGAGGCGCGCATCGCCAAACAGCGCGCCGACAACTGCGAGCGCGCCAAGCGCGCCAGAGCCACCCTGGATTCCGGCGTGCGCATTGCCACGACGAACGCCCAAGGCGAGCGGGAAATCATGGACGACAAAGCGCGCAACGCGGAAACGCAGCGCATCAATCAGGTCATCCAGCAGGAATGTGGGCCGCTGCCCGCGCGCGCGCAGGCTCAATAACCCGCCTTGGAGCCTGGCCGCCGGCGGGCGAACAGCCCAGCGGTGCGGGCACCCTGCCCATTGAAGCGTTCACGGCGCGCCACTTTCGGGTCCAC
>JALORL010000041.1 GCA_025458915.1 Hydrogenophaga sp.
CCCAGGAAGATGGCGCCCGCGTGCTTGAGCAGCGGTTCCCAGCGGTGCGGATCACTGCTGGACACTTCCAGATGCTCGGGCGCGATGCGGTTGCTGATGGCGCAGGCCTCTTCCATGCTGCGCGTGTGGATGAGTGCGCCGCGGTCGTTCAGGCTCTTGGCGATGATGGCCGCGCGCGGCATGGTGGGCAGCAACCGGTCGATGGCGGCCTGCACGGCGTCGATGTAGGCGGCGTCCGGGCAGAGCAGGATGCTCTGCGCCAGCTCGTCGTGCTCGGCTTGGCTGAACAGGTCCATGGCCACCCAGTCGGCGGGCGTGCTGCCATCGGCCAGCACCAGGATTTCGCTTGGGCCGGCGATCATGTCGATGCCCACGGTGCCGAACACGCGCTTCTTGGCACTGGCCACATAGGCGTTGCCAGGGCCGGTGATCTTGTCGACCTTGGGAATGGTGGCCGTGCCGTAGGCCAGAGGCCCGCGTGACACCGGCCACATAGGCTGCTGCCAGCACCAGTTCATTTCGCTCGCCGTGGGTGGACGCGCCGCCACCACTGCCCCCGGTGGCCACGCTGCCACGGACCGGCGTGGGCACCACCATGATGATTTCGGGCACACCGGCCACATGGGCGGGCACGGCGTTCATGATCAGGCTCGACGGATACGCCGCCTTGCCGCCGGGCACATAGATGCCAACACGGTCCAGCGGCGTGACCTTCTGGCCCAGCAAGGTGCCGTCCTCGTCGCGGTAGCTCCAGCCTTCGCCGTTGGCCTTCTTCTGGGCCTCGTGGTAGCTGAAGATGGTCGAAAGCAGTCTTGAAATCGGCCTGTGTGAGCTCCAGGTCGGCCATGCTGCCCGCCTGCAGACCATCGAAGCGCTCGGTGTATTCCAGCACCGCCGCATCGCCCCGCTTCTGAACGTCGGCCAGAATGCTTGCAACGCGCTGCTCGATGGCGTCGTCGGTGTCGGCGGCCCAATGCAGACGCTCTGCAAACCGGGTTTCGAAGTCGGCGTCGGCGGTGGACAGCCGCAGGGGCAAGGCGTAGAGGCTCATGACGGTGAGGCAGGACTGCTGACGGCGTTCGTGAAGGCGTCCAGGATGGGCTGGATGGCGCGCTGTTTGAGTTTGAGCGCGGCCTGGTTCACCACCAGGCGGGAGCTGATGTCCATGATGCGTTCCACCTCCACCAGCTGGTTGGCCTTGAGGGTATTGCCGGTGGACACCAGGTCCACGATGGCGTCGGCCAGGCCGGTGAGCGGGGCCAGCTCCATGCTGCCGTAAAGCTTGATCAGGTCCACGTGCACGCCCTTGCCGGCGAAGAAATCCCGGGCGATGGCGGTGTATTTGGTGGCCACGCGCAGCCGCGATCCCTGGCGCACGGCGGTGGCGTAATCGAAGTCGGCGCGCACGGCCACGCTCACGCGGCAACGGGCAATATTGAGGTCCAGCGGCTGGTACAGGCCCTGGCCACCGTGTTCGATCAGCGTGTCCTTGCCAGTCACGCCCAGGTCGGCACCGCCGTATTCCACATAGGTAGGCACATCGGTGGCGCGCACGAGCACCACGCGCACACCGGGCTGGTTGGTGGGCAGGATGAGCTTGCGGGACTTCTCAGGGTCCTCCAGCACCTCGATGCCTGCGGCCGCGAGCAGCGGCAGGGTTTCGTCGTAGATGCGGCCTTTGGAGAGTGCGAGCGTGATCATGGCGATTCCTGCCGGGCCACACCAAGGGCGACGAGCGCACCCTCGGTGGACAGTGAACGGAGTGAGCGTGGGGCCTGGTTCATTTGATGCGTTCGATGTCGGCGCCCAGCTGGCGCAGCTTCACTTCCATCTGGTCGTAGCCGCGGTCCAGGTGGTAGATGCGGTCGACCGTGGTTTCCCCCTGGGCCACCAGGCCGGCAATCACCAGGCTGGCCGAGGCACGCAGGTCGGTGGCCATGACGGTGGCACCGGACAAGGCCGGCACGCCCTCCACCACAGCCACCTTGCCGTCGGTCTGGATGTGAGCCCCCAGACGGACCAGTTCGTTGACGTGCATGAATCGGTTCTCGAAGATGGTTTCAGTAACCTTGCTGGTGCCCTGGGAGATGCAGTTGAGCGCCATGAACTGGGCCTGCATGTCGGTAGGAAAGCCGGGGTATTCGGTGGTGCGGAAACTCTGGGCTTTCAAACGACCAGACGCCTGCACACGGATGAAGTCGCCTTCTGCATCGCGGCCGGCGTCGACCGTGGCACCGGCGTCGCGCAGCTTGTCGATCACAGCGTCGAGGTGGTCGGCCCGGCCGTGGCGAAGCAGCGCTTCTCCACCGGTGGCCGCCACGGCACACAGGAAGGTGCCGGTCTCGATGCGGTCGGCCACCACCTGGTGGGTGCAGCCATGCAGGCGATCCACGCCCTGGATGTGAATGCGGCTGGTGCCATGCCCCTCGATGCGGGCGCCCATGGCGATCAGCATCTCAGCGAGATCGGTCACCTCCGGTTCCTGCGCTGCATTCTCCAGCACGGTCTCGCCTTCGGCCAGCGCGGCGGCCATGAGGAAGTTTTCGGTACCGGTGACCGTGACCATGTCGGTGGCGATTCGGGCGCCCTTCAGACGCGTGCGACTGCCACCCAGACGGGCCACCATGTAGCCATGCTCGACTTCGATCTCCGCCCCCATGGCCTGCAGCCCCTTGATGTGCTGGTCCACCGGGCGCGAGCCGATGGCGCAGCCGCCGGGAAGCGATACACGCGCGCGCCCGAACCGGGCCAACAGCGGGCCGAGCACCAGCACCGAGGCGCGCATGGTCTTGACCAGGTCGTACGAAGCCTCCGGCAGGATGGGTTCCAGCGCCTGCAGCGTCATGCCGCCCCGGTCGCCGTGGGTCTCGGTGCGCACGCCCATGCTGTCGAGCAGCTTGCGCATGGTGGCCACATCGCGCAAACGCGGCACATTGTTGAGGGTCACGGCATCGGCCGTGAGCAGGGCTGCGCACAGTTCCGGCAGCGCCGCATTCTTGGCGCCTGAAATGGATACGGTGCCGTGCAGAGGCCGCCCGCCGGTGATGCGCAGTTTGTCCATGGTGGGGTCGAAAGTGGCAGGGGTGAAGGGCCTTGGTGCGGGGTGATGCAACAGCTCAGGAACGGGCCGCCCACTCTGCGGGGGTGTAGGTTTTCATGGACAGGGCGTGCACTTCGTCGGTCTGGATGCGGGCGCCGAGGGTGGCGTAGACGCGCTGGTGTCGCGCGATGGGACGCAAGCCCTCAAAGGCCGGTGACACGATGACTGCCGCCCAGTGTCGCCCATCGCCGGAGACCTCGATGTGGTCGCACGGCAGGCCGGAGGAAATGATCAGTTGCAGGTCGTCGGAGGTCATGGATGGATCAGGAGCGGATTTTGTAGCCGATGCGCAGCAAATGCAGGGCCAGTGCGCTGACTCCCGCAAAAGCGGTGCCCACAATGAGCAGACTCAACCAGGGCGACACATCGCTCACCCCGAAAAAGCCGTAGCGGAAGCCGTCGATCATGTAGAAGAACGGGTTGAGGTGGCTCACGCCTTGCCAGAAGTCCGGCAGCGAGTGAATGGAATAGAACACGCCCGACAGGAAAGTCATGGGCACGATGATGAAGTTCTGGAACGCGGCCATCTGGTCGAATTTGTCGGCCCACAGGCCGGCAATCAGCCCGAGCGCACCGAGCAATGCAGCACCCAGAACAGCGAAGGCCAGTATCCACAGCGGATTGCCGAACGGCGGCCGGGCGAACCACCAGGTGACCAGCATCACACCGGCCCCCACCGCCAGGCCCCGCACCACGGAAGAACCCACGTAGGCGACAAACCAGGCACGGTGGGACAGCGGCGTGAGCAGCAGGAACACGAGATTGCCCATGATCTTGCTCTGCACCAGCGAGGACGAGCTGTTGGCGAACGCGTTCTGCAGCACGCTCATCATGACCAGCCCAGGCAGCAGGAAAGCGGTGTACCCCACCGAGTCGTACACCTGCACCCGGCCCTCCAGCACGTGACTGAAGATCAGCAGATACAGGATGGCCGTGATCACCGGCGCACCGACGGTCTGGAAGCCGACTTTCCAGAACCGCAGCACCTCCTTGTAGAACAGCGTCTGCCAGCCGGTCATGCGGGTACCCCTTGGGTTTCTTCCGCAGAACCCGTGCGGCGGTGGGTGGGTGTGCCCTCCATCAGGTCCAGGAACACGTCTTCGAGGTCGGCCTTGCGGATTTCCACGTCCTGGGCATTCAGTCCGGACTCGCGCACCCGGGCAAGCAGGCGCTCGACTTCCAGCGCATCGTGCGCGGGCAACTGCACCACCCGGCCAGTGACACGCGCCAGAGCCTCAAGGTCGGCAGGCAGGGCCTTGTCGGTCTTGAAGCGCAGCACATTGCTGGAGGCTCGCCGCAACAGTTCGGAGGTGCTCTCCAGCGCCAGCACCCGTCCCTGCTTGAGCATGGCGATGCGACCACACAGGGCCTCGGCCTCTTCCAGGTAGTGCGTGGTGAGCAGAACGGTACTGCCCAGGCTGCGGTTCAGACCCGAGACAAACTGCCAGAGGTTCTGACGCAATTCAACGTCCACACCCGCCGTGGGTTCGTCGAGCACGATCACCGGTGGCTTGTGGACCAGCGCCTGGGCGATCAGTACCCTGCGCTTCATGCCGCCCGAGAGCTGGCGCATGTTGGCGTTGGCCTTGTCAGCCAGTCCGAGCCCTTCCAGCAGCTGGTCGATCCAGGCACCGTTGCCGGTAATGCCGAAATAACCGGACTGGATCTTCAGGGCTTCGCGGACGCTGAAGAACGGATCGAAGACCAGTTCCTGGGGAACCACACCGAGCTGGCGCCGGGCCGCCTGGTAATCCTTTTGCACGTCGTGGCCATGGACCTTGATGGCACCCGAAGTGGGGCGGGTGAGGCCGGCCAGAATGCTGATGAGCGTGGTCTTGCCAGCGCCATTGGGGCCGAGCAGGCCGAAAAACTCACCCGGCTGAATGTCGAACGACACGCCGTCCAGTGCACGCAGCTCTCCCCGGGAGGAGGAAAAAACCTTGGATACGTCTTGAAAGGAAACGGCTGGCATGGCGGGCGGGACCACGAGGGCCACCGGCCGCAAGCAGAGTGGCTGCGACGGCTGGTGAATCGCGTATTTTATGCCGGCAGCAGTTCGCCGACGCCGTACAAGGCCACCAGTTCCTGCAACTTATCCGGCAGGTTGACCAGGCGCAGCCGGCACCCCTGCTGGTCCAGGTCGCGGCGCAGCTCCAGCAGCAGCGCCACGGCAGACGAATCGAAGGTGCGCAAGGCGGCAGCATCCAAGGTGGCCTCACCCGCGCCCTGCTGCCTGAGGCGGCTGGCAAGGCTGGCCAGGACGGCCGTCACCGTATGCACGGTAACGACCTCGGGCAAGGCGGCTGTTGGAGTCTGGCTCATGTCAGGTTCAGGGTTCAGCTGGTCTTGGCGGTGGCGCCGGCACTGCTCTTGTTGCGCTGGGACAGCGCGGCAATCAGACCGTCAATGCCGCGCGCGTTGATTTCCTGCGAGAACTGGGTGCGGTAGGTTTCCACCAGCCACAAACCCAGAACGTTCAGATCATAGATTTTCCAGCCTTCGGGCGTCTTTTCCATCCGGTAGTCCAGCTGGACGGGTTCGCCCCGGCCACGCACCTCGGAACGGACCACCACCTCGGCATCCTCCGGGCGGGCACGCAGCGGACGGAACGACAGGGACTGGTCCTTCACTTCGCCGAGTGCACCCGAATAGGTACGTACCAGCAAGGTCTTGAATTCGTCCTGCAGCTGCTGCTTCTGCTCAGGCGTGGCGTCACGCCAGTGGCGGCCCACCGCAGAAGCGGTCATGCGGGCGAAATTCACGTTGGGCATGATCTTGGAGTCCACCAGCACCATGATGCGGCTCACGTCGCCGGCCTGGATGGCGGGGTCGGCCTTGACAGCGGCCATGACTTCGCCGGAGATGCGCTTGACCAGCGCGTCGGGCGCTTCATCGGCAGCCCAGACAGGGGCGGCCAGGAAGACGCTGGACGAGGCCACGGCCAGCGCCACGAGGGTGTTTCTGCGGTTGATCATGGTGGACCTTTCCGGGCGGGTAGCCCTGGGGCAGTGGAACTGCGGTGGTGTATGGAGAGGGGCCCGGCAGTGCGGGTTCCCGGTCAATCGTTGCGATTCGTTTCCGAAGGGGCCCATTCCTGCTCTTCGGAATCGTCTTCCCGCAAGCCGATGCCGGCATCGATGAGAGATTCGATCTGGTTCTGGCGCCTTTGCAGGTAGAAGTCCCGCGTGAAGCTGTACTTGTCAAGGGCCGCACCCTCGAGCATGGATGTGGCGCGCAGGAAATTGGCCCGCGTGTCCACGATGCGCAGACCGATGAGGGAGTTGCGGGTGGCGACATCGCTGATGTCGGACACCAGATCCCCGCGCGACTCGATGCTGATGCCGGCAGCATCCCGCACGGTGGAAGGGCCGAGCAGCGGAAGCACAAGGTAAGGTCCCGAAGGAACACCCCAGCGGCCCATGGTCTGGCCGAAGTCGAGCCGGGTTCGCTGAATGCCCATTTCAGAAGCAATGTCGAGCAAGCCGCCAAGACCAAGAATGGTGTTGACGTTGAACCGGGCCAGGTTCTCCACGGCTTCCTGCGGCCGGACCTGCAAGGTGGCGTTGACAAACGACCAGAGGTCGCCCAAATTGCTGAAGAAGTTGCTGACGCCGGTGCGCACCAGGTCGGGCGTGGCCTTGACATAGACCTCGGCCACCGGCTTGACCACCGCAACGTCGACGGCATCGTTGAATTGATAGACCCCGCGGTTGAAGGGTTCCAGGGGGTCCTGCGGATTGGCGTCGGGACCGGTGGCGCAGGCGCTCAGCAGCGCCACCGCGCCTGCGGCGACTGCCAGCTTCATGGGTCCAGGCGTGCGTTGCGAGCTGTGTGACATGATCCGTTTCCCTTGAACAAACGCGGATTTTGCGGTGCGCGCGGTGGGAGTTGGCGGGTTGGGCAATGTTCCCCATCCCGCCTTCCGCCCGGCGGGCTCACTTGTTTTCGGTGCCTGCCTCGCCCTCGGCAGCGCGGTTGAACAGGAACTGGCTGATCAGGTTTTCCAGCACCACCGCCGACTGCGTCTGGGTGATCACGTCGCCCTGGGCCAGGAACCGTTCGTCAAAGCCGGGTTCGATGCCGATGTACTGCTCACCAAGCAGGCCGCTGGTGAGGACCTTCAGGGAACTGTCGCGCGGAAACTGGTAGCGCGACTGAAGCGCGATTTCCACGCTGGCCTGAAAGGTCTTGTCGTCGAAGCTGATGCGCTCGATGCGCCCCACCACCACACCGGCGCTGCGCACCGCAGACTGTGGCTTGAGCCCGCCCGCGTTGTCAAAGCGGGCCACCACCGTGTAGGTCTTTTCGAAATTGAGGTTCAGCAGGTTGGCCGACTGCAGCGCCAGGAACAGAATGGCGATGGCGCCGATGAGCACGAACAGACCGACCCAGATGTCGTTTTTGGAGCGTTGCATGGTGGTTTCCTAGTGTTCAGATCGTGAACATCATGGCGGTGAGGATGAAGTCGATGCCTAGCACGGCCAGGGAGGCCACCACCACAGTGCGGGTGGTGGCCCGGGACACGCCTTCGGGAGTGGGGTGGGCCTCATAGCCTTGCAACAGGGCGATGAAGGTGACCGCCACGCCGAAGACAAAGCTCTTGAGCACGCCATTGCCCAGGTCCTGCCAGACATCGACACCACCCTGCATCTGGCCCCAGAAGGCCCCGGTGTCGACGCCGATAAGCACCACGCCGACCACCCAGCCGCCCAGAATGCCCACCGCGCTGAACACGGCGGCCAGCAGCGGCATGGTGATCACACCGGCCCAGAAGCGGGGCGCGAGCACCCGGCGCACCGGGTCTACCGCCATCATTTCCATGGCGCTGAGTTGCTCACCCGCTTTCATGAGGCCGATTTCGGCCGTGAGGGCGGTGCCGGCCCGGCCGGCGAACAGCAGCGCGGTGACCACCGGGCCGAGTTCGCGCAGCAGGCTGAGCGCCACCATGAGGCCCAGCGCCTCGGCCGAACCATAGCGCTGCAGGATGTAATAACCCTGCAGGCTGAGCACGAAACCGACAAACAGGCCCGAGACCGCGATGATGGCGAGCGAGTAATTGCCCAGGAAGTGGATCTGGTCGCGCACCAGGCCGAAGCGCCGGAAGCTGGAGCCCATGAGCGCCAGCAGGCGGAGAAACAGGCGCAGGGCATAGCCCATGTCGGCGAGCTTGCAACGCACGGCATAGCCGATGTTCTTGGGGTGGAGCCAGGCCATCATGGGCGGAGCCCTCCGAAATCCTCGGTCAGGGTGGGCCCGGGGTAATGGAAGCGGACGGGGCCGTCGGGCAAGGCATTGACGAATTGGTGCACCAGCGGGTCTTCGCTGTGCCGCACCTCGTCGGGCGTTCCCTGTGCCGCAATGCGGCCGTTGGCCAGCACGATGACCTGGTCGGCGATGTGGAAGGTTTCGTCCAGATCGTGGGAGACCACGATGCTGGTCAGGCCCATGGCGTCGTTCAGGTCCCGGATGAGGCGGGCCGAAGTCCCCAGCGAAATCGGGTCCAGGCCGGCGAAGGGCTCGTCGTACATGACCAGCTCCGGATCGAGCGCGATGGCCCGCGCCAGGGCCACCCGGCGGGCCATGCCGCCCGAGAGCGAACTGGGCATGAGGTCGCGCGCACCGCGCAGGCCCACGGCGTTGAGTTTCATGAGCACGATGTCGCGCACCAGGGCTTCGGGCAGGTCGGTGTGTTCGCGCAGGGGAAAGGCCACGTTGTCGAATACGCTGATGTCGGTGAACAGCGCTCCGAACTGGAACAGCATGCCCATGCGCCGGCGGGCGGCGTACAGGGCCTTGGCGTCCATGGTGGTGACGTCCTGGCCGTCGAACAGCGTCTGGCCCGACTGGGCGCGGATCTGTCCGCCGACGAGCCGCAGCACGGTGGTCTTGCCACCGCCGGAGGCGCCCATCAGCGCCGTGACCTTGCCCCGCGGTACCTGCAGGGACACATTGTCAAGAATGACACGGTTCCCGTACCCAAAGGTCAGGTTGCGCAGTTCGACGAGGGGGATGGCGGAGGTTGGTGTCATGAAAGCAAAAACCGGAAGGGAGGTACTTCCGGTTTTTGCAGCGATGATAAAGGAATCGGGAAAACCCGCTCCCACCCTGCCCTTGGGTTCTGTAAGGGAGCGTTTCGCGTCGCGCCGGTCTCAGCGCGGCAGGTCGGAGTAGCCCATGAGGAACTCGTCGACCGCACGCGCAGCCTGGCGGCCTTCGCGGATGGCCCACACCACCAGGGACTGGCCGCGGCGCATGTCGCCAGCGGCAAACACCTTGGGCACGTTGGTGGTGTAGCCACCGGCGAAGTCGGTGGTTGCCTTCGCGTTGCCACGCGCGTCCTTGTCGACTCCGAAGGCGTCCAGCACGGTGGGCACCGGGTTGGTGAAGCCCATGGCCAGCAGCACCAGGTCGGCTTTGTATTCTTTTTCCGTGCCGGGGATTTCCACCAGCTTGCCGTCCTTCATTTCCACATGCACGGTCTGAAGGCCGGTGACCTTGCCCTTTTCACCCAGGAAGGCCTTGGTGGAAATGGCGAATTCGCGGGTGCAGCCCTCTTCGTGGCTGGAGCTGGTGCGCAGCTTGAGCGGCCAGTACGGCCAAACGAGCGGCTTGTTTTCCTCTTCCGGCGGCTGGGGCATCACTTCGAACTGGGTCACACTGGCGGCACCGTGGCGGTTGCTGGTACCCACACAGTCGGATCCGGTGTCGCCACCACCGATGACGATGACGTGCTTGCCGTCGGCGCGGAGCTGTTTCTTCAGCTTGTCGCCGGCGTTGACCTTGTTCTGCTGTGGCAGGAATTCCATCGCGAAATGAACACCGTCGAGCTCGCGGCCTGGTACCGGCAGGTCGCGCGACTGTTCTGAACCACCGGTGAGCAGCACGGCGTCGAACCGGGCCTTGAGGTCTTCGGCGTTGACCGTTTTTTTGGCATCGTTGGTGACCCTGGTGCCTTCGGGCATCGCGCCCACCAGCACGCCGGTCTCGAACACCACGCCTTCGGCTTCCATCTGCGCCACGCGGCGGTCGATGTGGCTCTTCTCCATCTTGAAGTCGGGGATACCGTAGCGCAGCAGGCCCCCGATGCGGTCGTTCTTCTCGAACACCGTGACGGAATGGCCGGCCCGCGCGAGCTGCTGGGCAGCGGCCAGTCCTGCCGGGCCGGAGCCGACGATGGCCACGGTCTTGCCGGTCTTGTGGCGCGGCGGCTGGGGCAACACCCAGCCCTCCGCCCATGCGCGGTCGATGATGGCGTGCTCGATGGACTTGATGCCCACCGCATCGTCGTTCACGTTGAGCGTGCAGGCCGCTTCACAGGGCGCGGGGCAGATGCGGCCGGTGAACTCGGGGAAGTTGTTCGTGCTGTGCAGCACGGTGATCGCGTTCTTCCAGTCGCCCTGGTACACCAGGTCGTTGAAGTCCGGAATGATGTTGTTGACCGGGCAGCCGCTGTTGCAGAACGGCGTGCCGCAGTCCATGCAGCGCGCCGCCTGGACCTTGGACTGGCTCTCGGTGAGCCCGATCACGAATTCCTTGTAATGGCGCACGCGTTCCGGAACGGGCTTGTAGCCCTCTTCCAGACGCTCGTATTCCATGAAGCCGGTGACTTTTCCCATGATGTGTGTCCTTCGGTTGTGCCGGTTCGTTACTTGGCTGCTGCCGTGTCTTTTTTGGCCGCGCCCGGTGCCTTGGTGGCGGCCGCAGCAGCCGCCTTGCGCGCGTGGATTTCACCCAGGGCGCGCTTGTATTCGTTCGGGAACACCTTCACGAACCTGGTGCGCGCTTCGTTCCAGTGGTCGAGCAGTTCACGGGCGCGACGGCTGCCAGTCCAGCGGTTGTGGTCTTCCAGCAGTTTCTTCAACTGGGCTTCGTCGGTGTGGTCGCGGTGCCACACGGCGCGGTCGACTGCAGCAGTCTGCTCGGCGCTGCTGAGCACCTTCTCCAGGCTGACCATCGCGGTGTTGCAGCGGGAGGCGAACTGGCCGTCTTCGTCGTACACATAGGCCACGCCACCGCTCATGCCGGCGGCAAAGTTGCGGCCGGTCTTGCCGAGCACTGCCACGGTACCGCCGGTCATGTACTCACAGCCGTGGTCGCCGGTGCCTTCGACCACCGCCGTGGCGCCCGAGAGGCGCACCGCGAAGCGTTCGCCAGCCACACCGCTGAAGTAGGCCTCGCCGGTGGTGGCGCCGTACATGACGGTGTTGCCGACGATGATGTTCTTCGATGGCTCACCGCGGAAATCGATGCTGGGACGCACCACCACGCGGCCGCCCGAGAGTCCCTTGCCGGTGTAGTCGTTGGCGTCGCCGATCAGGTACAGCGTGATGCCGCGCGTGAGGAAGGCGCCAAACGACTGGCCGCCCGTGCCTTCGAGCTGGATGCGGATGGTGTCGTCGGGCAGACCTTCGGGGTGCACCTTGGTCACCGCGCCGGAGAGCATCGCGCCCACCGAACGGTTGACGTTGCGCGCCACCTCGATGAACTGCACCCGCTCGCCGCGCTCGATGGCGGGACGGCACTTCTCGATCAGCACGTTGTCCAGCGCCTTCTCCAGGCCGTGTTCCTGCGCTTCGGTGTGCAGGCGCGGGACGTCGGCCGGCACGTTGGGCATGGCCAGCAGGCGGCTGAAGTCCAGGCCTCGTGCCTTCCAGTGCTCGATGCCCTGCTTCATGTCGAGCAGGTCGGCCCGGCCGATGAGGTCATCGAACCTGCGGATGCCCAGCTGGGCCATGATGTGGCGCACTTCTTCGGCGACGAAGAAGAAATAGTTCACCACGTGCTCGGGCTTTCCGCTGAATTTCTTGCGCAGCTCGGGGTCCTGCGTGGCCACGCCCACCGGGCAGGTGTTGAGGTGGCACTTGCGCATCATGATGCAGCCTTCGACCACCAGCGGTGCGGTGGCGAAACCGAACTCGTCGGCGCCCAGCAGCGCGGCAATGGCCACGTCGCGCCCGGTCTTCATCTGGCCGTCGGCCTGCACGCGGATGCGGCTGCGCAGACGGTTGAGCACCAGCGTCTGCTGGGTTTCGGCCAGGCCGATTTCCCACGGCGAGCCGGCGTGCTTGATGGACGACCAGGGCGAAGCACCGGTACCACCATCGTGGCCGGCGATCACCACGTGGTCGGCCTTGCACTTGGCCACACCGGCCGCGATGGTGCCCACGCCAATTTCCGACACCAGCTTGACGCTGATGCTGGAATGCGGGGCCACGTTCTTCAGGTCGTGGATGAGCTGGGCCAGGTCCTCGATGGAGTAGATATCGTGGTGGGGCGGCGGGGAAATCAGGCCCACGCCCGGCACGCTGTGGCGCAGCTTGCCGATGTAGTCCGACACCTTGCCGCCGGGCAGCTGGCCACCCTCGCCAGGCTTGGCGCCCTGGGCCATCTTGATCTGGATCTGGTCGGCACTGTGCAGGTATTCGGCCGTGACACCGAAGCGGCCCGAGGCCACCTGCTTGATGCGTGAGCGCATGGAGTCGCCGGCCTGCAGTTCGTAGTCGACCTCGAAGATATCCTTGCCCAGCAGGTCGGACATGGTCTGGCCCTGCTTGATCGGGATGCCTTTGAGTTCGTTGCGGTAGCGCAGCGCGTCCTCGCCGCCTTCGCCGGTGTTGCTCTTGCCGCCGATGCGGTTCATGGCCACGGCCAGGGTGGCATGTGCCTCGGTGGAAATGGAGCCGAGCGACATGGCGCCGGTGGCGAAGCGCTTGACGATTTCCTTCGCGGGCTCGACCTCTTCCACCGGGATGGCGGTGGCCGGGTCGACCTTGAATTCGAACAGGCCGCGCAGCGTCATGTGGCGGCGGTTCTGGTCGTTGATGAGCTGCGCGTATTCCTTGTAGGTGTTCCAGTTGTTGGCGCGCGTGCTGTGCTGCAGCTTGGCGATGGCGTCGGGTGTCCACATGTGCTCTTCGCCGCGGGCGCGCCAGGCGTATTCGCCGCCGGTGTCGAGCATGGTGGCCAGCACCGGGTCGTCGCCGAAGGCGGTCTTGTGCATGCGGATGGCTTCTTCGGCAATCTCGAACACGCCGATGCCGCCCACCCGGCTGGCAGTGCCGGTGAAGTACTTGTCCACCGTGGCGCTGTTGAGGCCAATGGCCTCGAACAGCTGGGCGCCGCAGTAGCTCATGTAGGTGCTCACGCCCATCTTGGACATGATCTTGGACAGGCCCTTGCCGATGGCCTTGATGTAGTTGTACGTGGCCTTGTCGGCGCTCAGGTCGCCCGGCAGGTTCCGGTGCATGGCGGCCAGGGTTTCCATGGCCAGGTAGGGGTGCACGGCTTCCGCGCCGTAGCCGGCCAGCACGGCGAAATGGTGCACTTCGCGCGCGGTGCCGGTCTCCACCACCAGACCGGCGGTGGTGCGCAGACCCTCGCGCACCAGGTGCTGGTGGATGGCCGAGAGCGCCAGCAACGCGGGGATGGCGATCTGCGTCGGGCTGACCGCGCGGTCGCTGATGATGAGAATGTTCTTGCCACCTTTGATCGCATCCACCGCGGCGGCGCACAGCGAAGCCAGCTTGGCTTCCACGCCCTCCCGGCCCCAGTTGGCGGGGTAGGTGATGTCGAGCGTGACGCTGCGGAACTTGCCCTGCGTCACGGCTTCGATGTTGCGCAGCTTGGCCATGTCGGCGAAGTCCAGCACCGGCTGGCTCACCTCCAGGCGCATCGGCGGGTTGACCTGGTTGATGTCGAGCAGGTTGGGCTTGGGGCCGATGAAAGACACCAGCGACATCACGATCGCCTCGCGGATCGGGTCGATGGGCGGGTTTGTCACCTGGGCGAACAGCTGCTTGAAGTAGTTGTAGAGCGGCTTGTTCTTGTCCGACAGCACGGCCAGCGGGCTGTCGTTGCCCATGGAACCAATGCCCTCCTCGCCGTTGGCGGCCATCGGGCTCATCAGGAACTTGATGTCTTCCTGGGTGTAGCCGAAGGCCTGCTGGCGGTCCAGCAGGTCGGGGGCGACGTTTTCCATGCCCGCGGTGTGCGGCTCGCCGGCTCCCGAGTGCAGTTCTTCAGGGGACTCGCCGGCCACCGGCGTTTCCACGTCGTCCAGACGGATGCGCAGGTTGTCGATCCACTGCTTGTAGGGCTTGCTGTTGGCGAGGTTGGCCTTGAGCTCCTCGTCGTCGATCATGCGGCCCTGTTCCAGGTCGATCAGGAACATCTTGCCGGGCTGCAGGCGCCACTTGCGCACGATCTTGTTCTCCGGCACCGGCAGCACGCCGGACTCGGAACCCATGATCACGAAGTCGTCGTCGGTGATGCAGTA
>JALORL010000042.1 GCA_025458915.1 Hydrogenophaga sp.
TTGACCTTCAAATGAGCCGTGTGAGCCGGAAATCGCCGTCATCTGAAATTGCGTGCATCAACTCGCGCTGCAGCGGGTGTTGTGCAGACCTTCCTTAGGCCGTGGCAAAGCGACAACAAGTTCAAGCATGCTTGCATCGTGCTTTAATTTTGACTGGGTTTTTTCCTATGAACGTGAACAAGACGTGGAAGAGAGCGCGAGACCGGGGAACAAACCGGGGAACAAAACCGCTCTTTTTTGACGTAAATTCATGTGCTTTTGCGGGCTCTGAGGCAACTTTCAATAGACCCCAGCCCACCAATTTTCACGGATCACCCCCGGCCGCTGGATGGTCGGGCATGCATCCATCAGATGGGCTCAGGTGTTGCGGTAGCGACCGACCACACCATTCATTAGGGGTCTGGCAGCGCCCGTACTCATGGTTCCCGACGGGGCAGCGGTTTTGCGGCCTTCATGGCCCTCTGGCGCAGTCGCCTGTTTCTGCTCCAGCGTGTCTTCAGGATCCATAGACCACTCGCCAGAAAATACACGAGCAGGCCGCTTACACAGGCCACGATGGCCAGCCCGACCACCAGCGGTTTTCCCACCGTGCTGAGGTGTTGGACCCAGTACAACCTGCATGGCCTGTTCGTCAGTCAGGGGGCGCTCGCCCAGCACGGCCTTTCCGAGGTGATACGCGCCGTAGTAGACCGGCCCGAAAGTGACCGGGTTGGTCACCAGGGTGCTGGCCACCGCCATGGGCAGGTTCGCCCTGAGCAGTACGGCGGTGGCCGCCGAAAACGGGATTTGCGCAACAGGGATCAGGAGGCCGAAAAATATGCCAAGTGCCATTCCCATGGCGATCCCCTTGCGGCTGAAATGCCACAACCGGGGATGTCGCAGGGCAGGGCCTAGCCACCTGAGCCATCGGTTGTTCAACAGCTCTTCCGGCTTGGGCAACCATGACTTGAGTCTGTTTTTCATTCCGAGGCGCGTGTGAGATGTGATGCGATGGACAACCCGGTATTTTCGCCTGAAGGTATGACCACGTGGCGCCAGCCCCGACAATCCAGCACCATGATGCAGTTGCAGGACATTCTTTTTTCACAAGGCTTTGGCACACGCCGCATCTGCTGCGGTCTTGTTCAGCAGGGATTGGTTGCGGTTGGCAGCGCGCACAACGTTTGCTGCGATCCGCTCGAAGCCTTTCCTGCCGAGGGGCTGGAGTTCTGGGTTCAGGGCGTTCATTGGACCTACCATGCGCGTGCCTATCTGCTGCTGCACAAGCCTGCGGGATATGAGTGCTCCCAGAAGCCTGGAGCGCATCCCAGCGTCTACACCCTGTTGCCCGGGCCATTGAGGCAGCGGGGTGGAGGCGCGGCAGCGGGTGTTCAGGCGGTGGGGCGTCTGGACCACGATACGACCGGTTTGCTGCTCCTGTCTGATGATGGGAAGTTCATTCATCGGCTGACTTCACCGCGGCACCACGTTCCCAAGGTGTATGAGGTGCATGTGCGACACCCATTGCAGGAAACTGCGGTACGGCGCCTCCTGACCGGGGTGGTTCTGGACGACGATCCTGAGCCCGTTCGCGCAGCAAGTTGCAGGATCGTGAGCGATCTGCACCTGCAGATGACCCTGACCGAGGGCAAGTACCATCAGGTCAAGCGCATGCTGGCAGCGGTCGGGAACCGGGTGGAGTCCTTGCATCGGTCCGCTCTGGGCCCCCTGAGTCTGGACGACGGACCAGCGGAAGGACGGTGGCGCTGGCTGACGAGCGAAGAGGTGGATTCGCTGACACGCAAGGTGCCCGGCCAGGCAAGCTGATGCCGGCACCCTCGGGCGATGCCGGCGGTGGATTCTGTGCCAGCGCCGTGCTACCCAGTTTGCATCAGAGCAGATCGCCTTTTCGACTGTCGAGCGGCATCAGGAACGAATTCTCATCCTGCCACTGCGAGCTGAAATCGCTGCGCCCGCCGTTGTGGGTGCTGTTGGACCAGTTGGAAATCGGGCTGAAGTCGCTGTTGCGGCTGCTGCGCTGCCGGTTGAGGGCGGTTCGCAGATTGGCCTGTGCCGCGATGATGGCCCGCTCTTCCTGTTCACGCTCCCGCATGGACTGGGCAGTGGGTGATTCACCCAGAAATTCGGAGCGGATTTCCACCACCGAAGGCAGGTTGTCTGACCGGACCACCCAATACGGCAAACCGCATTGTGTGAGCAGGGAATGCTTGAGCATGCGGGTGCTCTTGGGGATGCCACCTCGTCCGGGCACATCCAGGCAACCCACCACCTTGCCGTCGGGCTGGCAGATCGTGAACGTGCAGTACACACTGCCCAAGAGCTTGTACCAGTGGGAGCCTTGCTCCCGGTCGCGTGGTAGCGTAAATCGGGTGACCGGCAGCTTGATCATGACATGGTGGTCGTAGAAGCTGCGGGACAACCAATGCCATACCCGAGCTTCCTCGCTGTTGACCAGCGCCCTGCTGCTGAGCGGCCAGTGCTTGGGAATGCGGCGCTGTTCGCGGACTTTTCTAGCGTGCCACACGCGGTGCAGCCACGCGCCAAGCCCCACCAGCAGCGGAGCGGTCAAGGCAATCAACCAAAGGTCTGGCCACTGATTCATGGTGAGGTGCGAGGGGCAATCTGTGTCAAAGTGTAGTGAAAACGGTCAAGAAAACATCGGGTTTCGGTTTTATTGCCGCTCCAAGGTGTGCATTCCTTGGGGTTTTTTAGCTTTCCCTGCGCCTGCTGGGCAGCAGCAATGTACCGAGGCACCGGCCGGCCCACGATGGATGGAGCTCGAGGGCGGCCGGGCGTGGGGTGGTCGGTCGCGGTATTCTTCCTGCATGGCATTGATCTTCGATTCGTTCTGGCGGGCCTTGGTCTACTGCCTCCATCCGCGTGTTCTCGGGCTGTCGGTCCTTCCTCTGGTTCTGCTCGTCGTGCTGTCCCTGGGGTTGGGGTATCTGTTCTGGGATTCGGCCGTGGAGACCACGGCTGGCTGGCTGGGTGCCATTGGATTTGTCGCGGCGATTCAGGACTGGCTGGTGCAGGCTGGGATGGCGTGGCTGGCCGCTGCAATCGCTCCCTTGCTGCTGCTGATGCTTGTGACGCCGGTGCTGGCGCTGCTTTGTCTTTTGCTGGTTGCGATGCTCATGACGCCAGCGATGGTGGGTCTGGTGGCGAAACGGCGATTTGCGTCCCTGGAGCGCCGGTATGGCGGGTCCCTTCTGTACAGCGTGCTGTGGTCGCTGGGGTCCACGCTGCTGGCGATGGTGGCCCTGGTGGTGTCCATGCCGCTGTGGTGGATTCCGCCATTGGTCCTGATCCTGCCGCCCGTGATCTGGGGCTGGCTCGCATACCGGATCTTTGCCTTTGATGCACTGGCCAGTCACGCGACGGCAGACGAGCGCAAACGCATTCTGCAGGAGCAACGCCGCCGGCTGTTCGTCATGGGCGTTCTCAGTGGCTATCTGGGGGCTGCGCCTGGACTCCTCTGGGTATACGGGGCGTTGTCGTTTGCTCTGGCACCCCTGCTGGTGCCGCTGGCCATCTGGCTCTACACCCTGATGTTCGCGCTGGCGTCGCTGTGGTTTGCCCACTATCTCCTGACCTGTCTTGCGCGATTGCGGACCACCGATCAGGCCCAGGCGGTTGATGCGCAAAGCCCTGCTGCCAGCGGGTCAGAGCCCCCTGTGCTGCTTGGACCGCTGGCCAGCACAGCTTCTGACAAGTCCATGCGGTTGCCCTGCACCAGTCTATGAATCCCTCTTCCATGAATCCTTATCCTGCACACCCCTCTGGTTTCGGCCTCATCATCATCGGCGACGAAATCCTCTCCGGAAAACGGGCGGACAAGCACTTGCCCAAGGTGATCGAACTGCTCGCTGCCCGGGGGCTTTCCCTGGCCTGGTCCCAGTGTGTGGGCGACGACCCCGAACGCATCACGCGGGTGCTGCGAGACGCCTTTGCCGGAGGCGATGCAGTGTTTTCCTGTGGTGGTATCGGCGCCACGCCGGATGACCACACGCGCCAGTGCGCGGCTGCAGCACTTGAAATGCCGTTGGCGCTGCACCCGGTAGCACGGGGCCTGATTGTGCAGCGCATGCAGGAGGTGGCTGCCGAGCAGGGGCAGGTGTTTGATCCGGACAGGGCCGACAACGTGCACCGCCTCAACATGGGTGTGTTTCCGGTGGGATGCGACATCATTCCGAATCCGTACAACCGGATTCCCGGATTCAGCTGCGGCGGGCCAGGTGGGGGCCGGGTGCACTTCCTGCCCGGGTTTCCGGTGATGGCATGGCCAATGATCGAATGGGTGCTGGACTCCGAATACCGGCATCTGCATCAGCAGTCTGGCCGGCAGGAGCGCTCCGTGATCGTTTTTGGCGCCATGGAAGCCACACTCACCCCGCTGATGGAGCAGATCGAGCGGGAACATGCCGTCAAAGTGTTCAGTCTGCCCAGCGTTGACCACCCGGAATATGGTCGGCACATCGAGTTGGGGGTCAAAGGTCCTGCCGAGGAGGTGGAGGCTGGATATGCGGCACTGCTGACCGGTCTTCGGGCACACCAGGCGACGCTGGGCCCCGAGATGGTGCGATCCTGAATGCACGTTTACGGTGCGTTTTGCTTTGGATTGCACCAATAACGTGCTTCAAGCCGCTCCGTTGCACCCCGCCGATGGCCTGGAGGCTTCTTGAATGGTGCATGATCGGCGCGGGAACTGTTTTGATGCATGGCGATGCACGCGGGAAGTCTTGCATTCGTTGGCGGTGCACGGGGGAGACTGCCTCTGGCACAGATACTGCTTGAATATCCCGAACAACCCCTTTCCAACCCACCCAGCTACAGGAGTATTTGATGGCCAAGACCGTCGCAGACGTGATGCAAATGGTGAAGGACAACGAAGTCAAGTTTGTTGATTTCCGCTTCACCGACACGCGAGGCAAAGAGCAGCACGTGACCGTGCCGATTTCGGCGTTTGGCGAAGACAAGTTCACATCGGGCCACGCCTTTGACGGTTCGTCCATCGCCGGCTGGAAGGGCATCGAAGCGTCGGACATGCAGCTCATGCCCGACCCCAACACCGCCAACATCGATCCGTTCTTCGAAGAAACGACGATGTTCCTGCAGTGCGACGTGGTCGAGCCCAGCGACGGCAAGGCCTACGACCGCGACCCACGCTCCATCGCCAAGCGTGCCGAGGCTTATCTCAAGGCTTCCGGCCTGGGCGACACCGCCTACTTCGGACCCGAGCCCGAGTTCTTCATTTTCGACGGCGTGCGCTGGAGCAACGAGCCCGGCAACGTGATGTTTGCCATCGACGAATACGAAGCCCCCTGGAACAGCGGCAAGCAGCTCGAAGGCGGCAACCGCGGCCACCGTCCCACCACGAAGGGCGGTTATTTCCCGGTGCCTCCGGTCGACAGCACGCAGGACATGCGTGCCGAGATGTCGCTGATCCTTGAATCGCTGGGCATTCCGGTCGAGGTGTTCCACCACGAAGTGGCGGGCGCCGGCCAGAACGAGATCGGCACCAAGTTCAGCACGCTGGTGGAGCGTGCCGACTGGACCCAGGTGCTGAAGTACGTGGTGTGGAACGTGGCCAACGCTTACGGCAAGACCGCCACCTTCATGCCCAAGCCCTACGCTGGCGACAACGGTTCCGGCATGCACGTGCACCAGTCGATCTGGAAGGATGGCAAGAACCTGTTCGCCGGTGATGGCTACGCCGGCCTGAGCGACTTTGCCCTGTATTACATCGGCGGCATCATCAAGCACGCCCGCGCCCTGAACGCCATCACCAACCCCGGCACCAACAGCTACAAGCGCCTGGTGCCCGGCTTCGAGGCCCCGGCCGCATCGAGGCACGGTTCCCCGATCCTTCGGCCAACCCGTACCTGTGTTTCTCGGCCCTCATGATGGCGGGCCTGGACGGCGTGGAAAACAAGATCCACCCGGGCGAAGCCGCCACCAAGGACCTGTACCACCTGCCGCCGGAAGAGGACAAGCTGGTGCCGACCGTGTGCCACAGCCTCGACCAGAAGATGGGCGAGGTGACCCGCTTCCGCATGGCACCGCACCCGGTCGAATACGACATGTACTACAGCCTCTGATGGCCGTGATGTCGCGCGCTTCCGGGGCGGCAGTTCACCAAGCAACAACAAGGGGTGCCGTGCGCACCCCTTGTTGTTTGTGGTTTTCCGCTCGACGGACAGGTGGACGCGTCGAGCACCCGAAGGGTTGCGAAAGGCACTTTCGCATGGCTTTTGGTTCATACTGCCGCGGTACAAAAGGTGCTCCTGCCCAGGGGCCCGCGTTCTGTCCACGGAGCAAACAGTGCATATGACCCCGATTTCCTTTTTCCTGGTTCGATGCGTGGCCGCCCTGGCGGCAGGCGTGACGCTGGGACAGGCCCATGCGCAAGACCGCATTTACCGTTGTCCGGGAACTCCTGTCGAATACATCAACAATGCCGAACAGGCCAAGAGCCGGGGTTGCACCCTCATGCAGGGTGGGAACATCACGGTGATTGAAGGCGCTCGGCCGCAGACCTCCGGTGGCTCGACCAGCCCCCGTGCCGCAACGTCTGCGCCGCGAAACGGTGGAGAGCGTGTGGATTCTGCTGCCCAGCGTGCGCGCGACAGCGATGCACGCGTCATTCTTGAGACGGAGCTGCGCCGTGCCGAAGAGCGCCTGTCCGAGGCTCGAAAAGCCTATGCCAATGGCGAACCCGAAAAGCAGGGCATTGAAGGCCGCAACCACCAGCTCTATCTTGACCGCGTGGCTGAACTCAAGGCTGCGGTGGGCCGTGCCGAGTCCGACGTGGAAGGCATTCGCCGTGAGCTTGCCCGGTTGCCCGCACCCGGAGCCGCAGCTTCCACTCCGCGATGACCCGCAGCCGGCCACCGTCGAAATTCTCCCCCGATCTGCTGGCGCGGCCAGGCTCTGTCGCCAAGCGCAAGCTCACCGAGCTGCTGTTGCCAGCGGCGCAGCGGTTCCAGTCGCTCGACCTGCTGGCCACTCTGGTGGCAGTGGTGTCTTCCAACGGCAATGTTCTGTATGCCAACGCCGCTCTGGAGGACGCGCTGGGGATGTCGAGGCGCAGCATCACCGGGACGCCGCTGCAGGAGTGCTTCACAGAGCCAGCATTGCTGGAGAACGCTCTGAGCGGAGCGCGTGGCAACGAGTTTGCTGCCCTGCGGTACGACGCGTTCCTCAAGCGTGCCGCGCACGAGCCCCTGCCGGTGCATGTGGTGGTGGCGCAGACCGAAACCGGTGGCGAGGTGATCGTGGAACTGCTGCCGCTGGAACAGCAGACGCGGCAGGAGCGCGAGGAGCGCCTGATTGATCAGGCGCAGGCCAACAAAGAGCTCATTCGCAACCTCGCCCACGAGATCAAGAATCCGCTGGGGGGAATCCGGGGCGCTGCGCAGCTGTTGCAGATGGATCTGGAGTCCAAGGAGCTCATTGAATACACCCAGGTGATCATCCACGAGGCGGATCGCCTGCAGTCGCTGGTCGACCGGCTGCTTGCGCCGCACCGGCGCCCGCATGTGGTGGGTGACGTCAACATTCATGAAGTGTGCGAGCGTGTGCGGTCGCTGATCCTGGCGGAGTTTCCCCGTGGGCTGAAGGTGCGGCGCGACTACGACGCTTCCATTCCGGAGTTCCGCGGTGACCGCGAGCAGCTGATCCAGGCGCTGCTGAACATCTCGCACAACGCGGCGCAGGCACTGTCAGCAGAAATCGCAAGAGGGGAGGGAGAAATCGTCTTTCGCACGCGGGTGGGGCGGCAGGTCACGTTCGGCAAGCAACGCTACAAGCTGGCACTGGAATTGCATGTCATTGACAACGGGCCGGGCGTACCGGACTCGATCAAGGACCGCATCTTTTTCCCGCTGGTGTCGGGGCGCGATGGCGGTTCCGGCCTGGGGCTGACGCTGGCGCAGACCTTTGTCCAGCAGCACCATGGCTTGATCGAGTGCGAAAGTGTGCCGGGGAGAACGGATTTCAAGATCCTGATCCCATTGCCCTGAAGTTCGAACGACATGGCCTTGCCGCACAAAGGGATGACAAACCGATGAAGCCGATCTGGATAGTGGACGATGACCAATCGATCCGCTTTGTGCTTGAGAAGGCGCTCCTTCGCGAGAATCTGCCGACCCGCAGTTTCACCAATCCGCAGGAGGTGCTCAATGCACTGGCCGACACGCCGGAAAGCGAGGGTCCGCAGATTCTGGTGAGCGACATTCGCATGCCGGGTGGATCGGGTCTCGAATTGCTGGACAAGGTGAAGCAGAAATTGCCGGGTCTGCCGGTGATCATCATGACGGCCTTCTCGGACCTGGACAGCGCGGTGTCAGCGTTTCAGGGCGGCGCATTTGAATACCTGCCCAAGCCCTTTGACCTGCCCAAGGCGGTGGAGTTGATCCACCGTGCGGTGGAAGAAAGCCAGCGCGAGGAGGTGGCCGAAGAGCGCATGACGGCGGCGCCCGAAATGTTGGGCCAGGCGCCGGCCATGCAGGATGTGTTCCGGGCGATCGGGCGGTTGAGCCAGAGCCAGGTCACGGTGCTGATCACTGGAGAGTCGGGCTCGGGCAAGGAGTTGGTGGCACGCGCGCTGCACAAGCACTCGCCGCGTGCCGGCGGTCCCTTTGTGGCCATCAACACGGCCGCCATTCCCAAGGATCTGCTGGAGAGCGAACTGTTCGGTCATGAGCGCGGCGCGTTCACGGGCGCGCAAACCATGCGCCGGGGACGGTTTGAACAGGCGGATGGTGGAACGCTGTTTCTCGATGAGATCGGCGACATGCCGTTCGACCTTCAGACCCGGTTGCTGCGTGTGCTGTCGGACGGGCACTTCTACCGCGTGGGGGGCCACAGCGCGGTGCGTGCCAACGTGCGCGTGATTGCCGCCACCCACCAGAACCTGGAGCAGCGGGTCCGGGAAGGCGTGTTCCGGGAGGATCTTTTTCACCGTCTGAATGTGATCCGCCTGAGATTGCCCGCCCTGCGCGAACGGCGTGAGGACGTCCCCATGCTCACACGCTTCTTCCTGCAGCAAAGCGCCAAGCAGCTGGGAGTTGAGCCCAAGCGGATTTCTGAAGCTGCCCTCAAGCTGCTGGGTTCGTTCGACTTTCCGGGCAATGTGCGCCAGCTCGAAAATCTGTGCCATTGGCTGACGGTGATGGCGCCCGCCCAGGTGGTGGAACTGAAAGACCTGCCGCCCGAGGTGCTGCAAGCGGCAGTTCCGGCATCTGTCGTTGCGGCCAATGCGCACGCCACCGAATCGCCTGCCGCTTCAGCGCCCATGGTGCCATCGGCGGCCTCTGCTGCCGTCTCGGCCGCATCGGCGCCAGAGGTGATGGCCAGCGCATCCCTGCAGGAGTCTGCTTTCCCGGGGGAAGACGGCTCGCCCGGCGGGCGCCGTGGGGTGGTGACGGATGCTGCCGGTGGATGGGAGTCCGCATTGCAGGCTGAGGCTCTGGCTTTGCTGGAGGACGGTTGCCCTGAGGTTTGGGATGTGCTGACCCGCCGCTTCGAAACGCGCCTGATTCAGACCGCGCTGGCCAACACCCGGGGGCGGCGGATCGAGGCCGCGATGAAGCTGGGCATCGGGCGCAACACCATCACCCGCAAGATCCAGGAACTGCACCTGGAGTGAGGTGCAGTGGCGCCGGACCAGCCGGTGCTCAGTTCAGGGTCACCACCACTGGCGCGTGATCACTGGGCTGCTGGTTTTTGCGCGGCGCGCGGTCGACGCTGCAGGCGGTCACCGTGGGGCGGAGCACTTCGCTGACCAGGATGTGGTCGATGCGCAGCCCACGGTTTTTCTGGAAGCCGAGCATGCGGTAGTCCCACCAGGAAAAACTCTTCTCCGGCTGTTCGAACAGGCGGAAGGCATCGGTGAGGCCCAGGTCGAGCATGGCCTGGAAGTGCGCGCGCTCTTCCACCGTATGGTGGATGGTGTCCTTGAGTCCCACCGGGTCGTGGGAGTCGCGGTCCTCGGGAGCGACATTGAAGTCGCCCATCAGCACGAGGCGGGGGTGCGCTTTCAGTTCTTCGCCCACCCAGCGGTGCAAGGCGTCCAGCCAGCGCAGCTTGTAGGCGAACTTTTCGCTGCCGGGTTCCTGGCCGTTGACGAAATAGCCGTTCACCAGCCGCAGTGGGCCTTGCGGAGTGTCCAGCGTGGCGGCAATCACGCGGGCCTGCTCATCCTCGAAGCCGGGAATGTTGCGCACCACGTCGCTCACCGGTGTGCGGCTCACGATGGCCACGCCGTTGTAGGTTTTCTGGCCGAAGCAGGCTGCGTGATAGCCCGCAGCCTCCAGCGCCGCGAACGGAAATTTTTCGTCCACCAGCTTGAGCTCCTGCAGCCCCAGCGCGTCGACCGGGTTGGCAGCGAGCCAGTCGAGCACTTGCTGCAGGCGCACATTGAGGGAGTTGATGTTCCAGGTGGCAAGTCGCATGGGGATCAGGGCTTTCGCGTGTAGGTGGCGAATGCAAATGGCAGGCCGCTGGCGCTGGTGTGTGCTTCACGGCGGGTTTCCACCCAGTGTTCGTCGAACGAGGGGGCGAGGGCGTCGCCTTCAAAGGGTAGGGCGATTTCCGTCACCACGGCAGTGCTGGCCAGGGGGAGGGCCGCCGCGTAGATTTGCGCGCCGCCGATCACCCAGGCGTCTGCGCCGGGCGGACACAAGGCCATGGCTTCTTCCAGCGAGGCCGCCCGGGTGGCGCCGTCGGCGTGCCAGCCGGCGTTGCGGGTGACGACGATGTTGAGACGACCAGGCAGCGGACGGAATTTCGGCGGCAGGGAATCCCAGGTCTTGCGGCCCATGATGACCGGGCAGCCCAGTGTGGTGCGCTTGAAGTGGGCCAGGTCCTCTGGCAGGTGCCAGGGCAGGGCGTTGTCCTTGCCGATGACGCCGTTGGCGGCGCGGGCAAAGATCAGGTGCAGCCGGGGTGGTGTGGAGGCCATGCCACTATTGTGCGGTGGCGGCTGCTGGCCGGGTGCGGGCTGGCCAGAGCACGCTGGCAATGGCCAGCATCACGAACCCCATGGCAAACCAGTCCTGCCAATGGGGTACTTCGCCCACGATGAGCGTGGCGCTCAGGGTGCCGACCAGCGGAATGGCCATCACGCTCATGGCGCTGGTGGCGGGTGGCAGGTCGCGCGCCATGCCGAACCAGATCAGCTGCGCTGCACCGTAGTTGACCAGGACGCCATAGGCCAAGCTGACCCACATGGCCGGCGTGAAGGCGGAAACCGACGGCACGGGCTCCAGCGCCAGGGCCAGTACCCACACCGCCAGGCTGCCGAGCAGCAGCATCCAGACCGTGACCACCAGCGCCGAGAGCGTGAGGTGGGCACGCCGGAACATGAGGGTGCCGACCGCCCAGGAAATGGCCGCACCCAGCATCCAGGCGATGCCGGCGGGGCGGCCCGTGAGGCGCTGCAGTTCGTGCCACAGCAGCAGACCCACGGCAATGGCCGCTGCAATCACGGCCACCCGCACGCGGGGCGTGATGCGTTCGCCGAAGAAGGCCGCGCCGATCAGCACGGTGAAGATCGGCATGGTGAAGCCCAGGATGGCGGCCCGACCCGAGGCGAGTTCCTGCACGCCGAAAATGGACAGCGTATGCCAGCCCAGGATGTTGGGCACGCCGAGCCATGCAATGGTGAGCAACTCCTTGCCTGTGGGGCGCATGCGCTCGCCGCGCGTGGCCATGTAGGCAAACAGGCACAGGGCACCCAGGAACATGGTGCTGGCGCGGAAGTACAGCGGCGTCAGTTCCTGCAGCGACAGCTTCATCATGGGCCAGTTGACGCCCCACATGAGTGTGAGCGCCAGCAGGCCCCAGAGTTGGCGGCGGGAGATCATCGGGTGGCTTCAGGGCACTGCGGGTTCATACAGCCACCGGTGCCTTGATGGCCGGGTGGCATTCGTAGCCCTGGACCTCGAAGTCTTCGTATTCGTAGTCGAATAGGGACGCCGGCCGGCGCTTGATGTGCAGCGTGGGATAGGCAAACGGCGCACGGCTGAGCTGCAATTTCACCTGCTCGTGGTGGTTGCTGTAGATGTGGCAGTCGCCACCCGTCCAGATGAAGTCGCCCACATCGAGGTCGCACTGCTGCGCCACCATGTGGGTGAGCAGGGCGTAGCTGGCAATGTTGAAGGGCACACCCAGGAAAATGTCGGCGCTGCGCTGGTAAAGCTGGCAGCTCAGTTTGCCGCGTTCGCCAGGGTTCTGCGGCGGTGCGACGTAGAACTGAAAAAACGCGTGGCACGGCATGAGGGCCATCTTGTTCAGCTCGGCCACGTTCCATGCGCTGACGATGATGCGGCGCGAATCCGGGTTGGTCTTGAGCGTTTGAATGACGTCCGAAATCTGGTCGATGTGGCCGCCGTCGGGCGTGGGCCAGCTGCGCCACTGCACGCCGTACACCGGGCCGAGATCGCCGTCTTCGCGGGCCCATTCGTCCCAGATGGTGCAGCCGCGTTCCTGCAGCCATTTCACGTTGCTGTCGCCGCGCAGGAACCACAGCAGCTCCACGATGATGGCCTTCAGGAACACCTTCTTGGTGGTCACCAGCGGGAAACCTTCGTTGAGGTCGAAGCGCATCTGGTGTCCGAACACGCTGGTGGTGCCGGTGCCGGTGCGGTCGGTCTTCTGCACGCCGGTGTTGAACACGTGGCGCATGAAGTCTTCGTATTGGGAACGGATGGGGCGGCTGGCGGGCGGGTTCATGCGCGGGATGGTGCGAGAAAGGGAAGAACGAAACCCGTGCGTTGCCGGGCTCCGGTATCTTAGGCCCTCGCGCTGGACTGAAGCCCGGCCGGGCGGAATCCCGCACAATCGGCAAAGCCTCAACCCAAGCCCAAGCCATGCACACCGAACCCGCCGAAACGATCCTGCTGCACGCGCGCGATGCGCGCGGCGTGCACCGCTTCACCCTGAACACGCCCCGCAGTTTCAACGTGCTGAGCGAGGCCATGCTGGATGCCCTGCAGAAGGGCCTGGATGCTGTGGCCACCGATGCGGGCGCCCGCGCGGTGGTGGTGGGTGCGTCCGGCAAGGCCTTCTGCGCCGGGCACGACCTCAAGGAAATGCGGGCGCATCCCGACCAGGCCTATTACCAGGCGCTGTTTGCGCGTTGCACCCGGGTCATGCTGAGCATCCGCCGGCTGGAGGTGCCCGTGGTGGCCCGGGTTCAGGGCCTGGCCACCGCGGCGGGCTGCCAGCTGGTGGCGCAGTGCGACCTGGCCGTGGCGGCGCAGGAAGCAAGCTTCGGGGTGAACGGCATCGATGTAGGGCTGTTCTGTGCCACGCCGGGCGTGGCGCTGTCGCGCAACCTGCTGCCCAAGCAGGCCATGGAAATGCTGCTGACCGGCGACTTCATCGGCGCGGAAGAAGCGCGGACCCGGGGCCTGGTGAACCGGGTGGTGGCCGCCGATGCGCTGGATGACGAGGTGGAGCGCATGCTGCAGCGCCTGCTCGGCAAGCCACGCGAGGCACTGGCCATGGGCAAGGCCCTGTTTTACCGCCAGCTGGAAACCGGCATGGAGGCCGCCTACCAGCTCGCCGGCCAGACGATGGCGTGCAACATGGCCCATCCGGTGGCGCAGGAAGGCGTGCAGGCGTTCATCGACAAGCGCCCGCCCGCCTGGCGTTCGTAACCTTTGCAAGGTCTTTCCGCTGCTTTTTTTCAACTTTCCCACTGCGGACTCCCAGCGGTGGTTTCATCTTCCTTTGCCGTGTCCACCGCTGCTTCCGCCAATCCGAAACCGATCGATGACCTGGGCCTGTGGCTCAGTGGTTTTTCACAGCCCACGGTTCTGGCCGAACTGGCGGCACTGGGGATATGCATTGCCCTGGCATGGGGACTCACGTGGCTGTTGCGCCGGGCGCTCGGTGCCGAGGGCGATGCGGCTTCCATCACCTTTGGGCGGCGCATCGTCGACGGGGTGATGTTCCCGCTGTTGTTGCTGGTGTTGGGTTATGTCGCCCGGTCCCTGCTGACGATGCTGATGCCGGTGGCGGCGTTCAAGGTGGTGATTCCGGTGCTGGTGTCGCTGGTGGTGATCCGGGTGGGGGTGAAAGTGCTGCAGGTGGCCTTCTCCAGTGCGCCCTGGGTGCGGCTGCTGGAGCGCACCATTTCCTGGGTCGCGTGGCTGGCCATGGTGCTGTGGGTCAGCGGCCTTCTTCCCGTGGTGCTGGCCGAGCTGGATCAGATCAGCTGGAAGATCGGCGCCACCCAGCTCAGCCTGCTGACCTTGCTGGAGGGCGTGATTACAGCGGGTGCGGTGCTGATCCTGTCGCTGTGGGTGTCTTCGGCCATCGAGGCCCGGCTGCTGCGCAAGGCGGTGGGTGGCGATCTTTCCCTGCGCAAGGCAGTGAGCAATGCCACGCGGGCACTGCTGATGTTTCTGGGACTGATCGTTGCGCTGTCGGTGGTGGGCATCGACCTCACCGCGCTGTCCGTGCTGGGCGGCGCCATCGGTGTCGGTATTGGCTTCGGTCTGCAGAAGCTGGCGTCCAACTACGTGAGCGGTTTCGTGATCCTGGCCGAGCGCAGCATGCGCATAGGTGACAACGTGCGGGTGGACAACTTCGAGGGCCGCATCACCGACATCAACGCCCGCTACACGGTGATCCGCAGCCTGACGGGTCGCGAGTCCATCGTGCCGAACGAGCTGCTGATCATCAACCGCGTGGAAAACCTCTCCCTGGCCGACAACCGGATCTGGCAGTCGACGGTCGTGTCGGTGGCCTACGACAGCGATGTGGAGCAGGTGATCGCGCTGCTGATGGATGCGGCCCTGTCGCAGGACCGCGTGCTGCGCGATCCAGGGCCGTCGGTGGCGCTGTCCGCGTTTGGCGCCGACGGGTTGGAATTCACGCTGGGCTACTGGATCGGCGACCCGGAAAACGGCCAGCTCAACCTGCGCTCCCTCATCAATCGCGCCATTCTGAAGTCGCTGAGGGAACACGGTATCGAGATTCCTTTTCCCCAGCGGGTGCTGCACGTTCAGACGGGACCGCACCCGGTGGTACCAGGCGCCGCGGAGCCTGGTCCCGCAACATCAGGTTCATCGACCCATCAGGCCGGGTAGCCACAGGGCAATGGCGGGTACGGCAATAAGGATGCCCAGGCGAACGATGTCGGCCAGCACAAATGGAATCACCCCCTTGTAGATGGTGCTGAGCTTCACGTCGGGCAGCAGGGAGTTCAGCACGAACAGGTTCAGACCCACCGGCGGCGAAATCATGCCGATCTCAACGATGGTGACGATCAGGATGCCGAACCACACCGGGTCGAATCCCAGACCCGTGATCACCGGGAAGAACACCGGGATGGTGAGGAGAACGATGGCCAGCTCCTCCATGACCATGCCCAGCAGGAGATAGATCCCCATCATCATCACGACCACCATGATGGGGTTGGGGCTGAACGCCAGGATGAAGTCCCGCAGGTCACCCGGCATGGTGGTGAAGTTGATGAAGTTGGTGAACACCATGGCCGCGATCAGGATGGCGAACAGCATGGCGGTGGTGCGCGTGCTCTCCACCAGAACTTCCATCAGCACCCTGGGCGAAAGCGCACCCCGGAATAGTGCAAACAGGAAGGCTCCTGCGGCCCCCACGCCGGCGCCTTCGGTGGCGGTGAACACGCCGCCGTAGATGCCGCCAATCACCAGCGCAAACAGCACGGCAACCCCCCAGATGCCACGCAGCGCCTTGAACCGCTCGGGCCAGGTGAAGCGCTCGGCGGGCGGACCCGCCTCCGGGTCGCGCCAGGTCACGAACACCACCGCCAAGCACAGGCAAACAATGGCCACCACCCCGGGCAGGATGCCGGCAACGAACAGTTTTCCGATGTCGGTTTCCGTGATGATTCCGTAGATCACCAGGATGGTGGACGGCGGGATCAGGATCCCCAGCGTACCGCCCGAGGCAATGGAGCCGGTGGCCAGCGTGTCCTTGTAGCCATGCGCCTTCATCTGCGGATAGGCCACGCGCGACATGGTGGCCGCCGTGGCGATCGACGACCCGCAGATGGAACCGAAGCCGCCCGAGGCGATGATGCTGGCCATGGCCAGGCCACCCCGGCGGTGGCCGACGAATGCGTTGGCGGCCGTGAAGAGTTCGCGTGCCAGACCGGCCTTCGCGACGAAGTTGCCCATGAGCACGAACAGCGGGATCACCGACAGCACGTAGTGGAAGCCGGTCTCGAAGATCACCTGGCTGGTGCTGGCCATGGCCGGCGGCCAGCCACGCATCAGCGCGAGGCCACCGAAGCCCGCGATGATCATCGCCACCGCCAGCGGCACACGCAGGAAGGCCATGACAAACACGGCGAGAAAACCGAGGAACGCTTCGGTCATGCCACGTCTCCCTGGCCATGGGCCGGCGAGGCATTGACCGGCCTGGGTACCACGGCCAGCACGGCGTGGATGACGGCCGTGACGAACAGCAGTCCTGCCATCAGATAGGCCACTGGTGCCACCGGCAGCAGCAGGTAGGCGGTCGTGTCACCGTATTCGCTGAAGCGGTCGCCGCGTGCGATCATCAATTGCCCCAGAAACCCGAACACCGCTGCACAGAGTGCGTTGACCAGTCGCGCCTGCAGGCGTCGAAGCCAGGCGGGAAAGAAGGCATCGAACGAATCGAAGGTGACGTGCTCGTTGTGCCACGACACCAGCGGAAGCGCGCCAAAGATCACCACGACCATCAGGATCTCGGTGATTTCCAGCGCCCCAGGAACCGAGTTGCTCAGGAACTTGCGCCCGCTCACGTCCACGACGGTGAGCCACATGATGGCGAACAGTGCCGCAGCGGCCACCAGGCCGGTCGACCAGTGCAGCAGTCGGTCCAGGATTTTGTGCATGGTGTGGAACAGATAAAGAAACGGCCGGCGGGGCAGCTTTCAGAGGGGCTGCTCCGCCGGCCAGTGCCGGCGTGGTGGGATTGGATCCAGCTTACTTTGCCTTGGCAATTTCGGCACGGAATTCGGCAAGAACGCCCTTGGCATTCTTCAGACCCTTGGCTTCCGCGGCTGCAGCCCAGCGATCCTCCAGGGCGGCCTGCTTGGCCTTGACTTCATTGATGAAGGCCTCGCTGGCCTGGATGCGCTGCACACCCTGGGCCTTTTGCACGTTGTCGCGCGAGGCCGCGTCCACCTTGTCCCAGCCTTCGCCGAACACCCGGGCAACGGTTTCGCCGGAGAGCTTGTCGATCACGGCCTTGTCTTCAGCGGACAGCGCGTTGTACTTGGCTGGGTTCATCATGAAGACGAAACTGGTGTTGTAGAGGCCGCCGGGGAAGGTGGTGGCGTGCTTGATCATGGACAGCTTGAACGAGGCAATCGACTCGTCGGGGAAGAAGGTGCCGTCCATCACACCCGTGGACAGCAGCTCGAACGATTCGGGCGCCGGCTTCAGCGTGGTGTTCCAGCCCATGGCCTTGGACAGCTCGTTGATGTTTCCGCCACCGATGCGGAACTTCAGGGATGCAGCGTCGGCGGCCGAGGTCACCGGCTTCTTGGTGTTGAAGATGATGCCGGGGCCGTGGGTGAACACGCCCAGCACCTTCACGCCACGGTGCTCACCCAATGGCGCAAAGTGTTTGCTGTAGATGCGCTGGTAAGCCAGTGAGGTGGGCACGGCGCTGTCGCCCAGGAACGGAAACTCAGCGACCTGGGTGTTGATGAAGCGGCCCGGTGTGTAGCCGTCTACCGTAAAGGAGATGTCGGCCAGGCCGTCGCGCACGGCGTCGAACGTGCCCGGCGCGGCCGACACCGCCTTGGGCAGGGCATTGCACTTCATGCGTCCGCTGCTTTCCTTTTCCACCATTTCGCACCAGGTGGCCTGTGCCACGCTGAGGGTGTGTGTGGGGGGAACCCAGCTGGAGGTGTTGAACACGGTCTGTGCGGAGGCCATGCCGCTGGCGAGGACGGTGCCGGAAACTGCCAGGGTGAGCGCAACACGAAGCTTCATCGGGGATCTCCTGAAAGGAAGGATGGGTGTGTGGTGGTTATTCAACATAAATAAAACCACCGTCGTTTCACTATAGGGGAATGCGGCTGCGCAGCATCTCCAGACTTACCCGAATTAGCCGACCGTCGGGTTGGTTAATGGGGGACGCCGTCTTTCAGGGAATGGGGTTGAAGCGCGCTTCACTTTGCTCCTATAATCCCAAAAAAGCACGACCGTTCGTTTTATTCGTTCAAAAGCGGGGGCGTTTCGTCGTGTATCCGGCGTCCAGCGGTGTGGCGCCTACAATCCCCTGATTGACGTATACGTCAACTCCGATTCCCATCTCTCATTCATCAGGAGCAAGCCAGCATGAAGGTCATCGTCCCCGTCAAGCGCGTGGTGGATTACAACGTCAAGGTGCGCGTCAAGAGCGACGGCACGGGCGTGGACATCGCCAACGTCAAGATGAGCATGAACCCGTTCGACGAGATCGCGGTGGAAGAAGCGGTTCGTCTGAAGGAGAAGGGTGTGGTCACCGAAGTGATCGCTGTTTCCTGCGGTGTGGCGCAGTGCTCCGAGACCCTGCGCACGGCCATGGCCATCGGCGCCGACCGCGCCATCCTGGTGGAAACCTCCGAAGAACTGCAGCCGCTGGCTGTGGCCAAGCTGCTCAAGGCCTTGTTCGACAAGGAGCAGCCGGGCCTGGTGATCCTGGGCAAGCAGGCCATTGACGACGACTGCAACCAGACCGGCCAGATGCTCGCCGCGCTGGCCGACCTGCCGCAGGGCACGTTTGCCAGCAAGGTGGAAGTGGCCGATGGAAAGGTGAGTGTTACCCGTGAAGTGGACGGCGGCCTGGAAACGCTGAGCCTGAGCCTGCCTGCCATTGTCACCACCGACCTGCGCCTGAACGAGCCGCGCTACGTGACGCTGCCCAACATCATGAAGGCCAAGAAGAAGCCGCTGGACACCTTCAAGCCCGAGGACCTGGGCGTGGACGTGTCCCCGCGCATCAAGACGCTCAAGGTCAGCGAGCCGCCCAAGCGTGGCGCTGGCATCAAGGTGGCTGACGTTGCCACCCTGGTTGAGAAACTCAAAACCGAAGCAAAGGTGATCTGATCATGACCGCACTCGTCATTGCCGAACACGACAACGCATCCGTCAAGGGCGCCACGCTCAACACCGTCGCCGCCGCTGCCCAGATGGGTGGTGATGTGCATGTGCTCATCGCTGGACACAACGCGGGTGCTGCTGCCAGCGCTGCCGCGCAGATCGCAGGCGTGGCCAAGGTGATCCACGTGGACGCCGAGTACCTGGCGCATGGCCTGGCCGAGAACGTTACCGCCGAGGTGCTGAACATCGCATCCGCCTATTCGCACATCGTGTTCCCCGCCACCGCCAGTGGCAAGAACATCGCCCCGCGTGTGGCCGCCAGACTGGATGTGGGTCAGGTCAGCGACATCACCAAGGTGGAAAGCCCCGACACCTTCGAGCGCCCGATCTACGCC
Source organism: Hydrogenophaga sp. (assembly GCA_025458915.1). Taxonomy (GTDB): domain Bacteria; phylum Pseudomonadota; class Gammaproteobacteria; order Burkholderiales; family Burkholderiaceae_C; genus Hydrogenophaga. The sequence continues at coordinate 19,472 of JALORL010000042.1, forward strand.
GGCAACGCCGTGGCCACGGTGCAGAGCTTCGACCCGGCAGCGGCCACGGGTGGCAGCGCCGCGGTGGAAACCGCAGCCGCCCAGGCCGACAGCGGCAAGAGCACGTTTGTGGGCAGCGAGATCGCCAAGAGCGACCGCCCGGAGCTGACCGCTGCCAAGATCATCGTCAGCGGTGGCCGGGCACTGGGCAGTGCCGAGAAGTTCAACGACGTCATGACGCCGCTGGCCGACAAGCTGGGCGCCGCGCTGGGTGCCAGCCGCGCTGCGGTGGACGCCGGATACGCCCCGAACGACTGGCAGGTGGGCCAGACCGGCAAGATCGTCGCGCCGCAGCTCTACATCGCCGCCGGCATCTCCGGTGCCATCCAGCACCTGGCCGGCACTCTGAGCCCGTTGAAGTACCCGAGGGCATCGTTCGCGATGCCCTTTTTGTATCTGCTGACGTCTGTGTGAAACCCGTGGAGACCGGAACATGAGCTACATCGCCCCTTTGAAAGACATGCTGTTCGACATCGAGCACCTGGCGCGCATCGACCAGGTGGCGCAGATGCCGGGCTTTGAAGACGCGGGGCTGGAAACCGCGCAGGCCGTGCTGGAAGAGTGCGCCAAGCTCAACCAGGACGTGATTGCGCCGCTGAACTGGGAAGGCGACAAGAACCCGTCGTTCTTCAAGGACGGCGATGTCACCACCACGCCGGGCTTCAAGGAGGCGTTCAGGCAGTACGCCGAAGGCGGCTGGCAAGGTCTGCAGCACCCCACCGACTTTGGCGGTCAGGGCCTGCCCAAGACCATTGGCGCGGCCTGCGGAGAAATCCTCAACAGCGCCAACATGAGCTTCGCGCTGTGCCCGCTGCTGACCGACGGCGCCATCGAGGCGCTGCTGACCGCCGGCAGCGACGAGCTCAAGGCCACCTACCTGGAAAAGCTGGTGAGCGGCCAGTGGACCGGTACCATGAACCTGACCGAGCCGCAGGCCGGCAGCGACCTGGCCGCCGTGCGCAGCCGTGCCGAGCCGCAGCCCGACGGCACCTACAAGGTGTTCGGCACCAAGATCTACATCACCTACGGTGAGCACGACATGGCCGAGAACATCGTGCACCTGGTGGCGCAACGACGTGCACTGCGTGAGCATCGAGCACAAGATGGGTATCAAGGCCAGCCCCACCGCCGTGCTCCAGTACGGCGACCACGGCGGCGCCGTGGGTTACCTGGTGGGCCAGGAAAACCGTGGCCTGGAGTACATGTTCATCATGATGAACGCGGCCCGCTACGCTGTGGGCGTGCAGGGCATTGCGATTGCCGAGCGCGCCTACCAGAAGGCGGTGGGTTATGCGAAAGACCGTGTGCAGAGCCGCCCGGTGGACGGTTCGCTGAGTGCCGCCGCACCGATCATTCATCACCCCGATGTGAAGCGCATGCTCATGACCATGCGCTCGGTCACCGAAGGTTGCCGTGCCATGGCCGCCGTGGCTGCAGCCGCCTACGACGCTGCCCACCACCACCCCGACGCCGAGGTGCGCAAGCAGAACGCCACCTTCTACGAATTCCTGGTGCCGCTGGTCAAGGGTTACAGCACCGAGATGAGCCTGGAAGTCACCAGCCTGGGCGTGCAGGTGCATGGCGGCATGGGTTTCATTGAAGAAACCGGTGCGGCCCAGTACTACCGCGACGCCAAGATCCTGACCATCTACGAAGGCACCACCGCCATCCAGGCCAACGACCTGGTTGGCCGCAAGACTGCCCGCGACGGTGGCCAGAGCGCCAAGGCCATCGCCGCCCAGATCGAGAAAACCGAAGCCGAACTTGCCCAGCGCGACAGCGCCAATGCCCGCGCTGTGCACCAGCGCCTGAAGGCCGCGCGGGAGGCGTTCGTCGACGTGGTGGAATTCATTGCGGCCAACACGCGCAGCAACCCGAACGCCGCCTTCGCCGGCAGCGTGCCCTACCTGATGCTGGCCGGCAACCTCATGGCGGGCTGGCAGCTGGCGCGCTCGCTGCTGGTGGCCGAGGACTTGTCCGCCAAGGGACAGGATGTGGCATTCATGCAGGCCAAGATCACCACCGCCCGGTTCTATGCCGACCACATTCTGGGCCGCGCGCCTGGCGTGCGCGACGCCATTGTGGACGGTGCCGAAGCGGTGACGGCCCTGCCTGCTGAAGCGTTCTGAATTCGAGCCCATCCGTCAGCCGTTCGGGTTGAGCTTGTCGAAGCCCTCGCCAACACCCGACTCTCCCGATCATCCTGAGCCTGTCGAAGGACAGGCTCAGGGCGAATGCAGAGATTCCACATTCCAACTGGAGACACCATGTCCGCACCCGCGCGTTACCTGCCCCCGGTTCTCAAGAACCTCAAGTTCCCGGTGATCGGCTCGCCGCTGTTCATCATCAGCAACCCCAAGCTCGTCATTGCCCAATGCAAGGCGGGTGTGGTGGGCTCCATGCCGGCGCTCAACGCCCGCCCGGCGTCCCAGCTGGACGAGTGGCTGGCCGAGATCACCGAGGCCCTGGCCGCCCACGACAAGGCCAACCCCGACAACCCGGCCGCCCCTTTCGCTATCAATCAGATCGTGCACAAGAGCAACGACCGGCTGGAGCAGGACATGGCCTTGTGCGCCAAGTACAAGGTGCCGATCATCATCACCAGCCTGGGCGCCCGCGAAGACGTGAACCAGGGCGTGCACAGCTGGGGCGGCGTGGTGATGCACGACGTGATCAACAACGTGTTTGCGCGCAAGGCGATCGAGAAGGGCGCCGACGGCCTGATTCCGGTGGCAGCCGGAGCCGGTGGCCACGCCAGCGTGAAAAGCCCGTTCGCCATGATCCAGGAGATCCGCGAGTGGTTCGGGGGCCCGGTGGCGCTCTCGGGCTCCATTGCGTCGGGCGGTGCCATCCTGGCCGCGCAGGCCATGGGCGCCGACTTTGCCTACATCGGCTCGGCCTTCATTGCCACCGATGAGGCGCGCGCGGTGGACGGCTACAAGCAGATGATCACCGAGTCGAACTCCGACGACATCGTCTACAGCAACTTCTACACCGGCATCCACGGCAATTACCTCAAGGGCAGCATCAAGAACGCCGGCATGGACCCCGACAACCTGCCGGTGAGCGACCCGAGCAAGATGAACTTCTCCACCGGGGAAGGTGCGAATGCGGCCAAGGCCTGGCGCGACATCTGGGGTTGTGGTCAGGGCATTGGCGCCATCCGCGAGGTGGTGCCTGCGGCCGATCTGGTGGCGCGCTTCAAGGGCGAATACGCCGAGGCCAGGGCAAGAATCTGCGCCGGTTGACCCTCGGGGACTGGCTGCACCAGCGAAAACCGGCCTGCGGGCCGGTTTTTTCATGCCGTCAAGGGCGCATGTCGCTGGGAAACATGTCTGGCAGGATCGCCGGCAGGTCGCGCAGCACCGGCAGGCTGCGCAGGTTCCAGAAGAAACCCGGCGGCGGTGCATACTGCACGTTGTCGCGGCCAGCGATATGAGCCACCCAGCCGCCGTTTTGCCACTCGGCGTAGAGCCAGTCGTTGCCATCGTGCATCAGACCGGCGGGGGCGCGGGGCGGGGAAGAGGCTGGTACGCCTTTGAGGGCAGACGCCATGTAGTCGATCCAGATGGGCAACGCAAGGCGACCGCCCGACTCGCGGCTACCAAGGCTGCGTGGCTGGCTATGCCCCATCCAGACCACCGCTGACAGCGATGGGTGGTGCCCAGCGAACCAGGCATCGTGCACGTCGTTGGTCGTACCGGTCTTGCCGTAAATGTCCGAGCGCCTGAGCACCGATTGCGCCCTTGCCGCAGTCCCGTGGCTGGTCACATCGTTGAGCATGCTGTTGGCCACGAACACGTTGCGCGCCGGCACACTGCGGTTGTCCTCGGTGAGCGCTGGCGGCGGCGGTGCTTCGAACAGCACTTTGCCGTTGGCATCGGTGATCCTTTCCACCACGACCGGATCCACCTTCCAGCCCCCGTTGGCCAGCACAGCGTAGGCCTGTGCCATTTGCAGAGGGGTCACGCTGCCGGTACCCAGGGCGAGTGTGAGGTCGTCGGGCTGGCGCGCCGGATCCAAACCGAAGCGTGCGCTCCATGCCTTGGCGCGGGGGATGCCCACATGCTCGAGCACACGCACGCTGGCCAGGTTGCTCGAGCGTGCCAACGCGGTGCGCAGGGTGATGGGGCCGGCGTGCTCGCCGTTGCTGTTGCCGGGCGACCAGCCATTGGGTGCCGTGAAGGGCAGGTCGTCCACCAGCGAGCCAGGCATCACCCGTTCCTCGAGGGCGGCCGAATACAGCAGCGGCTTGAAGGCGGAGCCGGGCTGGCGCCAGGCCTGGGTGGCGTGGTTGAACGGCTGACGGGCAAAGTCGAATCCACCCACCAGCGCCCGGACACGCCCGGTTTGGGGGTCCATGGCCACCAGGGCGGCCTCCACCTCGGGCCATTGCGAAATGGCCCAGCTTTTACCGTTTTTCACCACCCGGATCACCGAGCCACGAGAGATTTTCAGCGAGGCCTTGGCCTTGGCCGCCAGGCCGGGTTGAGCCCAGCGCAGGCCTTCGCCTTGCACCTTCACGCGTTCGCCGCTGGCCAGTTGCAGTTGCACCTCCTGCGATGAGGCGGCCAGCACGATGCCCACGCGCAGGGTTTCATCGTCGCGGTGGTCCTTCAGGGCTTCGGCGGCCGCACCCTCGAGCACACCGCCAGAACCTGTGGGCAGGGTCTCCTGATCTTCCGGACCGCGCCAGGGACCCCGGCGGTCATGGGCCAGAACACCGCGCTGCACTGCTTCGTATGCGGCGCGCTGGTCGGCTGCGCGCAGCGAGGTGGTCACCTTCAGACCTTTGGAATACGCCTCGGTGCCAAAGCGCTCCACCACGATGCGGCGCGCCATTTCGGCCACGTGCGCGGCGTTCAGGTCCTGCGGGCCGCGGCTGCGCAGCTTCAGTTTTTCCGCTTTGGCGGTGGCCAGCTGCTGGTCGTTGATGGCCCCCACCGCATGCATGCGTTCCAGCACCACGTGCTGGCGTTTCGTGGCGCGTTCGAAGTTGGCCACCGGGTTGGCGTAGTAGGGGTTCTGCGGCAGTCCCGCCAGCATGGCGGTTTCTGCGAGCGACAGGCGTGCCAGCGGTTTGCCGAAATAGGTGTGCGATGCAGCGGCAAAGCCGTAGGCACGCTGGCCCAGAAAGATCTCGTTGAGATAGATCTCCAGGATGCGATCCTTGGAGATGGCTTCTTCCAGCCGCAGCGCCAACCAGATTTCCTTCACCTTGCGCTCGGCCGAGAGCTCGCGGGTGAGCAGCATGGTGCGCACCAGCTGCTGGGTGATGGTGGATGCACCCTGCTTGCGGCCACCGGTGAGCATGGCCACTGCGGCTCGCGCCATGCCGCGCGGGTCGATACCGGAGTGCTCATAAAAGCGCGCGTCCTCCACCGCCAGCACGGCGTCCTTGAGGACCTGGGGCATTTCCGCCAGAGGAACGTACTCGCGCCGTTCCGTGCCGAATTGGGCGATCTCCACACCGTCGGCGGTGTATACCTGCAGCGGCAGCTTCGGCTGGTACTGGACGATGCGGTCCAGCGACGGCAGTTCGAACGGCGACGCCTCGGCGGCCGGCGTGGCCAGACCCCATGCGGCGGGCACCAGGGCCACCGCCAGCAGGGTGCGGTTCAGGAGGGCTTGTGACATGGATGGGAATTGTCCTTCAGCGCTGTGAACCGCATGTGCG
>JALORL010000241.1 GCA_025458915.1 Hydrogenophaga sp.
TGGCTCAGGCGAACCGAGATTGGCTCAGTCGGAACAGAGATCGCCTCAGTGGGAACAGAGATTGCCTCGGTTGGAACGGAGGACGCGCAAGATCAAGCGGGAGTGGGTGCCGCGCGAACAGGGAAGTTACTGGATGAGCAATTGACCGGCAATGGCGGCCGCGGCCGAGCGGGTTTCCACGCCGAGTTTTTCGAACACGTGTTCGAGGTGCTTGTTCACTGTGCGCGGGCTCATGCCCAGGATGTCGGCGATGTCGCGGTTGGTCTTGCCCTTGGCCAGCCAGGACAGCACCTCGGTTTCGCGCGGGGTCAGCGCCACCTGGCGCAGGCGCTGGGCGCTGGGGCTGTCGGCCGGGCTGAGCGTGAGCAGCAGCATGGATTCGCCCAGGCTGCCGGGCCCCAGGTGGCGCGCCAGCAGGCGGCCGGCACGGCCCAGGTCGTGCAGGGCCTCGCCTTGCTGCAGGGCCAGGCTCAGCCATGCGCTGGCCGGTGCGGCGGCCAGCGGTTCGTTGCCGAAGGCTTGCGTCAGCCAGGCCTGCGCCTGCGGCGAGCTCCAGGCCACACGGCCCCGGGCGTCCAGCACCACGGTGCCCAGGCCGGCCACGTCCACCGCGGCCTGGGCCAGCCGCGCCACGCGGGCGTTGCGCACGTGCGTGGCCAGGCGGGCCATCACTTCCGGAATGCGCAGCGGCTTGACCACGTAGTCCACGCCGCCGCAGGCGAAGCCGTGCAGGATCTGCTCGCTTTCGGACAGGCCAGTCATGAACACGATGGGCACGTGCGACCAGGCGGGGGTCTGCTTGATGTGGCGGCACAGCGCAAAGCCGTCCATGCCCGGCATGACCGCGTCCAGCAGCACGCCGTCGGGCACGGTCACCGCGAAGCGCTCCAGCGCCTCCTCGGCGTCGCGTGCGGCCAGAACGAGATAGCCTTCGGCCATCAGGGCATCGCCCAGCATGCGCAGGGTGTCCACGGCATCGTCCACCACCAGGATGACCAGCGGCGTGGTGGCGGAACCGGCGGATGGGGCAGGGGGGTCAGACGTCGGCGTCATGGTCGGCGGGGTCCGCAAGATCGGCAAAGTCGGTGGTGTCGGTGGTGTCGCGCAGATGTTCCAGCAGGGCCTGGAAGTCGAACCGGTCGGCGCAGGCCTGCAGCATCACCAGGGTGGTGGCGTGTGCGGGCTCGGTGGTCTGGGCCTGCCACAGACGCTGGCGCAGGGCGGCGGCCTGGCCCTGGCGGGCCAGGCGCTGCAGTTCCTCGCGCAGTTCGGCAGGCAAGGGCTGGCCAGGCCTGCGCGGTTGGGGCGGCGCCGCCGCCGTGCCTGCCGGAGCCTGTTCGGTGACCCAGTTCAGCCCCAGCGCGCCGCGCAGCACATCCAGCAGCTCGGACTCCACCAGCGGTTTGGCCACGAAGCCCTGGCAGTCGAGCTGGCGCAGTTCCTCCGGGCGGTTGTCGAACAGGTTGGCCGACACGAACACGATCGGCAGCCGGGCCGAAGGGTGCAGCGCCCTTACCGCCTGCGCCGTCTGCCAGCCGTCCAGCCCGTCCATGGTGATGTCCAGCAGCAGCAGGTCGGGCGCGAGCTGCTCCACGATTTCCAGGCATTCCTGACCGCTGGCGGCTTCGCGCACCATGAAGCCCAGTGGCATCAGGATGCCGGCCAGCAGCTGGCGGTGCAGCGGCTGGTCATCCACCACGAGCAGCGTGCGGCGCGTACCGAGGTAGCCTGTGACGGCGCGCAGCGTGGACGGAATGGGCAACGGGTTCTGCGGGTCGGCGGCAATCGCGGGCAGGTACAGGCGCAGCGAGAACGTGCTGCCCTGGCCAGGCTGGCTGCGCAGGCGCAGGTCGCCTCCCATCATGTCGGTGAGCAGGTGGGTGATGGTCAGGCCCAGGCCGGTGCCGGCGTCCTGCACGCGCCGTCCGGCGCTGCCCCGCTCGAACGGCAGGAAGATGCGCGTCTGGTCCTGCTCGGCAATGCCGATGCCGGTGTCGATGACGTCGATGCGCGCCACCTGCTGACGGAAGTCCAGCCGAAGCCGGACCTCGCCCTCGTGGGTGAACCGCACCGCGTTGCTGAGCAGGTTGATGAGGATCTGCCGCAGCCGCTTGGCGTCGGCGCGGATCCAGCCCGGCAGCTCGCCCTGGCGCTCGACCACGAAGCGCAGGCCCTTGGCCTCGGCCTGCGGCCGCACCATGCGCTCCACGTCTTCCAGCAGCTGCAGCAGCGGGAGCGCGTGCATGTGGTGGCCGCTGCGCTGCATGGTGGCAATGGTTTCGCGGGTCCACGCCGAGTGTTCGGGGTTGCGCAGCAGGATCTGTGCATAGCCCAGGATGCTGGTGAGCGGCGTGCGCAGTTCGTGCGACATGCCGGCCACGTAGCGTGTCTTGGCCTGGCTGGCGGCCTCGGCGCGGTCGCGCGCGGCCTGCAACTCGGCGTCGGTGCGTTTGTGGGCGTCGATCTCGTTGAGCAGCAATTGCGTCTGGCGTTCGGACTCGTCCTGCGCCATGCGCCGGCTGTCGGTGGTGAGCACCACCCACCAGGCGCACACGGCGGCAAACAGCGCCAGGAAGGCGAACAGCTTGAGCAGCGGCATGTGCAACAGCCCGTGGGTGGTGTTGACGCTTTCCTGCAGATAGACCATGCCGATGATGAACGCCAGCGCTGCGCTCAGCGACAGCCACACCGCCAGGAACTGTCCGACCCGGAAGTTCACCCGCACCGCCAGCGCGTGCGGCAGCCAGGCGTGCACCAGGGCGCGGACCTGGTCGATGGCGCGGGCGTTCACCTTGCAGCGGTCGTGGCAGCGCGACTCCAGCGAGCAGCACAGCGAGCAGATGGGTGCGCCGTACGCCGGGCAGCGGGCCATGTCCTCGCTTTCGAAGGCGTTCTCGCACACGGCGCAGCGCACCACCTGCGCCGGCGCCCATTCGGTCGATGGCGTGCGAGCCAGGTAGAAGCGTCCCCGCGTGGCCCAGGCGATCAGCGGCGCCAGCAGCAGGGCCAGGCCGAGCGCGATGAAGGGCGAGAAGGCCGCTGCCACTTCGCCCATCAGGCCGGCATAGGCGGCGCTGGACACCAGGGCGGCAATCGTCATGGCCCCCAGGCCCACCGGGTTGAAGTCGTAGAGGTGGGCGCGGCGGAATTCGATGCCTTTGGGGCTCAGGCCCAGCGGCTTGTTGATGACCAGGTCGGCCACCAGCGCACCGACCCAGGCAATGGCCACGTTGCTGTACACGCCCAGCACTTTTTCGATGCCGGCAAACACGCCCAGCAGCATCAGCAGCGTGGCAATGGCCACGTTGAACACCAGCCACACCACACGGCCGGGGTGGCTGTGCGTCACGCGGGCGAAGAAGTTGGACCAGGCCAGCGAGCCGGCATAGGCATTGGTGAGGTTGATCTTGATCTGCGACAGCACCACGAAGACCACCGTCATGGCCACCGCCAGGCCCGGGTGGCCCACCGCTTCGGTGAAGCCGGCCAGAAACATCTGCGTGGGTTCGGCGGCGCGTTCGGGCGCGACTTCGAACTGCATGGCGGCAAAGGCCAGCAGGGCGCCACCGGTCATCTTGAGCATGCCCAGCACGATCCAGCCCGGGCCGCTGATGAGCACGGCCGCCCACCAGCGTGCGCGGTTCTGCGGCGTGCGTTCGGGCAGGAAGCGCAGGAAGTCGACCTGCTCGCCGATCTGCACCACCAGCGCGAAGATCACGGCGGCAGCGGCGCCGAACATCAATGGCTGGAATTCGCTGCTGCCCGACTTCAGGCCGGTGAGGGTGGTGAAGTCGCGGTACATCTGCGGCTGCGACAGCGCCAGCCACACAAACGGCAGCAGCAGCAGGAACAGCCACAGCGGCTGGGTCCAGACCTGCAGGCGCGAAATGAGCGTGATGCCGCGCATCGCGAGCGGAATGATCACCACCGCCGAAATCACGTAGCACCAGGGCAGCGGCCAGCCGGTGGCCAGCTCCAGCGCCAGCCCCATGATCACCGCCTCCAGCGCGAAGAAGATGAAGGTGAAGACCGCGTAGATCACCGAGGTGATGGTCGAGCCCAGGTAGCCGAAGCCGGCACCGCGCGTGAGCAGGTCCATGTCCAGCCCGTAGCGCGCGGCGTAGTAGGCAATGGGCAGGCCGGTGAGGAAGATGATCAGCCCCACCACCAGGATGGCCCACAGCGCGTTGGTGAAGCCGTAGTTCACCGCGATGGCGCCGCCGATGGCCTCCAGCGCCAGGAACGAGAGCGAGCCGAAGGCGGTGTTGGCCACGCGCCATTCGCTCCATTTGCGGAAGCTGCGCGGCGTGTAGCGCAGGGCGTAGTCCTCCATGGTCTCGTCGGCCACCCACGAGTTGTACTCCCGCCGGAAGCGGAAGATTTTCTGGGTCGCCACGGAGGCGGAAGGCTCGGGAGCGGGCATGTGCACACGCTAGCAAGAACCGGCCCAGCGGCCCAGACCGGGTGCGTACGTCATTTGACGTATGGGCGCAAACCGGGGCAATCCCTAGTCTTCAGGCCAGTCGGCACACCGCCGGTTTCACTGACCCAACCGTTCCAGGAGTTCCCCATGAAGCGCCTCTCCGATCCGAATGCCTCCCAGTCCGACCTGCTTGAAACCCCGGAAGCCAGCCGCCGCCGCGTGCTGCAGATGCTGGGGGCCGCCGGCCTGGCCGGCCTGCCCACCTGGAGCTTCGGCCAGCCCACGGCGCAGGTGAACACCACCAAGCTGGCAGTGACCGACACCGAAGTCACCGTGGGCCAGCTGCATTCGTCCACCGGCACCATGGCCATTTCCGAGACCGGCTCCATCCAGGCCGAGCAGCTCGCCATCGACCAGATCAACGCCATGGGCGGCATCCTGGGCCGCAAGATCAAGGTGATCAAGGAAGACGGCGCCTCCGACTGGCCCACCTTCGCCGAGAAGTCCAAGAAGCTGCTCATCAACGACCGCTGCGCCGCCGTGTTTGGTTGCTGGACCAGCGCCTCGCGCAAGGCCGTGCTGCCGGTGTTCGAGAAGGAAAACGGCCTGCTGTATTACCCCACCTTCTATGAAGGGCTGGAGCAGTCCAAGAACGTGATCTACACCGGCCAGGAAGCCACGCAGCAGATCCTCTACGCACTGGACTGGGCGTCGAAAGAGAAGAAGGCCAAGACCTTCTTCTTCGTGGGCTCCGACTACATCTGGCCCCGTACCTCCATGAAGATCGCCCGCGCCCACATCGAGCGCGTGGCCAAGCTGGGCAAGGTGGTGGGCGAGGAGTACTACCCGCTGGGCAGCACCAACTTCGGCTCGCTGGTGAACAAGATCAAGCTGCAGAAGCCCGACTGCATCTTCACCGCCGTGGTCGGTGGCTCCAACGTGGCCTTCTACAAGGCGCTCAAGGCCGCCGGCATCACCGGCGACAAGCAGCTGCTGGTCACGCTGTCGGTCACCGAAGACGAGATGACCGGTGTGGGCGGCGAAAACTTCCAGGGCTTCTACTCGTCGATGAAGTACTTCCAGAGCCTGGACAACGAGAACAACAAGAAATTCGTCGCCGCCTTCAAGGCCAAGTATGGCAAGGACGCCGTCATTGGCGACGTGACGCAGGCGGCCTACCTCGGCCCCTGGCTGTGGAAGGCCGCGGTGGAGAAGGCCAAGAGCTTCGACGTGGACAAGGTGGTGGAAGCCTCACGCACCGGCATCGAGCTCAAGGATGCGCCCGAGGGTTACGTGAAGCTCGACCCCAACCACCACTTGTGGAGCAAGTCGCGCATTGCCATGGGCCTGCCCGACGGCACCTTCAAGGTGGTGGCCGAGTCGCCGGAGCTGATCAAACCCGATCCGTTCCCCAAGGG
>JALORL010000242.1 GCA_025458915.1 Hydrogenophaga sp.
CAGCCGTCGTCGCGCACCTCCACGCGCCACTGCGGCGTCTGCTGCACTTCCACCCACACCTCTCTCGCCTGCGCATGCTTGCGCACGTTGGACAGCGCCTCCTGCACCACGTGCAGCACCTGCACTTGAACGTCCGCGGGCAGAGGCATGCCGTCGCCCTCGATGTCCAGGTGGGTGGCCAGGCCGGTCTGGTGCTCGAACTTCTGCAGCGTGGTCTTCAGGGCGGGTGCAATGTCTTCGCGGTTGGTGCGGGTGCGGAAGTGCACCAGCAGTTCACGCACGTCGCCGAGACTCTCGTGAACGCCGGCGTCGAGTTCGCCCAGGGTCCTGTCGATGCGGGCGGCATCAGTGCTCTTGATGTCACTGCGCAGCAGGCCCAACTGGATCTTCAGGAAGGCCAGGCTCTGGGCGATGGAATCGTGCAGTTCCCGCGCGATGAAGCTTCGTTCTTCGGCCACGGCGGTCTCACGTTGCAGGGCTGCCGCACGCAGGCCCTCGATGGCACCCGCCAGATGGCTGGCGATGGTCTCCAGCAAGGCACGGTCGTCGTCGGATAGTGCCCTGGGTTCGCGGTAGAACAGGTTGAGCTCGCCCACCATTCGCTCGTGCAGCCTGACGGGCACGCTGATGACGGTCTGGAAGCCTTCGCGTGCGCAGTGGCCGAGCCGCGACGCTGGGCCATCCGGCAGTATGGGGATCACCCGTGTCATGGCGCCGCCCTGGGGCTGGCCGCACAGGCAGTCGCCCGTGGGGATGCACAGTTCCTCGTCGATCACGGCTTGCGGCAAACAATCCGACGCCAGCAACAGGTACTTGCGGTTGGCCTCGTCCGACCAACGCACGGCCGAAGCGTCGGCGCGGGCCACCTGGCGCACCTGCTTGGCAATGCCCTGCGCCAGCGTCTCCAAGGTTTCGGCACGCGCCACGAACGCGGCCGAGTTGTACAAGGCCGCCAGGCGCGCTCGCTGCGCCTCCAGATGCTCGGTCTTTTCCTGCACCTTGGACTCCAGGTTCTGGTACAGGCCCTGAAGGGTTTCGGCCATGCGGTTGAAGCCGGCCGCGAGCGCGCCGAATTCGTCGTTGGCGCCTGGGTCGACCCTCGCGCCCAGGTCGCCCGCCTCCACCCGGGCCAGCCCGGCCTGCAACCGGGACAGCGGGTTGAAGATGAACAGCCAGGCCGAATACAGCAAGGCAATCGCACTGCCGATGGTCAGTGCCACCATCACGAACTGCACAGCGTTCAGGACGGCCGTCAGTCGGGACAAGTGGTGCTCGATCGCCGAGACGAAGGTGTCGATACGGGCCACAAAGGCGTCGGCTTGCTGCGCAGATAGCTCTGCGCCCGGTCCAGGCGAGGCGGTCCACCTTGCCTTGAGCTCGAACCAATCGCGCTGGACGGCCGCAAAGGCTTGCTGCGATTCGCCGTCATGTGGAACCAGCAGCGGACGCGCCGGATCGCCCGTTCGCAGCACGCTCACGCTTTGGTCGAACTGCGCCACCTGCCCTGCAATCTGCTGCGCGTCCGCACGGGCCAGTGTTTGGGCCATGCGCCAGGTCTGCATGCGCATGCGGCCCGCCTCGTTGACTGCCGCCGCACCACCTTCCAGCTGCCAGGTTACCCAAAGCGTCAGCCCGATCGAGGCAAACGCCATCAGCAACAAGGCGCCCCCGATGGCACCAAGCTTGGCTGAAAGGCTCCATGACCGAGGCATCCGTGCACTGTACTGGAGGCCGGAAACGGACCGAGCCGGCTGCAAAAGCCCCAGTGCTTGGTGCGAAAGCGCCACCGAGGCCATGAACATGTAGACCATCAGGGCCCCGGCGTAGCAGGCGCGGCGCGCCGCCGGCGTCCTTGCCCGCTTGAGCGCCAGAGAGCCGAGCACGATGTACAGCACCAGCAGCAGCAGCTTGGCCCCCAGCCAGGGGCTGGCCACCGGGTTCAGCGACAGCAGAACCCAGAGCGAGACACCGGCAGCCAGCAACAGGGTGTCGATGCCGTAGCTGAGCATCCGCCAGGGCTTGGCCATCGCCCAGCTCTGCCCGGCCAGCACCAGCGCACCGCGCAATGTGGGCCGACTTGAGGGGCGAATACCAGACCGCGAACTCAGGCATGGTGATCGGCATGTGGGTGGAAGCGACTAAGCTCGGGCCCATGGAAATCAGTCACTTCAACGACCTGCTGGCAGCCGCTCGGCAGCAACCCGACGCACAGCGTCTCTTGATGGTGTTTGCTGCGGCGAGCCTGCCCCCTGACGCCACGGCCGAACAGCGGGCACGCTTCGAAGCAGGTGAGTCCGGCGAGCTGGCACCGCTGATGTGCGTGGACAAGGACCCCGCCGACTTGAAGGACTTCGCCGCGTTGCAGGCGGAAGCCTTGTCCATGGGTCAGGACTGGGCCCTCGTCTTCGCTGCGGCCCTGTCTGGCCAAGGAAGGCAGGCTCCCGCTTCGACGCATGTGGAGGCCGCACTCACCCGCATGGTGGAGGCGGTGAAGTCCGGCAACCTGAGCGGCATGATTCCGTTCGACCGTCAGGGCGAGGCCGTCCAGCTGGGCTGACCGGACGGTCGCCCTTTCGCCCCTTTCACAAGCGGGTGGACTCATCATCCTGTAGCGCTTCGGGTTGGTGCGCCACGTACGGCCCGGTGCCCGCGTTGTCAGCCTGTGCCGCAGGCACGAAGCCGCCACGCTGAACGTCGAAGACATGGACTTCGCCGTCTTCGATCACGTAGTGCCAGCCGTGCAAGGCCAGTGTGCCGGCCTCCACGCGCTCGCGCACCATGGGGTAGTCCATAAGCCGCTCCAGTTGCAGCACCACTGCGCGTTGCTCGGTACGCCGCAGGACATCGGGGCCGGGCTCGGCCACGGGCAAGGCGGCTTCGCGCCCCAGTTCCAACCACTGCGACAGGTGCTTCGCCGCCGGTGAGACATCGCCATACAAGGCCCGGATCGCGCCGCAGTGGCTGTGGCCACACACCACGATGCGCCTGACTGACAGGTTGAGGACGGCGAACTCGATGGCTGCCGCCGTGCCGTGGAAGCCCTGGCTCTGGTCGTGCGGCGGAACGAAGGCGCCGACGTTGCGCACCAGGAACAACTCGCCCGGGCCGGCACCGGTCAGCAGGTAGGGCACCAGACGCGAATCGCTGCAGCCGATGAACAACGTCATCGGGTGCTGGCCATCGTCAACCAGCAACCTGAAGTGCGAACGTTGCGCCGGGAAAGCGTCCGTCTGGAAGCGCTGAAGGCGCTGCAGCAGTTCGTCGGGCATGGGTCGTGAGGCTGAGGCCGCGCTACTGAACCAGAGGTGACTCAGCGGCCTCCAGGTCCACACCTGTCAAAGTGGCCGCGCCAGCCAGCAGCTGCAGGTACTGCCGCAGCGCGGTGGCAAAGGCTTGCTGCCGAAGCCCTTGCGCCACGGCCGACTTCACGGCCTCGAACGCGGGGTCCAGGCCAGGCTGCCGGGCCAGCACTTCCACCACGTGCAGCCCGAAACGGCTGTGCACCAATCGCGGCAAGACGCCGACCTCCGGCTTGCCGAAGATCTCGCGCGCGAACTCCGGCGCGCAATCATCGGTCGTCAGCCAGCCCAAGGCGCCGCCATCCGCACCACTGGGACAGTTGGATGTGGAAGCCGCCGCTACGGCGAAGCGGTCTTCGCCACCGGGCGACGCGCAGCGCACATCGAGCAGACAGGCCTCGGCACGTTGGCGCAGGGCATTGACATCTACGCCCGGTGTGACGGCAAACAGCACGTGACGCAGCTGCGCACGTTCACCCACGGCATAGCGACCGCGCTGGGCCGCGTGGTGTCGGCGCAAAGCCTCTTCTGACGGTTCGGGCATGTGCAGTTCTCGGTCCAGCAGGGCCTCGATGGCGGAGCTGGCGGCCTCGGTCATTGCCCCACCGACGGGCAGTGGATCGTCGGCAGCCAGCAGGCCCGCCTCAATGGCAGCCTGGCGCAGCAACTCGGCACAGGCCCGCTGTCTGAGGGTCTCGGTCGTCAGCGCTTCGTTGGCGTACGACAGCACGACGCCATTGACCTGGGGAAGAACAGAAGTGTTCGTGTTCATGGTCTGAGCTTTCAGCGGGTGTGTGCCACGGTTGGGAGCAGCGGGTTCAACTGCCGCGACGTGGCAGGGTCTGATTGGCCGGCACGTTCAGGCGGCGGGCGCGCACCATCTGGTACGGCCGCACCAGATAGGCCAGCGTGCCGAAGCCGCTCCACACATGCACCAGGCGACTGAATGGGAACAGCAGAAAGATGGTCATGCCGAGCAGCATGTGCGCCTGGAAGTGCCACTCCACGCCCCACACCAGGCTGGCATCCGGGTTGAACAGCACCAGCCCTTGCAGGTAGTTGGCCAGCCTCAGCATCGTCTGCGGGTCCGACACATGGTGCAGCGATGCGGGCAAGGTCGACAGGCCGATCACCAACTGCACCCACAGAATGATCAGGATGGCCAGGTCGGTTCGGTGGCTGGTCAGCCGGATACGGTCATCGAAGATGCGGCGGTGCAGGAGCAGGCTCAGTCCGATGAAGCAGATCAATCCGGCCACACCGCCGGCCACCACCGCCACCAGCTGCTTCTGCGACGCCGAGATCAGGTATTCATAGATCCAGTGTGGCGTGAGCTGGCCGAACAGGTGGCCGAAGAACAGGAACAGGATGCCGGCGTGGAACAGGTTGCTGCCCCAGCGCAATTGCCCCTGACGGAGCAGCTGCGAGCTGTCGCTCTTCCATGTGTACTGATCTCGGTCGAAGCGGGCCAGGCTGCCCATGAGAAACACGGCCAGACAGATGTACGGGTAGACGTTGAAGATGAAGTTGTGGAGGGTGTTCATGTGGACGCTCCCTGCGTGGGTTGGGTGGCGCGTGTGGCGTGACTCACGGGCGCGCGCACGATCTGGATCGGTTGCGGCTGCCCGGGCCGCGCCTGGCCCTGAGTGGAACAGCCGTCGAAGGCCATGGGTTCGGCCCAGCTCTCGTCCAGCTCGGGCTCAGGCGGCACGGCCACGGCCTGCGCCTTCTCGCCGGCCAGGTCCAGCAGCGCGGCCAACACGCAGGCATGCGCTGCCTCGCGGCGCAACAGCGCGCTGAAGATCACCTGCAGGATGTGTGCGATCTCGCCCAGGAAGGCCTTGGCCTGCGCCGGGGGCTGGGTCGAGGCGTACTGCAGCACCACCGTCAGGTGGTCGGGCAGTTCGCCCGGCGCCAGGAAGAGACCCGCAGCCTCGTAGGTCTGGCACAGGTCCACCATCGCCGGGCCTCGGTCACGGCTGTCGCCGTGCACGTGCTCGAACAGGTGCAGCGCGGTGCCGCGGCCGCGGTCGAAGAGTTCGACGTGGTCGGCCTCCACGTCCAGCGGGCGGCGGCGGGACAGCCGGGTGATCAGGGCGTCCAGTTCGGCCAGGCGCGCACCGCCGAGCGCGCGCTCGTCGTGCAGGGCCGTCTGGAGTTCCGGCAGGTGCGCGCGCAGCTCGGCGTCGGGGTAGCTCAGCAGGTGGGCGAGCACGCGCAGCGTCTTGGTGGCGCTCGTCGGTGAGGTGTTGAAGAAGCTCATCTCAAACTCCTGCCTTGATGGGGATGGTCCGCTTCTTCTCGCTGCCGAACAGGCTGGTTTCGGTGGTGCCTTCGCTGCACCCATTGCCGAAGCTGAAGCCGCAGCCGCCGCGCACGTTGAAGGCGTTC
>JALORL010000243.1 GCA_025458915.1 Hydrogenophaga sp.
GCCGGCTCGCTCGAATGGACCAACGAGGGATCGCGCTACAACGTCTACATGGCCGTGCGGGCCTTTCTGGCCGGCAGCCGCGGCCAGACCAGCGTGGGCACGCTGGGTGCCGCCGGACTGGTGCCCGAACGCTTCACCGACAAGAGCCGAAAGGAGCGCGTGGCCGAGTTCGACGCGGTGCAGCGCCGCATCCGATTCAGCAACAGTGCCCCCGAGGCGGACTGGGTGCCCGGTGGGCAGGACCGGCTGAGCGCGTTCCTGCAGATCGCCTCGCTGCTGCAGGCCCGCCCGGAGGCCTACCCGGAGGGTGCATCGATCACCCTGCAGGTGGCTGGCCCGGGCGATGCGGAACTGTGGCGCTTCGACATCGGACCGGAAGAAACCCTGACTCTGCCCGCAGGCGACCTGCGCGCCCGGCTGGTGACGCGCGCTCCCCGCAAGGCCTTCGACACCCGCACCGAGCTCTGGCTGGCCCCCGAACTGCACCACCTTCCGGTGCGCATCCGCATCACGCAGACCAACGGCGACCACATCGAACAAGTGCTTCGCTACCTGCCCTGAAGACCGGCAATCCCCCGAAAAGTGGCCAAAAACGCACGCATCTTGAATTTGGCGTGAACGTTGCTACGTAAAGGGCACTCAGACCTGCAGTTTTGGCGCCCTTTGCCGATATAAGGTCAACAGGCACTCCGGTAATTCCCATTCAAGGATTCTTCAGTCATGAACATGCTCTACGACTCGGACGCCTTCGCCGTGGTCCACATCCTTGCCAACGCCCCGCTGGACGGCGAACCTGCTGTGGCCGACGGTCCCCAGATGCCGCGCCACGGCTTCGAGATCGTCGACAAGCGCTCGGGCAAGGAGGTCTACCTGGACGGCTCCTGGGCGGAAATGTTCCAGAGTCAGATCACCCAGTGGCAGCAAACCATGCCCTCACAGGAGGAAGTGGAAGACACCCTGGAAGGCTATGCGACGCTGGCGCAGATGCCGGTGGTCATGCACTGAAGATCCAAGCCACCCCCGGGCCGAAGGACCGGCGCGGGGGTGGGTTATCTCTGGCCATAGCGCCAGCGGTAGACCGGTTCGGCCAGGATCAGCACCGCCACCAGGCGGCACACCTGGAACGCCGTGACCACCGGAACGCCCAGGTGCAGCACCTTCGCGGTGATCGACATCTCGGCGATGCCGCCGGGTGAGGTGCCCAGGATCAGAGTGGCCGGGTGCAGCCCGGTGAGCTGCGACAGCAGCACGGCAAATCCGGCGCAAAGTAGCATCAGCACGGCACTGGCCAGCGCCACCGACCCCAGCCAGCGCGGGGCGGTGTGCAGGAAGGCCGGTGTGAACCGAACGCCCAGACTCACCCCGATCACCAGCTGCGCCGCGTTGGACAGCGCCGTGGGAATGGCCGAGAGTGTCACGCCCGACAGGGTCAGCGCCATGGTGACCACCAGCGCCCCCATGAACCACGGGTTGGCCCGGCCGAGCTGGTCCATCAGCAACGCCCCACCCAGCGTGACCGCCGCCAACAGGCCCAACCCGGCCCAGCTCCAGCCGTGTGCGGCCGGCGGCAGCGCATCGATGCCGCTCACGCCCCAGAACTGCATGGCAAAAGGCACGCACACCGTCACCAGGAGCACGCGCAGGCTGTGGGCCGCAGCAACCAGATCGGTGCGGGCACCGAAACGCTCGGCGATCAGCGTCATTTCGGAAGCGCCACCAATCGCGCCGGCAAAGTAGGTGGTACGTCGCAATTCGGCGGGCGTAAGCTCTGGAAATTGCCGGGCATGCACACGCTGCAGCCACACCCCCAGCCCCAGGCCAAGCGCCAGCGCCCACAGGATACCCAGGGCGATCGCCCACCACAGACCGGCCACCAACCGCCCGACCTCGGGCGTGAAATACAGACCCAGCGCCGCGCCGATCACCCACTGGCCGGCGTTGCGCAGCGGGTTCAGGCTCGCGGTGGGAGCCCCCAGCGCGGAGAAGACTGCGGTGGCCAGCAGGGGGCCGATCATCCAGGGGATCGGTGTTTGCAGCCACACACAGACCAGCGCTGCAGCCAGCGCCAGCAACAGCGTGGTGCCTGCGCGCAAGAGGCGGGCAGGCCGAAAAAAATCGGGTAAGGTCACGCTGTTTTGTTTCCTCTGCGCCACCCGCCTGCGGGTGGGCGACGTAGTATCCACACATGAACTGTCGAAGCGCTGTCACCCACGGGCCGTTGGCGGCCCTGTTCGCCCTGGCGGTGGCAGCGCTGGGCGGCTGCAGCCTGGCCGAACCGCTGCAAACACCGTCGACACCGAATCCGGCACGCACCGCCAGCGACATGCTGGAACGCATCATGCCCACGCCGTTGCTGCTGCTGGGCGAACAGCACGACGCCCCCGAACACCAGCGCCTGCAACGCGAACTGGTGCGGCAACTCGCTGCGCGCGGCGAGCTGGGCGCCCTGGTCATTGAAATGGCGCCGCGGGGCACCAGCACGCAGGGGCTGGCTGCGAATGCCTCCGAAGAAGCCGTGCAGAAAGCGCTGCAGTGGGGCCAGGCCAACGGCGGCTGGTCGTGGGAGGTGTACGGGCCGGTGGTGATGACCGCCGTGCAGGCAAGGGTGCCCGTGCTGGGCGGCAACCTGCCCCGGGCCGCCATGAAGGACGCCATGCAGAACGAAGGCCTGGATGGCCTGCTGGAGCGCGACGCGCTGGCCGAGCAGCAAGCCAACATCCGCAAGGGCCATTGCGACCTGTTGCCCGATGCGCAGATCGCCCCCATGGCGCGCATCCAGATTGCGCGCGACCGGGCCATGGCCGACACCGCCGTGCAGGCGCTGCGCCGTGGCCAGACGGTGCTGCTGGTGGCCGGCAACGAGCATGTGCGGCGCGATCTCGGCGTGCCGCGCTACCTGCCGCCGCAGCAGGCGTTCCGGGTGGTGCAGTCCCGGGCGCAGCCCAACACCGTGGAAGACCCGGTGGCCACGTCGGCCCACGCCGACCTGTTGTGGACCTCGCCGCCACAACCGCCGCGTGACTATTGCGCCGATCTGAAGCGGCAGATGGGCCGCTGACAGCGCAGTGGCGTCAGGCCAGCCGGCGGATGGCGTCGGCCAGCGTGCCCACCATGGTTTCGATCTGCTGCCGCTCCACGATGAACGGCGGCGCAAACACCAGGTTTTCCCCAGCGTTGCGCACCAGCACGCCGCGGTGGTAACAATCCAGGAAGGCATCGAACGCGCGCTTGCCCGGCATGCCCGGCATCGGCGCAAGTTCCACCGCCGCCGCCAGTCCCATGCTGCGGATGCTCACCACGTTCGGCAGGCCCTTGAGCGCGCTGTGCATGGCGTCGCCCAGCACGGGAGCCATCTCGGCGGCGCGCTCGAACAGCCGCTCCTGCTGGAACAGCTCCAGCGTGGCGATGGCCGCCGCGCAGGCCACCGGATGGCCGGAATAGGTGTAGCCGTGGAAGAACTCGATGGCGTGGTCCGGCGCGCTGCCGTGCGCGCCCATCATCGCGTCGTAGATGCGGTCGGTGCACACCACGCCACCCAGCGGAATCACGCCGTTGGTCACCGCCTTGGCGAAGTTCAGCATGTCTGGCTGCACGCCGTAATAGTCCGACGCAAAGGCGGTGCCCAGGCGACCGAAACCGGTGATGACCTCGTCAAAAATCAGCAGGATGCCGTGCTTGTCGCAAATCTCGCGCAGCCGTTTCAGGTAACCCTGCGGCGGCACGTACCAGCCGGCGCTGCCGGCCACCGGCTCCACGAT
>JALORL010000244.1 GCA_025458915.1 Hydrogenophaga sp.
CTTGTGGTCACCGAAGTGGATGCGGCGGTCCTTCTCGGCCGGGTTGAGGAAGATGCCCCAGCGGTAGTCGGGCATCTTCACGTGGTCGAACTGGGCCCAGCCCTGCGGGTCCACGCTGACGGCGGTGCGCAGGTAGACGTCGAAGTTCTGCGAACCGTCCGGGCCCATGTCGTCCCACCACTTCAGGTAGTTGGGCTGCCACTGCTCCAGCGCGCGCTGCAGCGTACGGTCTTCGCTCAGGTTGACGTTGTTGGGAATCTTGTCGCTGTAGTCGATGGTGGACATGTTGTCTCCTTGGGGTGGTAACTTGAATCTGCGTTCACCCTGAGATGGTCGAAGGGTTCACGCGATGGGGCTTCGACAGGCTCAGCCCGAACGGTGTGTGTCGGGTTGCTCGGTGATGATGATCAGACTCGATTCATGTCAAAGACAGCCTTGTCGCCTTTGCCGTAGACCTTCAAGGCACCTTTTTCGCCCACCGCGTTGGGGCGCTGGAAGATCCAGTTCTGCCAGGCGGTGAGGCGACCGAACACGCGGGTGGCCATGTTTTCCTTCTGCGCAAAGCGCAGGTTGGCTTCCATGCCGGTGAGCGCGTCGGGCGACATGGCGGCGCGCTCTTCCAGCGCCAGGCGGATCTCGTCGGCCCAGTCGATGTCGTCGGGCGCGGCGGTCACGAGACCGAGCGCGAAGGCGGCGTCAGCATCCAGCGCCTTGCCGATGGCACCACGAACGGCTTCCATCGGCGCGGCTTCTTCATAAAAGCGGCGCTGCAGGCGAGACTGGTCGTTCACCATCGGCAGGTAGCCGAAGTTGAATTCGCTCAGGGTGAGCTTCGGCGCCTTGTCGGCGTCGTCCGGCAGGGCCAGCATGTAGGCGCGGTCGGCGCAGAAGGCCAGTTCGGCCAGGGTGCCGGCGAAGCACGAGCCTTCTTCAATCAGGGCGAACAGGCTGCGCGAGGACACGTCCAGACGGGCGAAGGTGCGGCGCAGCAGACCGATGGTCTCGTTCACGAACCAGTGGTCCTTGTGCGCCAGCATGAGCGCGTCGTTGGTCAGCGCGGCGGCGGCGTCGCCCTCGGTCTTGAGTACCCAGGTGCCGATGTCGAGCTCGTTGGTGCGCAGGTTCAGGATGGCGTCATCGAGTTCACGCGCCATCTGCAGCGGGTACCAGGCAGCACCTGCGGCTTCAATGCCGGCGATGTCGGTGGGCTGGGCGCCGGTGGGCGCCTTCACTGTGAGCGTGGCAACACGCTTGGCACGGTCAATGGCGACGTTCACAAACGCATAGGCCATGCCGTCGGCGCTGATGGTGCGTTCAATGCGCGGCAGTGCAACACCTTTCGCATTCGCAGGCCGCTGGCTTTTTGCCGCCAGCTGCGCAGCGCGCTCGCTCACGGCAGCAGCGAACTGCTGCGGCTTGGCCACCGCGTCCACCAGACGCCAGTCCACCGCCTTCTGACCACGCACGCCTTCGCTGGTGGTGCAGAAAATGTCGGCCAGGTCGTGGCGCACATGGCGCTTGTCGGTCACGCGGGTCAGGCCGCCGGTGCCGGGCAGCACGCCCAGCAGCGGCACTTCGGGCAGGCTCACTGCGCTGCTGCGGTCGTCCACCAGCAGGATCTCGTCGCAGGCCAGGGCCAGTTCGTAGCCGCCGCCGGCGCAGGCGCCGTTGAGGGCGGCCAGGAACTTCAGGCCACTGTGCTTGCTGCTGTCTTCAATGCCGTTGCGGGTTTCGTTGGTGAACTTGCAGAAATTCACCTTCCAGGCGTGGCTGGAGACACCCAGCATGAAGATGTTGGCACCCGAGCAGAACACGCGGTCCTTGCCGCTGGTGACCACCACGGTGCGCACCTGCGGGTGCTCGAAGCGGATGCGGTTGAGCGCGTCGTGCAGCTCGATGTCCACGCCCAGGTCGTAGCTGTTGAGCTTGAGCTTGTAGCCGGGGCGCAGGCCGGCGTCTTCGTTGATGTCGATGGCCAGCGTGGCAATCGGCCCCTCCACGTTCAACTTCCAGTGGCGGTATTGGCTGGGTTCGGTACGGTAGTCGACGGTGTCGGTGGTCATGGCAGTCTCCAGTGGCGTGCCCTGGCAGACCAGGGCTGGGATGGTGCCGAGCTGCATTGCATCACCCGTGGCACCGAGCGATGTGAATAATATTGCAGCTTTTGAAGATCGTCAATGCATTTTTATGCACGCTACAAAATACCCAGCACCTCCCGCACCTGGGAACGCAGGGCGTCAAAGGCGTCGTCCACACTCAAACCACTGGTGTTGAAATGCAGGTCGGCCTTGGAATAGAAGGCCGAACGGCCGGCCAGGATGCGCTTCAAGTCTTCCATGGCCTCGCGGCTGGCGGCCATCGGGCGCATGTCGCCCTGGGCTGCCACGCGGCCCATGTGGTCGGCCGGGTCGGCCTGCAGCCACACGGTGGTGCAATGGGTGAGCATCAGGTTGAAGTTGGCCGCGTCCGACACCAGCCCGCCGGGCGTGGCGATCACCGCCTCGGGGTAGATCTGGATGCTCTCCTCCAGCGCGCGCCGCTCATAGCGGCGGTAGGCTGGCGTGCCGTACAGCGCGTGGATCTCGCTGATGCTGCAGCCGGCGAATTTTTCGATCTCGCGGCTGAGTTCGATGAAGGCGTAGCCCAGGTCGTCGGCCAGGCGCTGGCCCAGGGTGGACTTGCCGGCGCCGCGCAGGCCGATCAGCGCAATGCGGGCCTGCCGCCCGGCATCGCTCAACGGCGCCGCATGGCCATCCAGCAATCCGGCCATGGCCACGCGCACGCGCCGCAGGTCGGCCTCGTCGCGCTTTTCCAGCAGCTCGCGGATCAGCAGCCATTCGGGGTTGGAGGTGGTCACGTCGCCCAGCAGTTCGGTGAGCGAGCACTGCAGCGCCTGTGCCACCTGCAGCAGCACCAGGATGGAGGCGTTGCCGGTGCCGTACTCCAGATTGGCCAGGTGCCGTTCGGACACATCGGCCGCGAGCGCCACAGCCTTGCGGGTCATGCCGCGGCGGGAGCGCAGCATGCGCACCCGTTCGCCCAGGGCCACCAGGAACGGATGGCGGGGCGGTTCCTCGGGCACGGTGGGGGCGCCGGCGGCGTCTGTCGGGTCATCGAGGCTGGCCGGCAGTTTCATGGGGGAGGTGTTGAGTTAAGGGTTAACCCTGATAGGGCTTGCACTTCCACAAAACATGCACTTTAATGCATGCATCGCGATGCGCAACATAGTGCATTTATAGCGCCAATCCCTGCCGCGGGCCAGCCCCGGCACCCCACCAGGTCCCTACTGCATGACATCCCATCCCATCCCCCTGCTCCCCAACTTCCTGGCCGGCCGCTGGCAGGAAGGTGGCGGCCCCGGCATCCTTCTGAGCGACCCTGTGCTGGGCACCCCCCTGGTACGGGTGAGTAACGCCGGCCTTGACCTGGCCGAAGGTTTCGCCCATGCCCGTGAACAAGGCGGCGCCGCCCTGCGAGCGCTCACTTACGCACAGCGCGCGGGCCTGCTGGGCGGGATCGTGAAGGTGCTGCAAGCGCACCGCGACGCCTACTACGAGATTGCCACCGCCAACTGCGGCACCACCGCCAAGGACTCGGCCGTGGACATCGACGGCGGTATCTTCACCCTGGGCTACTACGCCAGACAGGGCGACGCGTTGGGAGACACCACCTTGCTGCTGGACGGCGAACGCATCCGCATGGGCAAGGACCCGCTGTTCCAGACCCAGCACCTGCTCAGCCCCACGCGCGGCGTGGCGCTGTTCATCAACGCCTTCAACTTCCCTAGCTGGGGCCTGTGGGAAAAGGCTGCGCCCGCCCTGCTTTCGGGCGTGCCGGTGATCGTGAAGCCTGCCACCGCCACCGCCTGGCTCACCCAGCGCATGGTGAAAGACGTGGTGGACGCCGGCATCCTGCCGGCCGGCCTGATGGACCAGTTGCAACCCTTTGACGTGGTGAGCTTCACCGGTTCGGCCGAAACCGCCCAACGCATCCGCAGCCATCCGGCCGTGGCACAGCGTTCTGTGCGCTGCAACATCGAGGCCGACAGCCTCAACAGCGCCCTGCTCGACCCGTCCGCTGCACCAGGCGACGAAGCCTTCAATCTGCTGGTGAGCGAAGTG
>JALORL010000245.1 GCA_025458915.1 Hydrogenophaga sp.
GGCAGCGCGCGCCGCTGCAGCACCAGCAGCAGCCCGATGGCCGCAGCCAGGGCCACGATCACGGCCCAGAGGCCCCGCAGGCTGTTGATGTGCGTGGCACCAAAGCGCGGCTCGGCCAGGTAGGCGGTGTCCAGCGCCGGGAACACCCAGGTGGACAAGGCGTAGTTGAGCGCGATCACCAGCCCCACCGGGGCGATGGCGCGGGCGAAGGCGCTGCCACTGAAAGGCTCGACCGCAGCGGCCGCGGCAGCCGGTGGTGCCTCGTCGTCCCCGTAGCCCTCGCCCCGGTTGCGGGCCTGCGCCGCGCGCCGCACCAGCCACGCGGTGCCCAGCACCAGCATCACCGCGCCGCCGATCAGCCCCAGGCCGGGCGCGGCAAACGGCGTGGTGCCGAAGTAGGGCATGGGAATCGCGTTCTGGATGGCGGGGGTGCCGGGCAGCGCCGTCATGGTGAAGGTGAAGGCGCCCAGTGCAATGGTGGCCGGGATCAGCCGCTTGGGTACCTGGGCGGGCCGGAACAGCGCCACCGCAATGGGGTACACCGCAAAGGCCACGACGAACAGCGACACACCGCCGTAGGTGAGCACCGCGCAGGCCAGCACGATGGCCAGAATGGCGCGCTGCTCCCCCAGAGCGACCACGATGCCGCGCGCGATGGTGGCTGCCGCTCCCGAGGCCTCCATGAGCTTGCCGAACACCGCGCCCAGCAGGAACAGCGGAAAGAACGCGATCACGAACCCGCCGAGCGCCGGCATGAACACCTGCGTGTAGCTCGCCAGCAGCGGTGCACCCGGCGTGAACAGCACCGCCAGCAAGGCCATGAGCGGCGCCAGAATGAGCACGCTCACGCCCCGGTAGGCGAGTGCCATGAGCAGCACCAGCGACAGCCCGATGCCCGCCATGCCGGTGATGGCCGTGATGCCGCTCATGGAGCCAGCGCTCCAGACAGGTCCAGGCTGCTGCGCACGCCGATGTCCTGCCCGTGCTGGTCCAGCCAGCGTTCCGCAGCCTGCACGCCCAGTCCGTGCAGTTGCGTCAGGAAGGCCCAGTGCGTGGTGGTCTTGCTGGCCGCACCCAGCGGGGCGAGCGACGCACCGCCATCGATCAGGTGCACCCGCAGCGCCTCCACCTGCCGGAACAGCGGGTTGTGGTAGGCCTGCCCCGGGCGGCCTTCGTCGGCAATGAGCTGCTTGAGCAGCGCAATGGCGCGCATTTCCTTCACCAGGCTGGCGTTGAACGTGACCTCGTTGATGCGGTCCAGGATGTCGCCCGAGCGGGTGGGCACCGCGTCGCGGCGGATTGGGTTGATCTGCACCAGCAGCAGGTCGCTGGCCGGGCTGTCGGTGATCAACGGCATGAGCGAGGGGTTGCCGGCGTAGCCGCCGTCCCAGTACGCCTCCCCCTCGATCTCCACCGCCTGGAACAGCAGCGGCAGGCAGGCCGAGGCCATCACCTGGTCGGCGGTGAGACCGCTCTGGTCGAACACGCGCAGGGCGCCGGTGCGCACCTGGGTGGCCGCCACGAACAGCCGCGTCTTGTGGCAGTGGCGCACCCGTTCAAAGTCCACCGTGTCGAGCAGGATGTCGCGCAGCGGGTTCAGGTTCAGCGGGTTGATCTGGTAGGGCGAGAACTGCTGCCCCAGCAACTGCGCCGCGTGCTTCCAGGGTTCCAGCCAGGCGGAGACCCAGTCGGCAGCGACCGGGCCCACCACCGCCCCGAGCGCCGCGCCGTTCCACGGCAGGAACGGCGAGGTCTGCGCCACCCGCTGCCAGAAGTCGCGCAGCACGCGCCGGGCACCCTGCCGGCCACCCTCCATCAGGCCGGCGGCCAGCGCCACGGCGTTCATGGCACCGGCGCTGGTGCCACTGATGCCGGCAATCTCCAGCCATTCCTCTTCCAGCAGCCGGTCCAGCACCCCCCAGGTGAAGGCGCCATGCGAGCCACCCCCCTGCAAGGCCAGGTCGACCTGCTGGCGGGTGCGGGCGGAAGGCGCGGTGGAGGAGGGCATGGCTGGCATCCGGTTCGGCGGTGGCTGATCGATCATTGTGCACCGCAGCAGATCGCGACCGCCGGCGTGCAGCTCCGGCGGCAGGGGCATGGTGCGCGGGCGACAATCGGGGCCCCCGATCCGCCCGCCGCGCCCGCTGATGTCCGATTCCCCGACCGTTCCCGATCCTGCGAGCGCCGCCAGCGCCAGCCCGGTGCAAGGCCCCCTGGCCCGCGAAGCCCTGGCCCTGGCCGCCTTCGATCACCTGGTGGCGCGTGCCCCCGGTTTCCGTTCGCGCCCCGGCCAGCGCGCCATGGCGGCCCTGATCGCCCACACGCTCAGCGGCGTGCGCCTGGGCGACGGTGCGGTCAGCGGCGACGCCGCCCTGCCGGACCGTGGCATTGCGGTGGTGCAGGCCGGCACCGGCGTGGGCAAGTCGGCGGCCTACGCCTCCACCGTCATCCCGCTGGCGCTGGCGCAGCAGAAGCGCGTGCTCATCTCCACCGCCACGGTGGCGTTGCAGGAGCAGCTCATGGCCAAGGACCTGCCGGCGCTGAGCGCGGCGCTGCCCGAGTCCTTCACCTTTGCGCTGGCCAAAGGCCGCGGCCGCTATGTGTGTCGCCTCAAGCTCGACCAGCTCAGCGGGGGCGACGCCAGCAGCGCCGACCTGTTCGAGTCCGACGACGCACCCGACCCCACCAGCGCCACGCCCGAACAGGCGGCTGCCGACACCCTGGCCCGCGCCGCTGGCAGCGCCCGCGCTGCCGAGCGCTGGCTTGAGCGCGCCCGCACCTACACCGCCTGGACCAACGACCTCGACGCTGGCCGCTGGGACGGCGACCGCGACCGGCTTGACGAACCGCCCGAGTCCGACCTGTGGAGCCCGGTGGCGGCCGAACGCCACAGCTGCACGGCGCGCCACTGTCCGAGCTACAACAGCTGCAGCTATTACCAGGCCCGCGCGAAGCTGGCGCAGTCGCAGGTCATCGTGGTCAACCACGACCTGCTGCTGTCCACCCTGGGCCTGCATGCGCTGCCCGACCCATCCGACTGCTACGTGGTGTTCGACGAGGCCCACCACCTCGGCCCGGTGGCGCAGGGCCAGTTCACCGAAAGCATGGACCTCATGCGCAGCCAGTGGCTCGATCGCCTGCCGCGCGCGGTGGAAGAAGTGGCCGGCGCGCTGCAACACACCCCGGGCGTGGACGTGGCGCAACTCGCGCGCGAGCTCAAGGCCGCGCAAGGCGAGCTGGCGCGCAAGGCCATGGAACGCATGGGCGAGTCCCCGGAGTGGCTGGCGCTCACAGGCCGCGCCAGCGGCCGCCCCGCGCTTCGCCAGGCTTCCCCCGAACGCTGGAACGCCGCCGGCCCGGTGGTCGACCGCTTCGAGAGCGGCGCCCTGCCCGCCGGCTGGGCCGACACCGTGGCCCAGTTGCACACCTGTGCCAGCGCCTTGCTCAAGCTCATGGAGGCCCTGGCCACCCAGCTCAAGGCCAACGCCCGCGACAACCCCGGCGACGCCGCGCGCTGTGCCCGCCTCTACAGCCGGCTCGGTGTGCTGGCGCCGCGCCTGCAGCATGCGCAGGCCACCGCCGAGCTGTGGCTGCAGGAGGCCGGCCCCGGCCAGCCGCCGCTGGCCAAGTGGCTGGAAGCC
>JALORL010000043.1 GCA_025458915.1 Hydrogenophaga sp.
ACATCCGTCAACGAACTGGGCAAAGACGTTTCCGCGCTGGCCCACACGGCGGCGCAAACCGCTGATGGCGCCATGCGCCTGGCGCAGCAGGGCGCGTCCCGCGTGGCCGACGGCGTCAACGAGGTGCGTGCCCAGACCGGTACCGCGTTCCGGCACCTGGCGCAGGACACCAACCTCATGGCCCAGCACGGCCGCGAAGCCCTGCGCGAAGGCGTGGACCAGTTGCGTGAGCGGTCGCTGCGCACACGCGAATCCGCCGCCAGCTACATCCAGCACGAGCCGATGAAGTCGGTGCTGATCGCCACCGCCGTGGGAGCGGCGGTGATGGGCCTGCTGATGCTGCTGAGCCGCCCGAGCCGTGCGGACCATCGGTGATTCCCGTGCTGCGTCCGATGCCTCCGATGCCCACCTGAGTTGCGTTCCTTCCTTCTTGTCCGGAGACCTCCATGCTCTACACCATTGCCGTCGTTTTGCTGATCCTCTGGCTTCTGGGCCTGGTGACTTCCACCACCATGGGTGGCCTGATCCATGTGCTGCTGGTGGTGGCCGTGATCGTGGTGTTGCTGCGCGTGATCTCGGGCCGAAAAGTGCTCTGATCTCTGCGGCACCCGCGGCCGGTGAAACCGGCCACGCTGTGACCAGCCCGATGACCTCCCCGCGAGGCGTCGGGCTTTTTTCTGGCCAAGCGGTGAACCACCCCACGCACGGGTTGCAGCGCCCGAAAAAAGGACCTGCGTTGCAGGTCCAAAGGGGGAGGAAACGGGTTGCTTGGGGCGCTTGGGCTGTGAGGTTCAGATGCGCGGTTCGCCCTGGTCGTTGACCGTGATGGTGCGGCCGGGGGGCTCGGTCATCTGCACGCTGTGCTCAACGCCGCGGAAGGTGTAGGTCACGTCCCAGTAGTCGGGCGTGTTGCGGCTGGTGTCGGTGGTGCAGCGCTGCACGTCCTGTGTCTGGCCGCCCCAGGCGCCGCCGCGGCCCACATTGGAGCCAACCACGGCACCGGCCACCACGCCACCGGCGGTGGCAATGTCGCGACCACTGCCGCCACCGATCTGGTGGCCCAGGATGCCGCCGATGACGCCGCCCACGATGGCCCCGGGCATGTTGGCCGGGCCGCGCGACTGCGGCACATTCTCGCGTTCGATCCAGCAACGCTGCCCGCGCTCGCCCAGCACCGCGCGCACCGACGTGACCGGCACATCGAACAGCCGTTCGCGATCGCGGCGGCGGTAGTCGCGGCTGGGTTCCTGCTGTTGTGCCTGGGGGGCCGGGTAGGTGTAGACCGGTGGCGGAGCTTGCTGGACCGGCTGGTCGTACACGGGGTACGGATAGGGTGCGGCGCATCCGGCCAGGGCCAGCAACGCCGCAGCGGCCAGCGCGCCGGGCGCAAAGACCCTCGGGTGGCGGGAGATGGATGTTTTCATGGAAGGCTCCTGTGACACAGCAATGGGCTGGCGGTCAGGGTAGGGCGCTGGTCCCCGGCTGTCTGTGCGGTGTCGTACCGGAGCCGGGGACGGTTGTCAGCGGGCACGGTCAGGCCAGCGTGCACACCCGGGGTTCGCGGTCCCACTGGCGCGTGGCGGCAGCTTCCACGAACGCCCGCAGATCGTCCGCGCCGAGCACCCCGGCATCGGGCATCACGCCGGCCACGTCCAGCAGGGCCTGGGCGCCTGCATCGGCGGCAATGGCCTTGAGGTGGCAGAAGGCGTCGCGCACGAAGTCCACCGCGGCCGCTTCCCGGCTCAGCGCTTTCCCGGCCTCTGCCGACAGCACCAGGGCCACGGCATCGAACAGCACCGAAGGGGCGCCGGCCAGTTGCGCGTCTGCGGGCAGTTTCCGGCCATCGGCCAGCGTGGCCCCGCCCACCTTGGGCGCCACGATCTTCACGCGGGCGCCGGTGGCCAGCACCGCCTTCTTCAGTGCTGCGATGGCTGCTCCATCGGAGCCGTCGTGCACCAGGATGCCCACACAGCGGCCCTCCAGCAGCGGCTTTGCGTTGCCGATGATGCTCAGCGCGGCCGATGGCGGCAGGTCCTTCACCTTCTGTGCCGGGGTGGCCGGTGGGGGCCGGGTGTCCATGCCGAGGCCGTTGGCCACGCGCTGGCCCAGCCCCGGGTCGATCACCAGCAGGTGCGACACCATGGCCGCGCGGATGGGCGGGTGCTCCACCTTGGACAGCTCGAACACCAGGGCCGAGGCCAGGTGCGCCTGTTCCGGTGGCGTCTGGCTGATCCAGAACTGGCGTGCCTGGCTGTAGTGGTCGGCAAAGCTGCCGTCGCGCAGGCGGCCGCGGTCGCCGCCTTCGTTGATGGCGACGCTGGAAAATCCGGTGGCTCGGTCGCTGCGTGGTGCATCGGCCGACAGCGTGTTGGGCTCATAGGCCACGCGGCCCGCAGGCCGGGCCATCTGCATGTGGCCGTCGCGCTGCTGGTGCGCCATCGGACATTGGGGCGCGTTGATGGGCAGCTGCGCAAAGTTGGCCGAACCCAGGCGAGAGAGCTGTGTGTCCAGGTAGGAAAACAGGCGGCCTTGCAGCAGCGGGTCGTTGGAGAAGTCGATGCCCGGCACCAGGTGCGAAGGGCAGAACGCCACCTGCTCGGTTTCGGCAAAGAAGTTGTCGGGCCAGCGGTCCAGCATCAGGCGGCCGATCACCTGCAGCGGCACCAGCTCTTCGGGGATGAGCTTGGTGGCATCGAGGTGGTTGAACGGAAAACGGTCGGCTTCGGCCTGGGTGAACAGCTGCACCCCGAACTCCCACTCGGCCACTTCACCGGCGCTGATCACGTCGAACAGTTCGCGGCGGTGGAAGTCGTTATCGGCACCGGCGATCTTCACCGTTTCGTTCCACACGGTGGACTGCAGGCCAAGCCTGGGCCGCCAGTGGAACTTCACGAAGGTCGATTCACCCGCGGCATTGAGCAGACGGAAGCTGTGCACACCGAAGCCTTCGATCATGCGCAGCGAACGCGGCAGCGTGCGATCCGACATGATCCACATCACCATGTGCATGGACTCGGGCGTGAGCGCAATGAAATCCCAGAAGGTGTCGTGGGCCGACGCGGCCTGGGGGAAGCCCCGGTCGGGCTCCATCTTCACCGCGTGCACCAGGTCGGGAAACTTGATCGCGTCCTGGATGAAGAACACCGGGATGTTGTTGCCCACGATGTCCCAGTTGCCCTGGGGGGTGTAGAGCTTGATGGCGAAGCCGCGCACGTCGCGCGGGGTGTCGACCGATCCCGAACCGCCGGCCACGGTGGACATGCGGGCGAACACGGGGGTCTTCACACCCACCTCGGTCAGCACCTGCGCCTTGGTCACGCCTTCGAGGGAATGCGTGAGCTCGAAGAAGCCGTGTGCACCGGAGCCACGCGCGTGCACCACGCGCTCGGGAATGCGTTCGTGGTCGAAGTGCGTGATCTTCTCGCGCAGGATGAAGTCTTCCAGCAGCGTGGGGCCTTGCGGATGGGCGCGCAGCGAATTCTGGTTGTCGCCCACCACCAGGCCTTGCTGAGTGGTGAGCGGTGCATGGTCGGGGCCGGCCTGCTGGTGCAGTTCGCCGCCGTTGCCGGTCAGGGCATCGGTGGTGCCAGCAGCCCTGGCACGGGTGGCAGGGGGGTGGGAGGCGGTGGGCACGGGCTTTTTCATGTGGCCTCCGGGCGTGAGCGGGTGGGCGCGTGGACCTGGTTGAGCAGGTCCGCGAGTTCGTCGGCGTGCTCCTCTTCCACCGCCAGGATGGATTCGAGCAGGCGCCGCGTGGTGGGGTCATCGGTCCCCAGCGACTCGATGCTCTGCCGGTAGCTGTCGATGGCAATGCGCTCGGCCACCAGGTTCTCGCGAATCATTTCGGTGAGCGTGACGCCTTCCACGTATTCGGCGTGGCTGCGCCGGCTGAGGGTGTCGGGGCAGAAGTCGGGCTCGCCGCCCAGCTGCACGATGCGTCGGGCCAGCTGGTCGGCGTGGCTTTGCTCCTCGTTCGAATGGGCCAGGAATTCGGCGGCGGTCACATGCGAATGGATGCCACTGGCCATGAAATGGTGCCGCCGGTAGCGCAGCACGCAGACCAGTTCGGTGGCCAGCGCGTCGTTCAGCAGCGCAACGACCCGGCCCCGGTCGGCGCTGTAGCCGGCGGTCACCGCGCCTTCTTCCAGGTGCTGGCGCGCACGCTCGCGCAGCCCGGCGACGTCGGGTGGGGCGGCAGGCTGCTCGGGCCGCTGGTGGGGGGAGGACGGGTCTGTCCGGGTCAGGGCGGTTGGTCTCATGGCGGGTTCCTTCAGACGGTGAATCGGGGGGGAGGGCGCCCAGCATGTGGGAGGTACCGGATGGCGTCGGTGCCCTGGCGCACGCAGCGGCGCACCGCGTCGCTGTCCAGGCCGCCGCGCCTGCCGGGTTTGCGTGCGTTGGGTTCGAAAGCGCACAGACTGCGTCGGCCCTGGCCGGTACAACCGTGCTGCACCCCACCGGTCCTGTCGGGCCGGCCCCATTCACCTTGCAAGGAGCGTCCCATGCCCAAGAACATTTCTGCTGCCCCGCTGTGGAGCACCTCTTCGTTCGGCCAATCGACCGACTGGCTCGCCTCCGAGCGTTCGGAGCTGAGCGAGCATCTGTCCCAATGTGGTGCCCAGCGCGGTCGCCTGCAGGCGTTGCGCAGTGGCGCCGATCAGTTGCAGAGCGTGCTGATTGGCCGCGTGATCACCTCGGTGGTGGTCGTTGCCCTGCTGCTGGGGTGTTCCTGGCTGGTGCTTTGAGGCAGCCGGCAGGAACGGGCTCCGCCGGGTGCCTCGCCGCAGCCGCGTAGGTGGCGCCGATGAAAGGGCTTGCTGCGCGCGCTTCGCTGCTGAACCTGCCCCGGGCGCGGCGCAGCGAAGGGCCTCTGCTGGCCCCCATCCGCTCCGAAATCTTCGGCCACACCCGCTTCGAAGAGCATGGACGCAGCCTGGGCGTGTCGCACCGGGCTGCGCGCCAGGGCTTTGGCCAGACCACCTTCTACCCGCGCCTGCACGACAACATCCGCAGCCTGCGCGAGGCTTACCGCGACATTGCCGCCCACGCCACCGAAGGGCACGACATCAGCCCTTCGGCCGAATGGCTGTTCGACAACTTCCACCTCATTGAAGACCAGCTGCGCGAAATCCGCGAGGGTCTTCCCGCGCGCTACTACCGCTCGCTGCCCGTGCTGCTGGACGAACCGCTCAACGGTCTGCCACGGGTGTACGGCATTGCCTGGGCCTTCGTGGCCCACACCGACAGCGCTTTCGATGCCAGCCTGCTCACGCTCTTCCTCAACGCGTACCAGGACAGCCGCGAACTCGGGCAGGGCGAACTGTGGGCGCTGCCCACCACGCTGCGGGTGGTGCTGATCGAAAACCTGCGCAGGCTCTCCGACCGCATTGCGGGCCACCGCGTGGCGCGCGAACTGGCCAGCGAATGCGCCAGCCGGCTCGACACCCTCACGCTGGGCGACATGGAGACGCTGCGGGCACAAGCCGCTGCACGCGGCATCGACCGGGTATTCCTGTTCCATCTGGCGGGCCACCTGGCGGGCCACCGCCCCGCCAACCCGGGCAGTGCGCTGCACCTGCTGCGGCAGTGGGTTGCACTCACGCTGCCCGATCTGACAGCGCTGCAGGCCCAGCACCACGCCGACCAGGCAGCCGACCAGCTCAGCATGGGCAATGCGGTGACGGCATTGCGCCTGATCGGTGGCGCCGACTGGACCGGCATCGTGGCACAGACCAGCCGCGTCATGCGCGTGATGCTGCGCTCGCCGGTGTTCGCCGCCGAAGACAGTGCCAGCCGCACCATCACCCTGCACGGCATTGAACGGCTATCGGCCCGCAGCGGACGCAGCGAAGCCGCAGTGGCGCTCACGCTGCTCGGTGCCATGTCATCCGGCCACGACGAGACCGCACTGGCCCGCCACTGGCTGCAGGGCTCCGGCCAGCCGGCGCTGGCGCAGGCGCTGGGCCTGCGCAAGCCGCGGGTGCCACATGCGGGCAGTGCGCTGCGAATGGCCCGCCTGCCGCTGTACTTCGGCGCGTTGTTGCTGGGCACGCTGGCGCTCGTGGCTGCGCTGCTGTGGCCGTCGACCCCGATGCTCGCAAATGCCTCCCCGCTGAGCGTGTTCCTGTGGGGGCTGACCGCCTGCCTGGCGGTTTTTCCTGCGTCCGAATCCGTGGCCGCCCTGGTGAACCGCATGATCAGCGAGTCCACCCGGCCGGTACAGCTGCCGCGCTACCGGCTGGCCGACGGCATTCCACCCACCGCCCGTGCGATGGTGGTGGTACCGGTGCTGCTGAGCCACGCCGACGCCATCGCCCCGCTGGTGCACCGCTTGCTGTTGCACCACCTGGCCAACCCCGAACCCATGGCCCAGTTCGCACTGCTGAGCGACTGGGCCGACGCTGACGGACCCGACCAGCCCGACGACGCCGCCCTGCTGCTGCTCGCCACGCAACAACTCACCGCGTTGAACCTGCAGCATCCGGTGGAGGCGGGCGCTCCCCCGCGTTTTCTGCTGCTGCACCGTGCCCGCAGCCACAGCCCCACCCAGGCGCAGTGGATCGGCTGGGACCGCAAGCGCGGCAAGCTCGAACAGCTGGTGGACGCGCTGGCCAATGGCGTTGAAGGGCCGTTCCTGCCGCTCGGGGATCTCTCGCGCATCGCGCCGGGCACGCGCTACCTGCTCACGCTGGACAGCGACACCCAGTTGCCCCCGGGGCGCCTGCGCACCCTGGTGGGGGTGGCGGAGCACCCCGAGAACACGCCCGTGATCGACGCCGCCAGCCGCACCGTGGTGCGCGGCTACGCCATCCTGCAACCCCAGGTGGTGCCCCCGCTGCCGGAGGGCGACACGCTGTCGGTCTACCAGTGGCTGCACAATGGCCAGCGCGGCCTCGACCCCTACAGCGCCATGAGTTCCGACGTCTACCAGGATCTGTTTGGCGAAGGCAGCTTCACCGGAAAGGGCCTGCTGCACGTGGGCGCGGTGCATACGGTGCTGGCCGGGCGCCTGCCGCCCGAGCAGGTGCTCAGCCACGATCTGCTCGAGGGCGCACTGGCCCGTTGTGCGGTGGTGACCGACATTCCCCTCATGGAGTCCGACCCGGACCATGCCGATGTGGCCGCCGCCCGCCTGCACCGCTGGACACGCGGCGACTGGCAGTTGCTGCCCTTTCTGCTGCAGGCTTCGCGCTGGCCGATCTCGGCCATCAACCGCTGGAAGCTGCTGGACAACCTGCGCCGTTCGCTGGTGGCGCCGGCCTCGCTGGGCCTGATCGGGCTGGCCATGCTGGGCCATGGCCTGTCGCTGCCGCTGGCACTGGCCCTGGGCGTGGCCGCGCAGGCGGCCGCGCCATTCATGGGCGCGTTCGCCGGCCTCGTTCCACAGCGCACCAGCCTGGCCGGACTGCGGTTTGCGCGCGCGGTGCTCATCGACCTGCTGCGCGCCGCCGGGGGGGGGCTGTGGCACCTCGCCACGCTGTTGCAGCAGGCGCTGCTGGTGGCGGACGCGCTGGTGCGCACGCTGTTCCGTCTGCTGGTGAGCCGGCGCCGCCTGCTGGAATGGACCACCGCCGAGGCGGTGAGCGCCCGCCAGAGCCGGGGCCTGCGCGGGGCCCTGCAACGCCACGGCGGCAGCGCGCTGGTGGCGCTGTTGCTGCTGGCCGGCCTGTGGTGGTGGATGCCACAGCCGCACCCATTGGCGGTGGCGGTGCTGCTGTTGTGGGCGCTGGGGCCTCTGCTGTCCTGGCTGGGCAACCATGCCTGGCCGCTGCGGCCCGGCGAAGCCCTCAAGCCCGCCGACCGCGCCTGGCTCGATGGTGTGGCCCGCGACACCTGGCGCCTGTTCGAGCGCTGCGTGGACGCGCAGAACCACCACCTGCCACCCGACAACCTGCAGACGCTGCCGTTCGATGCGGTGGCGCACCGCACCTCGCCCACCAACATCGGCCTGTATCTGCTGAGCACGGCCTGTGCCCGGCAGATGGGCTGGATCGGGACGCCCGACCTGCTGGCGCGGCTGGAAGCCACCCTGGCCACGCTGCAGCGCATGGAGCGCCACCGCGGGCACTTCCTCAACTGGTACGACACCCTCACGCTGGCGCCGCTGCTGCCGCGCTACGTGTCCACCGTGGACAGCGGCAACCTCAGCGCGCACCTGCTGGCGGTGGCCCAGGCCTGTCGCGGCCTGGCGTTCCATCCCCACGAAGGGGTGTCGTCGGTGCAGGCCCTCGGGCGGTCGCTGGTGCGCATCCGGCCCCACCTGCCGGCCCTGCAGGCGCTGGTGAACCGGCCCTGGCGCGACACCGCGCTCGGCCAACTGCTGCACACGCTGCCGGCCGACGCACTGGACCGAGATGCCCTGGCCACCCAGCACCTGCTGCTCCACGACGCCCGTTGCGAATTCAACCGCCTGTGGCCAACCCCGGCCGGAGCGCCTGCGTCGCCGGGCCCGCCCGATCTGCGTCACCTGCTCGCCGACCATCTGGCCACCTGGGCCGCCGCCGAGCAGGAGGCTGCAGCCACGTGCGAAGCCCGGGGCGCACGCTCCAGCATGCGTCTGCACGCCCTGGCCGAAGCGTTCGAGCAACTGGCCTGGGAAGCCGAGTTCGGCTTCCTGTACCACCCGTTGCGCGAGCTGCTGCACATCGGCTACCGGCCCGACGAACAGCAGCTCGACAGTTCCTTCTACGACCTGCTGGCCTCGGAGTCGCGCACCACCAGCCTGCTGGCCATCGCCAAGGGCGACGTGCCGGTGCGCCACTGGGCCGCGCTGGGCCGCCCGTTCTATGCCCACGGCGTTCACGTGGTGCTGCGGTCCTGGTCGGGTTCGATG
Source organism: Hydrogenophaga sp. (assembly GCA_025458915.1). Taxonomy (GTDB): domain Bacteria; phylum Pseudomonadota; class Gammaproteobacteria; order Burkholderiales; family Burkholderiaceae_C; genus Hydrogenophaga. The sequence goes on from JALORL010000043.1 coordinate 8,834, forward strand.
TTCGAGTACCTGATGCCGTCGCTGGTGCTCACCGAGCCGCGTGGCAGCGTGCTGTTCGATGCGGCCACCTCTGCCCTGCGCGAGCAGGTGGCCTATGGCCAGGCCCGCCGCGTACCCTGGGGCGTCTCGGAAAGTGCCTATGCCGGGCGCGACCACACGCTGGCCTACCAATACGCGCCGCAGGGCGTGCCCCGGCTGGCGCTGCGCCGCACGCCCGAGACCGAACGCGTGGTGGCCCCGTACGCCACCGCGCTGGCCACGCAGGTGCATGCTGCCGCGGCCTGCCGCAACCTGCGTGCGCTGGAAGCGCTCGATGCGCGCGGGCCGTACGGCTTCATCGAGGCGCTGGACTTCACGCCCGGCCGCCAGCTGCAGGGCAGGGGGCCGATGCGGGTCAGCACCTACATGGCCCACCACCAGGGCATGAGCATCGTGGCGCTCACCAACGTGCTGCAGGGCAACGTGGCGCGCCGCTGGGGCATGTCGAATCCGCGCATGGAGGCGGTGCTGGCGCTGCTGCACGAACGCACGCCGCGTCTGGTGCCGCCCCCCGCGCCGCTGCTGGCCCAGCGCCTGCCGCTGCAGGCCCTGCAGCCGCGCACCCCCGACCATGTGCGCACCGTGAAGCCCGGCGCACAGACGCTGGAACCCACGCACATGCTGGCCAACGGCCGCTACGGCGTGACCCTGCGGTCCAATGGCGCGGGCTGGAGCCGCTGGGCCGGCCTGGGCATCACGCGCTGGCGCGACGACGCCCTGCGCGACGCCTGCGGCCATTTCATCTACTTGCGCAGGGGTGTCGAAGGTGCGCCGGTGTCCGTCACGCAGCACCCCGCGCCCGACCCGAATGCGCGTTACCAGTGCATCTTTCACACCGACCGCATGGAGTTTGAAGCCCTGTGGCCGGCGCTGCGCATCACCACCACCGTGTGGGTCAGCCCGGAAGACGACATCGAGCTGCGCAAGGTGGTTCTGGTCAACCTGGGGGATCAGCCGCTCGACTTCGAACTCATCTCGGCGCTGGATGTGACCCTGGCCACGCCCGCAGCCGACGAGGCCCACCCGGCGTTTTCGAATCTGTTCGTGAAGGCCCGCTGGGAGGCCGGGCTGCAGGCCCTGCATCTGCAGCGCACCCCCCGGCTCGACACCGAGCGCACGGTGCAGGCCGCGCACTTCGTGGCCGAGGTGGACGGTGAACTGCTCGGCCTGAGCTGCCAGACGGACCGCCAGCAGTGGCTGGGCCGCAACCACACCCCCGGCCAGCCGCTGGCGCTGCTGGAGCCGGTGCCGCTGGCCTCGCAGGCGCTGGAGACCGGGCTGGACCCGGTGGCGGTGCTCGGTGTGCGGTTGCGGCTGCAGCCCGGTCGTGCCACCTGCGTCACCTTCGGCACCGCCGCCAGCGACGACGCCGCCACCCTGCTGTCGGTGGTGGACAAGTACCGCCAGCCGGTGTACGTGGAGCGCTCGTCGGTGATGTCGGCCACGCTGGCGGGCATCCAGTCGGTGTCGCACCGGCCACGGCCGGACTATCTGCCTGCGCTGCAGGCCATCACCACTGCCCTGGTACTGACGCTGCCCCGCCACGACGTGACGCCGCTGGAGGGCACCGGCAACGGCAACGGTGCCGTGCCCTGGGCCTGCGACCGCCGGCTGCTGTGGCCGCTGGAGATCTCGGGCGACCGCCCGCTGCTGCTGGTGAGCGCCGGCACGGTCCAGGGCATGGGGCTGCTGCGCATCCTGGCGCAGGCGTTGCGCGAATGGTCGCGCTGCGGCGTGGCGTGCGACGTGGTCGTCATCAGCAACGAACCGCACTCGTACCACATGCCGCTGCACCGAGAACTTGTGCTGCTGCAGGAGCAACAGGCCACCTACGGCGCCCCGGCGTCGGTCATGTCTGCCACCGGTCTGCACCTGCTGCGGGCGGAAACCCTGACCGACGAACAGCGTGGCACCCTGGAACGTCTGGCCCGGCTGCACCTGCACGCCGACGGCCGGCCCTGGATGCACCAGGTGCGCGACTGGCGCCTGCGCCACGAAGCGTTGCGTGCCGATGCCGGCCAGCCCGCCAGCGACCCGGTGCCGGTGCGGCTTTCGGAGCAGCCGGCGCGCATTGCCAAGGGCATTTTCTCGCCCGACGGCGCGGTCTTCGCATTCGAGGTTGGCAAGGCGTTGCGGCCCCTGCGCCCCTGGGTGAACGTGATCGCCAACCCGGGCTTCGGCGCCGTGCTGTCGGAATCCGGTGGGGGCAACACCTGGGCGATCAACAGCCGTCTGAACCAGCTCACGGCCTGGGCCAACGACCCGGTGGGCGACCCGCCCGGCGAATGGTTCCTGCTGCAGGACCGCCGCACGCGCGCCGTATGGAGCGTGAGCCCGTCGGCCTGGGGGGAAGACGGCACCCACTACCGCGTGGAGCATGGCCAGGGCCATACCCGCATCAGCCACCGGCGCGGCATGTTGCAGGTCAACGCCACCTGGTGCGTGGACACCGAGGCGGCGGTGAAGCAGGTGCGCATCCGGCTGAGCAACCGCGGCACAGCCAAGGCCCATCTGCGCCTGGTGGGCATGGTGGAGTGGGTCATGGGCGAGAAACGCACCGACCGTGCCACGCTGGAAACCCGTGCCTGCTTCGAGGCCGGCGGGCAGAGCGTGCTCACCGGCCTGCTGAGCACGCAGAGCGAAGCCGCCGGCGGCTTTGGCGGCGGCACGGCCTTCTTCTGCGAGGCCCATGCCGGTCACATGGACGACGACAGCCTGGACTGGACCTGCGACCGCAGCGCTTTTTTTGGCGAACAGGGCGAACTGGTGCTGCCGCGCCAGCTGGGCCGGCGCAGCGGCTTCGGGCTGGACCCCTGCGCAGCCCTGTCGCGGCTGGTCACGCTGCGCCCGGGCGCCACGCTGGAGCTGGTGTACCTGATGGGTTACGCCCCCTCGGCCCAGGCGGCGCGCCAGCTGATGCGGCAGGCCCGGGCGCAGCCGGCGCAGGTGCGCGAAGATCTCAACACCGCCCACTGGAACGACCTGCTCGGGGCCACCGAAGTGCGCACCCCCGACCCGCTGTTCGACGCCCTGGTCAACCGCTGGCTGCTGTACCAGACCGTGTCGTGCCGCCTGTGGGCCAAGGCGGCCTTCTACCAGGCCGGCGGCGCCACCGGCTACCGCGACCAGCTGCAGGACACCATGGCCCTGGGCTGGGCGCGTCCGCAGTGGCTGCGCGACCAGATCGTGCTCTGTGCGTCCCGCCAGTTCATGGAAGGCGACGTGCAGCACTGGTGGCACAGCCCGGGCGGTGCCGGCGTGCGCACCCATTTCTCCGACGACCTGCTGTGGCTGCCCTACGCCTGTGCCCACTACCTGCAGGTCACGCTCGACGCCAGCGTGCTGGATGAGGCCGTTCCCTTCCTGCTCGCCCCCCCGGTGCCCGACGGCGCCGAAGACGCCTACACCACCCCCGAGGTCGGCAGCACGCTGGTGTCGGTGTACGAACACGCGGCGCGCGCCATTGACCGCAGCCTGCGGGTGGGCAGCCACGGGCTGCCCCTCATGGGCAGCGGCGACTGGAACGACGGCATGAACCGCGTGGGCCACGAGGGCGACGGCGAATCGGTGTGGCTGGGCTGGTTCCTGTGCGCCATCGTGCGCGACTGGATTCCCCTGGCCCGCCAGCGTGGCGAAACCATCCGGGCGCGCCGCTGGGAACTCGCGCTGGAAGGCTGGCGCGTGGCCCTGCACGGCCCGGCCTGGGACGGAAACTGGTACTGCCGGGCGTTTTTCGACGACGGCAGCGCGCTCGGCTCGGCGGAGAACTCTGAAGGGCGCATCGACCTGATTGCGCAGGCCTGGGCGGTGCTGTCCGGCCAGGCCACTGCCCCGCGCCAGCGCATGGCCATGGAGGCGGTGGAAACGCACCTGGTGAACCGCACCGAGGGGCTGATCCAGCTGCTGTGGCCGCCGCTGGTGGACGCCGACCCCAGTGCCGGCTACATCCAGGCCTACCCGCCCGGTGTGCGCGAAAACGGTGGTCAGTACGCCCACGCCGGGGTGTGGGCGCTGATGGCGGCGGCCACACTTGCGGGCAAGGAGCCGCCGGATGCCCCCGGGGCCGACACGCCTTACCGTTACTTCACCTGCCTGAGCCCTGCCCACCGCGCCCGCCACCCCGAATGGAGCATGACTTACGGCACCGAACCCTATGCCGTGGCCGCCGACGTCTACAGCCAGCCGCCGTATGAGGGCCGCGGCGGCTGGAGCTGGTACACCGGCGCCGCCGGCTGGCTGCACCGGGCGGCGGTGGGGTCCATTCTGGGCCTGCAAGTGGAGGGCGACGAACTGTTCTTCACACCCTGCCTGCCCCGGCACGCGCCGCCGCCCGAGGCGCAGCGTCTCGCTGCGGGCGAGCGGCTGCGCTGGTCGTCGCTGGGCGAACACCATGCCTGCGTGGTGCGGTTGCCGTCCGTCTGAAGCGCTGCAGCCCTGTTGCGGTGCGGGGCGGGTCGGGGCGTAAGCTGTTGTGTTCGTTAGCGAACATACAAACGCACACATTCCGGTGAACATCAGGGTTTGCGCTGAGCGAACAGCACCGGCTAAAGTCCCCCCTTGCAGGACGCAGCCCCTCTGGAGGAATGCATCATGTCAAATTCTGAACGCTGCGGCGACGGCGAAACCCACACCACTTCTGCAGCAACCGCTGCAGAGCCCACCGCAGCCGAGCTGTTGCCCAATCCTCGCCAGAACCTGCTGCTGGCGGCGCTGCCGGCAGCCGAATGGGAACGCCTGTCGCCCCAGCTGGAGCTGGTGGACCTGCCACTGGGCAAGGTGCTGCACGAATCCGGCGCACCGATGTCCTCGGTCTATTTCCCCACCACCGCCATCATCTCCCTGCTGTACGTGCTGGAGAACGGCGCGTCGGCCGAAATTGCGGTCACCGGTTTCGAGGGGGTGGTAGGCATCGCCATCTTCATGGGCGGAGGCTCCACACCGAGCCGGGCCGTGGTGCAAAGCGCCGGCAAGGGCTACCGCCTGCGTGCCGACACCATGAAGGGGGAGTTCGAACGTTCAGGCCCGGTCATGCACCTGATGCTGCGCTACATCCAGGCCCTGATCACGCAGATGAGCCAGACCGCAGTGTGCAACCGCCACCACACGCTGGACCAGCAACTGTGCCGCTGGCTGCTGCTGAGCCTGGACCGGCTGCACGGCGATCAGCTGGTGATCACGCAGGAACTCATTGCCAACATGCTCGGCGTGCGCCGCGAGGGCGTCACCGAGGCTGCCCTGCGCCTGCAGAAAGCCGGTCTCATCAGCTATGCGCGC
>JALORL010000246.1 GCA_025458915.1 Hydrogenophaga sp.
TGACCAGGAACTGGCGCGGTGCGCCCCAGCGCGCGTGGCGCGCCGCGCTGCACACGCAGGCCGCCGCCACCTGCAGGCAGGCCTCGCCGTTCAGGCCATAGGCTGAGAGCCTGGGCGCCAGCTCGGCCCGGGCCTGCTGCAACCACTGCCGGTGCTCGGGCGGCAGGCTCGGTTGCGTGATGCGGCGCCCCTGCTCGGGAGGGTCGCTGCGCCACACGGTGCGCGGCTCGCCATGCTCGGTGCCCAGGCGCTCGCCGTTGCGGGCGGTCTGGTAGACCTCGCTGCGCAGCCACTGGCGCTCGGCCGGGTTGTACTTCAAGGCGGGGTCCACATCGGCGATGGCGATGCCGCGCTGCTGGAAGTAGCCGGTGATGCCCTCCAGCACGTTGGCGCTGGTGCCGTGGGGGTCGTACCCAACGTGGTTGCCCGGGTGCTGCACGGTTTTGACGCGCGGGTCGTGCCCGAAGTCCATGGCGCGGAAGTCGCTGCGGCGCTCGTGCTCGGCCTGCACCACCAGCACCTGGCCCTGCACGTTGGGCGGCATGTGCATCGGGCCCTTCACGAACCGGTCCACCGGATCGATGAGCGCCATGGCCGTCACCGGCACCTGGCCCGGCGGAATCATCACCGTGCCGTCGGGCGCTACCAGCCCGCGGTCGTTGAGCAGCTGGGCAAAGCGCAGCGCCGAGGGGCCGCCGCGGCTGAAACCCACAACGGCCACAACGGCCACGCCGATGTCGGCGGGGGTGGCGGTGGGGTTATTGGCGAGGTAGGCAATGGCAGCGTCCCTGAATTGCACGTACGCTTTCTCGGCGGCAGCGTCCACGGCGGGGGTGGGCAGCACGCCAGCGTGGATCAGGCCGCCCTGATCGCCGCCGGTGCCCACACCGGGGAAGTAGCGTGATTCCAAGCGTACAGAATCTGATTGCTTGGCCTGAGCATCTAGATGCGCAATATTGGTGGGGTACTGGTCGCCGGCCAGCTTCAGGTTGTCGCGATCGTTGTTCGTGCCGTCAAAAGCGGCCAGGTAGGTGAATGCAGTGGCACAGCCGTTTCGCCCGGCCCCAACCATTTCCTGCCGCAACGCCGGCATGCGCGCCACTTCCGCAGGCGCCAGTTCCCGCTCGATGCTGGTTCCCATGCAAACCGCCGCGTCAAGGTTGTTGCAGGGTCGGGTAAATCTCCCGCGCCACGTTGAAACGGGCACGCCATGTGCGCAGGGGTGGCTTGCGTACCGAAGGTGGCTGCGGCGTTGGCGTCACTAGGTATACGTAGAGATCCCCACCATCGATCACGAAAGTTATCTCGTGATCCTTCATGTCCTCGGGCAGTTTTCCTTTGAGATCAACGGTCTTCTCGAACATCTCCCCAGTGGCGCGCAAACGCCACTTCACATACAGGAAGTCACCCACCGGAATGACGCCGTGAGTCCCAGACTGCGATCCAACCGTTCTCTGGTCGGGGCGCACCTGAGCACTGAGCTGGCGCATCTTGCCTCCGTAGTTGTAGGCGAGCAGATCCACCTTTTCGGCCCATCCGTCGTTCCACCCGTGGAAGCTGAAGGAATGGTCGGCCACCCTGGGCTGGCTGGCACAACCCGTCGGGCCGGCCAGTACGACCAGGCCGACCAGCAGACTGATCACCGCCCACCACGGCGAGCGCTTGCCCCGCATCCACCAGCGGCCTGTACGACTTGAAAGCTGCATGATTTCCCCCCCTGCATGGTTGGTGCCCGTGCTGCCGGCAGCGGTGCGCCCGACAGCGCCGGAAATATACCTCCTTGGTATTCAAATTGCAGGTTCGTTCGCGCCCGGCGACGCTCCATCGGCACGCGTCCCGGTCGGGCGCCCCGGCGGGCTCGCACGGACGGTGTTGCGCCGTGGCGCAAAGCTGCGCATGGCGTGCGCGCCGTGGCTGGCGCATAATCCTGAGTCCCATCAAGGGGAGTAGTCGACCGGCCGGCGGGTTTCACGCCCGGTGCCGGAGGGGTTTTCGTCAGCACGCTGCGCCGTTCGATTGAGCGGTGTGGCCGGAAACTTCAGGCCAGGCGCCATGTCTGGGCCCTGGCAAGACCTTGCGGGTGTTCCCAGCACCAACAACCGAGGTCCTTTCTCATGGAAACCATTGCGCCACTCTGGCTGTGGCTTGTGTTCGTCGCGTTCGTGATCGCAGCGCTGTTCGTCGACTTTGTCGTGCTGAAGAAGCAGGGCGCCCACGAGGTGGGGGTTCGCGAGGCGCTGTGGTGGTCTCTGGCCTGGGTGGCCTTGAGCCTGGTGTTCAACGCGCTGTTCTGGTGGGCGATCAAGGACGTGTCCGGCTCCACGGCGGTGGCCAACGAGAAGGCGCTGGAGTTCCTGACCGGCTACCTGATCGAGAAGAGCCTGGCGGTGGACAACATCTTTGTGTTCCTGCTCATCTTCACCTACTTCGCGGTGCCGCCAGCGTTCCAGAAACGGGTGCTGATGATCGGCATCATTGGTGCCATCGTGCTGCGCACCATCATGATCCTGGTGGGTGCCTGGCTGCTGGAGCAGTTCCACTGGATCCTGTATGTGTTCGGGGCCTTCCTGATCCTCACCGGCATCAAGATGTGGTGGGCGGCAGGCCAGGACGAAAGCCTCGACGACAATCCGGCGCTCAAGCTGCTGCGCAAGGTGATGCCGGTCAGCAAGCAGTACGACGGCGAGAAGTTCTGGACCATCGAGAACGGCAAGAAGATTGCCACGCCACTGCTGATGGTGATTGCCCTGGTGGCCATGACCGACGTGATCTTCGCGGTCGACTCCATTCCCGCCATCTTCGCCATCACCAAGGACCCGTTCATCGTGCTGACCAGCAACGTGTTCGCCATCCTGGGCCTGCGGGCGATGTTCTTCCTGTTGCAGGCCGCTGCCAGCCGGTTCCACCTGCTGAACTACGGACTGGCCGTGATCCTGGTGTTCATCGGCACCAAGATGATGATCATCGACATCTACAAGATTCCGGTGGCGGTCTCGCTGGGCGTGGTGCTGGGCATCCTCACGATCACCATGATCTGGAGCTCCAAGACGGCTCCGAATTCGTAACACCCCCCTGCGCCGCTGACGCGGCTTCCCCCCTCTCTGGCGCGCCGCTGCGCGGCGCTCGGAGGGGGGACAACGCGAGTGGCCCGGCGAAGCCGGTTCCACCGCGCCCCTGGACTTGAGGCACTTCGCGCCGGAGACCGCTTTGCGGTTGGCCTGTCCATGCGAAGGCGTTGCTCTTGTTCAAGCGCCGGCCGCTCCCGTTCGCCCTGAGCCAGTCGAAGAGCTCACCCACACGCTGGGAAACAACCTCAAGTACCCATAACCTTCGCCGGCGCGCGTGCCTGATTCCAGGGCACCCAAGGATCCGGCTTCGCCGGTCCAAGGGGTGCGTCCCCCCTCCAAGCGCCGCGCAGCGGCGCGCCAGAGAGGGGGGAAGCCGCGTCAGCGGCGCAGGGGGGAGTTTTTACTCCCCAGCGTCGGCATCAGCTGGTCGATCTCGTCCTGCATGGTCTGCACCAGCTGGCTGTAGACCTGCAGCTTGTGGCGGTTGTCGCGCAGCCGTTCGGCCAGGCGCTGGGCCACGGCGGTCATGAGTTTGGCGGCGGTGGCGGGTTGTTCGGTGATCAGGGCCTCCAGGGCCTGTCGGTCGAGCACGGCGCAGCGCACGTCGGTGCTGGCGGTGCAGGAGGCCGAGCGGGCGGCGCCGTCCACCAGCGACATCTCCCCGATCAGGCTGCCTGGCCCGACCACGTTGACCGTGACCGGGTCGACCCGGCTGGGCATGAGCGACTCGACCGTGATTTCGCCGTCGAGCACCAGCACCATGAAGCCGGTGTCGGTGGCTTCGCCCTGGCGGATGATGATGGTGCCGGCCGTGTAACGCACGGGCTGCATGTAGCGCACCACCACCAGCGCCTCGGTTTCGTCGAGCTGCATCAGTGCCGTGGGCGCGCGCAGGAGGTAGGCGGCCTCGTGGGCGCTGGCCGACCCGTTGACCTGCAGGGCGTTCCGCCGGTCTTGTGCCTTGCGGCGAGCGCCGAGCAACCTGTCCAGAAAGGCCATGGGATGTGCGGGGAGGAGGAGGGGGTGCGCGAGGCCACCGGTGTGCGGTGCATGCACATCGACGCGCACGCCCTGCACCGCTGTCCGCAGCCCCCAGCCAGCGAGGTCTGGCGCAACCCGCTGGAACTCCTGCTGGCCTCCACCGGCGAAGGCATCTATGGCGTGGATCTGGATGGCCTGTGCGTGTTCATCAACCCGGCGGGCGCGCGCATGATCGGCTTCGAGCCGCACGAGCTGCTGGGGCGCAACATGCACGAGCTGACCCACCACGCCCGGGCCGACGGCAGCGCCTACCCGGAAGCGCAGTGCCCGATCTTCAACGCCTTCCGCCAGGGCCTGCCTTGCCGCATCGACAGCGAGGTGTTCTGGCGCCGGGACGGCAGTGCGTTCCCGGTCGAGTATTCCAGCCACCCGATCGTGGACCAGGGGCAGGTGCGCGGCGCTGTGGTCACGTTTGTCGACATCACCGAACGCCGCCGCGCGGCCGACGCCTTGCAGCGTGCCAAGAACGAGCTGGAGGAGCGGGTGCGCGAACGCACCGGCGCGCTGGAAACGGCGTTGCACCAGGTGCGCGAGCTGGCCGCATGGTCGGACACCGTGCGCGAAGAGGAGCGCACCCGCATTGCCCGCGAGGTGCACGACGAGCTCGGCAGCCTGCTGGTGGCACTGAAGATGGACGTGAACTGGATGGACAAGCGCCTGGCCGAGCAGACGCAGCGCAGCCCGGATGCGGCCGAAGACATGCGCAGCCGCATGCGCTGCAAGTGCCAGAACATGAGCCGCCTGATCGAGAACGCGGTGGACAACGTGGGCCGCATCATCACCGACCTGCGGCCCAGCATCCTCGACCACCAGGGCCTGTGGGCCGCGCTGGAATGGCAGGCGCAGGAGTTCGTGCAGTCGGCCGAGCTGGCGCTGGACTGGAGCATGGCGGTGGACGGCCTGGCCGAGCCGCCGGAGCCGCTGGCCATGGCGGTGTTCCGCATCTTCCAGGAAATGCTCAGCAATGTGGGCCGCCACGCGCAGGCCCGCCACCTGGCGGTGGACATTGGTGTGCAGGCGCACCAGCTGGTGCTGACCGTGCAGGATGACGGCGTGGGCGCACCAACGCAGGCCTTCGAGGCCGCCGACGCCTACGGCGTGATGGGCATGCGCGAACGCGCCCGGCATTTTGGCGGGCAGATCCTCATTCACAGCGCGCCCGGCGCCGGCACGCGCATGTGCCTCACGCTGGGCTGGCCGCCGGCAACCTCCCCCGCACCCCTATCCGAATGACCATGGACGCTGTTGTGACCGAAACCATCCGCGTGCTGATTGCCGACGACCACCGCATCGTGCGTGAGGGCCTCAAGCAGATCCTGGCCGATGCGCCTGACGTGCAGCTGGTGGCCGAGGCCCAGACCGGGCCCGACGTGCTGGCGCAGGTGAAGGCCCTGCGCGGCAGCGAAGGCCTGGACCTGGTGCTGCTGGACATTGCCATGCCGGGGCAGGACGGCCTGGACGTGCTGCAGACGCTCAAGCGCGAGCACCCGCACCTGCCGGTGCTCATGCTCAGCACCTATCCCGAGAAGCAGTACGCGGTGCGCTGCATCCGCATGGGCGCGCGTGGTTACCTGAACAAGAGCGCCGACCCGGACGACATGCTGGCGGCCGTGCGCAAGGCGGCCAGCGGCGGCGTCTTTTTCACGCAGGACACGGCCGAAGCACTCGCCGCAGCCGTGGGGAGTGCCGGCGCTCAGGGCGGCCCGGAGGCGCTGTCGCACCGCGAACACCAGGTGTACCGGCTGCTCACCCAGGGGCAGACCGTGAGCGAAATTGGTGCACAGCTGGGCCTGGCGTCCAACACCGTGAGCACTTACCGTGCACGCATCCTGGAAAAGACCGGGACCAAGAACGATGTGGAGCTGGCGCTGTACGCAGAGCGCCACGCGCGCGCGCCCAAGGCACCGTGAAGGTGCCCCAGAACGGGGCCCTGGGTGCCTGGCCCGGGGCCGCCGGGGTGCTGCGGCTGGCCTGTTTGTAGGGTCAGCCCTACACGGCGTGGGGCCGGGACTTGCGAATTGATGCCGGCAGCCGCCCAACGGCCGGTCTGGCGGGCAAGCTGGCCCGTTGCTTGCGAAAGATGAGGCGTCATCAACTCACGAGGTGCGCCATGTCCGAATTCTTCGATCCCTACAACGCTGACCGTCCGCTCATGATGAAGTGCACGTGCGGACGCGACCACACGCTGGCCGACCACCATGCCGAGGTGGCGGCCGACAGCGCGGCGGTGGAGTTGCGCCGGCGCAGCGAGACAAGCGAGTTCGAGGCCTACAGCAACGAATTCATCGAAGCGACCCTGGTCAAGGCGCTGTTCCCGCACGATGAGCAACGCCGGCGCTTCCTGCGCGCGGTCGGCAAGGGCACGGCCATGGCCGCGATTGCCAGCGTGCTGCCGGTGGCCAGCTTGCAGGCCATGGCCCAGGAGAGACAGGGTGCGCTGGAGAAGAAGGACCTGAAGATCGGCTTCATTCCAATCACCTGCGCCACCCCGCTGATCATGGCCAAGCCGCTGGGCTTCTACGAAAAGCAGGGCCTCAATGTGGAGGTGATCAAGACGGCGGGCTGGGCGCTGATCCGCGACAAGATGATCAACAAGGAGTACGACGCCACGCACTTCCTGTCGCCGATGCCGCTGGCGATTTCCATGGGCGCCGGCTCCAACCCCGTGCCCATGAACGTGGCCACGATCCAGAACACCAACGGTCAGGCCATCACCCTGCACGTGAAGCACAAGGACAAGCGCGACCCGAAGCAGTGGAAGGGCTTCAAGTTCGGCGTGCCGTTCGAGTATTCGATGCACAACTTCCTGTTGCGCTACTACCTGGCCGAAGCGGGCATCAACCCCGACACCGATGTGCAGATCCGTGTGGTGCCACCGCCCGAAATGGTGGCCAACCTGCGCGCCGGCAACATCGATGGCTATCTGGGCCCCGATCCCTTCAACCAGCGGGCCGTGTTCGACGAGATCGGCTTCCTGCACGTGCTGACCAAGGATCTCTGGAACGGCCACCCCTGCTGCGCCTTCGGCACCAGCACCGAGTTCATCCAGCAGAACCCCAACACCTTTGCGGCGCTGTACCGCGCGGTGCTCACGGCCGCTGCCATGGCGCGCCAGCCCAAGAACCGCGAACTGATTGCCAAAGTGATCTCGCCGCAGGCCTACCTGAACCAGCCCGAAACCGTGGTGTCGCAGGTGCTCACCGGCCGATTTGCCGACGGTCTGGGCAAGATCCAGAACGTGCCCGACCGCGCCGACTTCGACCCCATGCCGTGGCAGAGCATGGCCGTGTGGATGCTCACGCAGATGCAGCGCTGGGGCTATGTGAAGGGCGACGTGAACTACAACCAGATTGCCGAGCGCGTGTTCCTGATCACCGATGCGCGCAAGCACATGAAGGACCTGGGCATGGAGTTCAATGCAGGCCCGGCCTACGTCAAGCACACCATCATGGGCAAGGAGTTCGATCCTGCCAAGCCGGTGGAGTACCTCAACAGCTTCGCCATAAA
>JALORL010000004.1 GCA_025458915.1 Hydrogenophaga sp.
AAGCCCAAGCGCGTCGAGCCAGACCTCGCCGGCAAGATCTCTGCCAATTCCGGTAAACAATCCTGGCTTGAGTGTCAGGAACGTAATGGTGTGTCGGGGGCCGCCAGATGCCGTGGCGGCCTGATGTGCGCCGCCTGGTGCGAGCGCATCCATGCCCGTCATCGCGTCCAGGCCCGAGGGAACGTCCACATGCAACACGGGGCAGGGTGCCTCCCGCAAGCGCGCCACCCAATCCCCGAATCGACCTTCCAGCGGCCGGCTGAGTCCAATCCCGAACACCGCGTCAATGGCAAGGTCAAAGACCGGCGGGGGGGCTTCATGCAGAGAAATGCCCTGGGACAACACCAGGCCCAAAGCTTCTTGCCATTCGGAAAAGCGCGGATTTCCGGTCGGCCAATCGGGATCAGCACCCGGGTGTGTGACGATCACCTGCGCCCTGCCGCGTGTTCGTTGTGCCCATCGGTGCAGATGGAGCGCCGCGTGCAAGCCATCGCCACCATTGTTGCCAGGACCGCAGGCGATCCAGACGGTCCGGGCATGGGGCACGATGGCTTGCGCCATTCTGGCCACGGAAAGTCCTGCCTGTGCCATCAGCGATGGACCGGATGGAAAACATCCCGCTGCCGCTTCCATCCGGCGGATGGCGGCAAGGTCGTGCAGTGGCAGCGGGTGGTCGGATGGTGCGCGGCGCATGTGGTTCCCTTTGCGGCTGATCCCGTGCAATTGGCCAAGGGCGCCCTGCCCACGGAAGTTGCGGCTGCTACAATTGACAGGTTTTTCCGCTTGCAAGCGTCGAGGCACACGCCAGCCATGTCAAGCGGGGAAACAATCGCAAACCGACCCACCTGGGTGTTCGGACGACGCAACCCGGCGTTTTACATGCGCCGGAGCGGGTTCTGGATCGGGGTCGGCTTTAAGACCTAACCTTTGGATATCAATTTCATGTCTATCTCCATGCGCGAAATGCTGGAAGCAGGGGTGCACTTCGGCCACCAAACCCGCTTCTGGAACCCCAAGATGGCTCCGTACATCTTCGGTCATCGCAACAAAATCCACATTGTCAATCTCGAGAAGACACTTCCGCTTTTCGAAGAGGCGGCCAAGTTTGTTCGCCAGTTGTCGGCCAATCGCGGCACCATTCTCATGGTGGGCACCAAGCGCCAGTCGCGCGACATCGTCGCCCAGGAGGCCCGCAGAGCAGGTGTGCCGTATGTGGATCAGCGCTGGCTCGGTGGCATGCTGACCAACTTCAAGACGGTCAAGACGTCGATCAAGCGGCTGAAGGACATGCAGGCTCAGAAAGAGGCGGGCTTGGACAGCATGACCAAGAAAGAGCAGCTCATGTTCGCTCGCGAAATGGAAAAGCTCGAAAAGGACATCGGTGGCATTCAGGACATGCCGGCTTTGCCCGACGCCATTTTCGTGATCGATGTGGGGTTCCACAAAATCGCCGTGCTGGAGGCCCAAAAGCTGGGCATTCCTCTGGTGGGTGTGGTGGATACCAACCATTCGCCGGTCGGTATTGACTACGTGATCCCTGGTAACGATGACTCCGCCCGCGCTGTCGCGCTGTACGCCCGCGGCATCGCCGACGCGATCCTGGAAGGGCGTGCGAACGCCGTGAATGACGTGGTGAAGGCGGTCGCCAAGGAAGGCGACGAATTCGTCGAAGTGAAAGAAGACGCAGCGGCCTGAAGCGGCGCAGCGCAGACCCGAGGGGCTCACGGGGCCCCTTTTTCACAGCTTTAACCGACTAGTTGTATCCCGAATGCGGCCTGGAGCCGCTTGCTGGGACAAGGAGAAATGACAATGGCTATTACTGCAAGCATGGTTGCCGAGTTGCGCGCCAAAACCGACGCGCCCATGATGGAATGCAAAAAGGCCCTGACCGAGGCCGACGGCGACATGGCCAAAGCCGAAGAGTTGCTGCGTGTGAAACTGGGCACCAAGGCCGGCAAGGCCGCCAGCCGCGTGACGGCCGAGGGCGTCGTGGCCTGTCATATCGACGGTTCCACAGGTGCCATGGTGGAAGTCAACTGTGAGACCGACTTCGTGACCAAGAACGACAGCTTTCTGGCGCTGGCCAGTGCGGCTGCCAGGCTCGTTGCCGCGAACGACCCAGCCGATATCGATGCTCTGGGCAAACTGCCATTCGAACTCGAAGGCTTTGGCCCCACCCTGGAAGATGTGCGCAAAGGTCTCATTGGCAAGATCGGCGAGAACATGAGTTTTCGCCGCTTCAAGCGTTCCAGCGGTACGCCTTTGACCAGCTATGTTCATGGCACCCGCATCGGCGTTCTGGTCGAGTACGAAGGGAACGAAGCGGCTGCCAGGGACACCGCCATGCACATTGCTGCCATGAAACCAGTGTCTCTTACCAGTGCAGATGTGCCAGTTGAACTCATCGAGCGCGAGCGCTCGGTGGCTGCGGCCAAGGCCGATGAGGCCAACCGCGAGCTGGTGGCTGCTGGCAAGCCTGCTCAATCCCCCGAAATCACCGCCAAGCGAATCGACGGTGCAGTGCAGAAGTACCTCAAGGAAGTGTCCCTGTTCAATCAGGCCTTTGTGAAGAACGACAAACAGACGGTCGAACAGATGCTCAAGAGTGCCGGAGCAACCGTGAAAGCCTTCACGCTTTACGTTGTGGGCGAGGGCATCGAAAAGAAGGTGGACGACTTTGCCGCAGAAGTCGCCGCAACGGTGGCAGCCGCCAAAGGGGCCTGAGGCCGGGCGCTCTGTTGCTATCCCATAGCAAGAACGGGCCGAAAGGCCCGTTCTTGCGTGCGATCAAGCTTGCGCAGGCGGGGTGGGTGCCCGCTACACTCGCCCCCTGAGCGAATCCATCTGACATCAGAAAGTCGACATGCCAGCGTACAAACGCATCCTTCTCAAGCTCTCAGGTGAAGCCCTCATGGGTGACGATGCATTCGGCATCAACCGCGCCACCATCGTTCGCATGGTGGACGAGATCGCCGAGGTTACCCGCTTGGGAGTGGAAGTGGCCATCGTCATTGGTGGTGGGAACATCTTCCGGGGGGTGGCTGGAGGCTCGGTCGGCATGGACCGGGCAACGGCCGATTACATGGGCATGCTGGCGACCGTCATGAACTCTCTGGCGCTGGCCGATGCGCTCGACAAGGCGGGAGTTGTTGCACGGGTGATGTCCGCCATTGCGATCGAGCAGGTCGTGGAGCCTTACGTTCGTCCGAAGGCCTTGCAATACCTTGAAGAGGGCAAGGTCGTGGTGTTCGCTGCGGGCACTGGCAATCCGTTTTTCACCACCGACACGGCGGCAGCGCTACGGGGCGCAGAAATCGGTGCCGAGATCGTGCTCAAGGCGACCAAGGTGGACGGTGTCTATACCGCCGACCCCAACAAGGATTCCTCAGCAACACGGTATGCATCCATTTCCTTTGACGAAGCCATGGCCCGGAACCTTCAGGTGATGGATGCCACCGCATTTGCCCTGTGCCGCGACCAGAAGCTGCCTGTCAAGGTGTTCTCCATCTTCAAACCAGGCGCGCTCCGCAAGGTCGTGCTGGGAGGTGATGAGGGCACATTGGTGCATGTCTGAAACCCGCAGCTGACTTGAGACTAATTCGAGGATCACCATGAGTACCGCTGAAATCCGACAGACCGCTGAACACAAGATGCAACTGTCCATCGAGGCGTTCAAGCAAGGTCTGACCAAAATTCGTACCGGGCGCGCCAACCCGCAGTTGTTGGACACGGTGCATGTGGAGTATTACGGCTCGATGTTGCCGTTGTCGCAGGTCGCCAACCTGTCTCTGCTGGATGCGCGAACCATCGGCGTAGCGCCGTGGGAAAAAGGGATGGGTGCCAAGATTGAAAAGGCAATCCGGGAGTCCGATCTCGGTTTGAACCCTGCCAGTCAAGGCGATCTCATTCGTGTTCCGATGCCGCCCATGACCGAAGAACGGCGCAAAGAGCTCACCAAAGTGGTCCGGGGCGATGGCGAGGCTGCCAAGATCGCCATTCGGAACCTTCGCCGCGATGCCAACGAGGCCGTCAAGAAGCTGGTCAAGGACAAGCTGGCCTCCGAGGACGACGAAAGACGCTCCCAGGACGACGTCCAGAAGCTCACGGATCGCATGATCGCAGAGGTCGACCGGCTCGTGGCTGCCAAGGAGCAGGACATCATGGCCGTGTAATTGCGCGGCGTTGATCGTGTCTCCCTATTGATGGCTGCTGCTCACCCCCCCTTGCCCACCGCCGAATTGGTGCCCAGGCACATTGCCATCGTGATGGACGGCAATGGCCGTTGGGCCCAGAAAAGGTGGTTGCCGCGCGTGGCCGGCCACAAGCAGGGGGTGGACGCGTTGCGCAGAATCGTCGAGGCTTGCATTCGGCGTGGTGTAGGGGTTCTCACGGTGTTCGCGTTTTCATCTGAAAACTGGAGCCGTCCGCCGGAGGAGGTGTCGGGCCTCATGGAATTGCTGGCCATGGCGTTGTCCCGCGAGGTGCCCAAGCTGCAGGGCAACGGCGTTCAGCTGCACTTTCCAGGCGGGAGGGAAGGGCTATCCGAGAAGGTTGTTCTGGCCATGGAAGCGGCCGAAAAAAGTACTCAGGCTAACGACCGGCTGGTGCTCAACGTCTGCTTCAATTACGGCGGCCGCTGGGACATGGTGCAGGCCGCACAGAAACTGGTCGCACAGGGCCGGGAGATCAGCGAAGCCAATCTGTCAGCGGCGATGGCACTGGCGCATGTGCCCGACCCCGATCTTCTGATCCGTACCGGCGGTGAACGCCGCATCAGCAATTTCCTGCTGTGGCAAACCGCTTACACCGAACTCTACTTTTCGGATCGACTGTGGCCGGACTTCGATCAGGGCGACATAGACCAGGCAATCGCGGACTACGCAGGCCGGCAAAGGCGCTTTGGAAAAACTGCCGAGCAATGCGAGGCGGAAGCCTATGCCGGTGGCGCCGACCCGTCCGGGCGCTGTCATGCTTAAACAACGTGTCCTGACTGCCCTGGCGCTGCTGGCCGTACTGTTGCCCGCCGTGTTTCACCCGGACACCACTGCGTTCACGGCGCTAAGTCTGGCGCTCGTGGTGGCCGCAGCCTGGGAGTGGGCGCGGCTGAACGGCTGCAATCAGTGGACGGGCCTGGTGCTGGCGCTGGTTCTGGGGCTGGTGATTGCGGCTTTCTGGTGGGCGGGCGGTCTTGGGTATTCCTGGCGCAGCGCTTGGCTGGCTGTGGGAGGACTTTGGGTGGTCCTATCTGTTGCCATGCTCAAGCGGGGCGTGGCAGGGTGGTCATCTTGGCCGATTGGCTTGCGGCTTGGGATCGGTCTTTGCCTTATCGCCTTTGCCTGGCTGGCTCTCGTGCAGGCACGTCAGCTGGGTCTTAGCTTTCTGCTGTCCACGTTGTTGCTGGTCTGGATGGCTGACGTCGCTGCCTACTTCGGTGGGAAGGCCCTTGGAAGACGCAAACTCGCCCCGTCGATCAGTCCTGCGAAAAGCTGGGAGGGCGCCATCAGCGGGTTGGTGGGCGTATTTTTGCTTGGGGCTGTCTGGGTCTGGGCCGATGCTTCTGGCTGGGGCGACCAGGGCAGTCTTTACCACCATCTTTGGCAATTGGGCCCTGTTCTGGGAATTCTTGCGCTGTTGTTCCTGACGGCCATGAGCGTTGCAGGCGACCTGCTGGAGTCGCTGGTCAAGCGAAGCGCAGGCGTGAAGGACTCGAGCCATCTGTTGCCCGGACATGGTGGTGTCCTCGACAGGGTGGACGCGCTTTTGCCGGTACTTCCCCTGGCGATGATGCTGGCCACACTCTGAAAGCGACATGACCGAACTGCAATCCATCACCATCCTGGGCTCTACCGGCTCGATAGGCACCAACACACTGGATGTCCTGGCGCGTCACCCGGGCCGTTTCAGGATTCATGCGCTGACTGCGTCGACCCGGGTCGACGCACTGCTGGAGCAGTGCGTGCGTTTCCGTCCGCGATTTGCGGTGATGTCCAGCCCTCCGCACGCCAGTGCGCTGCGTGACCGCGTCAGGGCGTTGGCGCTGCCGGTCGAGGTGTTGTCTGGAGATGAAGCGCTCTGCGAGGTGAGTGCATCGACCGAGGTGGACATCGTCATGGCCGCCATTGTCGGGGCGGCAGGGTTGGCACCCAGTCTTGCCGCAGCGTCTGCGGGAAAGAAGCTGTTGCTGGCCAACAAGGAGGCTCTGGTGGTCGGGGGGCAGCTGTTCATGGATGCAGTCAGGACAGGCGGCGCCACGCTGCTGCCAATCGACAGCGAACATTCCGCCATCTTTCAATGCTTGCCGGAACATCCCAGTCACTGGCCGGATCGCCTTGATCACATCTTGCTGACGTCCTCGGGCGGGCCATTCCGCGATACGCCACTGGCAGACCTGGCGGCCATGACCCCTGCACAGGCATGTGCCCACCCCAATTTCGTGATGGGACGCAAGATCTCCGTGGATTCAGCAACGATGATGAACAAGGCGCTGGAGGTCATCGAGGCCCGCTGGCTGTTTGATCTGCCCGGGTCGCAGATCAAGGTTCTCATCCACCCACAACAGATCATCCACTCCATGGTGCAGTTCAAGGACACATCGGTGCTCGCTCAGCTCGGAACACCCGACATGCGTGTGCCGATCGCCTATGGCTTGTCCTGGCCGGAGCGAATGGACAGTGGCGCACAGCCGCTGGACTTCGGAACCCTGGCATCACTGACCTTCCGGGAGCCAGAGCGAGCCCGCTATCCGGGTCTGTATCTGTCGTGGGAGGTACTGGACGCGCCGCAGGGCACCACGGCAGTCCTCAACGCCGCCAATGAAGTCGCCGTGGCCGCGTTCCTGGCCGAAGGCCTGCGGTTCGACCGGATTCACGCGGTCAACCATGCAACTTTGGCTGCCTTGGTACCCTCCAAACCGGCAAATCTGCAGGACCTCCTGGCCATCGACCGGGAAGCGCGCAGCGTCGCACAGACCCAGGTTCGCAGGCTCGCTGCCTGAACCCATGTCAGACGTCTGCCGGCGTCTTTTGCCCCTGCGCTGAGGAAAGAAGCCATGCTCACCATCGTTGCCTTTGTCGTCGCACTTGGCCTGTTGATCGCCATCCACGAGTACGGGCACTATCGGGTCGCGGTGGCTTGTGGGGTCAAGGTATTGCGGTT
Source organism: Hydrogenophaga sp. (assembly GCA_025458915.1). Taxonomy (GTDB): domain Bacteria; phylum Pseudomonadota; class Gammaproteobacteria; order Burkholderiales; family Burkholderiaceae_C; genus Hydrogenophaga. The sequence continues at coordinate 7,156 of JALORL010000004.1, forward strand.
CTCGGTCGGATTCGGAAAACCGCTGTTGACCTGGCGGCGCAAGAACAGCCCCACCGAATTCGTGCTGTGCGCGCTACCGCTGGGAGGTTACGTGCGAATGCTGGACGAGCGTGAAGCCCCGGTGGACCCTGCGGAAAGGCATCTGGCGTTCAACACACAGCCGTTGCGCTCGAGGGCTGCGATCGTGGCGGCAGGGCCTGCGGCCAATCTGTTGCTGGCGGTGTTTTTGTATGCGCTGGTCAACTGGAGTGGCGTCGAAGAACCCAAAGCGATCCTCGCCAGCCCTGCCGCTGGATCGTTGGCAGAACGTGCGGGGCTGGCCAGCGGTGACCGTGTGCTGCAGATTGCCCAGGGTGACGAGGCGCCAGTGGAAATGGGGTCGTTTGGTGATCTCCGGTGGCGCTTGACCCAGGCTGCGCTTTCGCGGGAAGACATGACGCTCTGGGTGGCGCAGGGCGAGGGCACTCCTGTGCGCGAAGTCCGTCTGCCTCTCGGGGAGCTGGATGTGCGGGAGGTGGATGCCACCCTTTTTGAACGGATGGGCATCACGGCACCATGGAGTGCGCCCGTGGTGGGCAGGGTGATGCAGGGAGGTGCTGCCGAGGCAGCCGGTTTGCAACCGGATGACCGCGTACGGGCTGTGGATGGCCGCCCGATGTCCGACGGACAGGAGTTACGGGCGACGATCGCCGGTGCTGTGGGGTCCGATGGGCAGCGGCAGACCCAGCAATGGACGGTCGAGCGCGACGGGCGAACCGTCTCTCTGACCGTCACGCCATCGGCCGAGCAGGTGGAAGGTGTCTGGATAGGCCGGGTGGGTGCCTTCATCGGGGCGGCACCCGAACTCGTGACGGTGCGCTATGGCCCGATTGACGGCGTGGTGCAGGGCGTGGTGCGAACGTGGGAGGTGTCCTGGCTGACACTCAAGATGATGGGACGCATGCTGATTGGCGAGGCCTCTGTCAAGAACCTCAGCGGACCACTCACCATTGCAGACTATGCCGGCAAGTCGGCCAGCCTGGGGCTCACCTCCTATCTGCTGTTCCTTGCCCTGATCAGCGTCAGTCTCGGTGTGTTGAACCTGCTCCCGCTGCCGGTCCTCGATGGCGGGCACCTGATGTATTATCTTTGGGAAGGTGTCACGGGGCGCAGCGTGTCTGATGCCTGGATGGAGCGCCTGCAGCGCGGAGGTGTGCTCGTGCTGATGGCGCTCATGTCCGTTGCCTTGTTCAACGATGTGGTCCGACTGACGGGCTGAACACTTCCCTCCCATGAAAAATCATCACCTTGGCTGGCGTGGATTGACCCTTTCCGCGCTGGCGGCTTCGTTGCTGTCTGCGTTGCCCGCATGGGCTGTCGACCCGTTCACGCTACGCGATATTCGGGTCGAAGGATTGCAGCGGGTAGAGCCCGGGACGGTGTTTGCGTCCCTGCCGTTTCGCATTGGCGACCAGTACAACGATGACAAGGGTTCCACCGCCATTCGCTCCCTGTTTGGCCTGGGTCTGTTCAGCGATGTAAGGCTTCAGGTCAATGGCGATGTGCTGGTGGTGATCGTCGAGGAGCGCCCGTCGGTCTTGGACATCAGCTTTTCCGGCATCAAGGAATTCGATGCAGACGTGCTGGAAAAAGCCCTGCGTGACATCGGACTCACCGAAGGCCGGCCGTTTGACAAGGCGCTGGCGGACCGCGCGGAGCAGGAGCTCAAGCGCCAGTACATCAATCGCAGCATGTACGCTGCCACGGTCACGACCACGGTCACGCCAACGGAAAGAAACCAGGTCAACCTGAACTTCAGTGTGGTCGAGGGCGAAGTCGCCAAGATCCGGGACATCCGCATCGTTGGTAGCCAGGCTTTCCCGGAAGCTACCTTGCGCGGTCTGTTCGACCTTGATACGGGTGGCTGGCTCAGCTGGTACACCAAGTCGGACCGTTACTCCCGCGAAAAGCTCAACGCCGATCTTGAGAAGTTGCGTTCCTATTACCTGACGCGCGGGTATCTGGAGTTCCGGATCGATTCCACCCAGGTGGCCATTGATCCCGACAAGGATGGCATGTCCATCACCATCAACATCACAGAGGGCAACCGCTTTGTGGTGTCTTCCGTCGCGCTGGAGGGTGAATACCTCGACAAGGACGAAGAGTTCAAGCGGCTGGTGACCTTGCAGGCAGGTGAGGCCTACAACGCGGAAGAGGTGGCCAACACGGTCAAGGCTTTCACCGACTACTTTGGCGCTTTCGGCTATGCGTTCGCGCAGGTGGAGGCGGTGCCGCAAATTGATCGCGAGTCCAACCAGGTGTCGTTCGTCATCCAGGCACAGCCCCAGCGCCGCGTGTACGTGCGGCGCATCAACGTCGAGGGCAACAACCGCACCCGGGACGAAGTGATCCGCCGGGAGTTCCGCCAGTTGGAGTCGGCTTGGTACGACACGGACAGGATTCGCCTTTCCCGCGACCGAGTCGACCGGTTGGGGTTTTTCACGGAAGTCGGGATTGACACCCAGCCCGTGTCTGGAACGCCCGACCAGGTGGATCTGGTGGTCTCTGTTGCCGAAAAGCCGACCGGGAATCTGTCGATCGGTGCCGGGTATTCCCAGGCCGACAAGCTTTCCTTCCTCGCTGGCATTCAACAGGAAAACGTGTTCGGCTCTGGCAACTATCTGGGCCTGAACGTGAACACCAGCAAGTTCAACCGGCAGTTTGTGCTAAGCACCACGGATCCCTACTTCACCCCCGAAGGTATTTCAAGGACCTACGACCTCTACTACAAAACCACCCGGCCGTTCACCGAACAGGGCGGGGACTACCGTATCGTCACCCGCGGGGTGGGCGTGCGGTTCGGTGTGCCCTTCACCGAGCGGGACACTGTGTTTTTCGGCATTGGTGGCGAAGATATCCGGATCGACGAAGGGAACCAGCTGCCGGTAGCCTACCGGGACCAGGACGGCACTTACATTCCAGCCACCATCGGCTGGACGCGGGATGGGCGTGACAGCGCCCTCGTCCCCAACGAGGGGCGGCTTCAGCGTCTCAACACGGAATTTGGTCTCAGCAGCGACAAGCGGTATGTCAAACTGAACTACCAGCTGCAGCAGTACATCCCACTGACGCGGCAATACACCCTGGCTTTCAATGGCGAACTCGGGATCGGCCGTGGCATCAATGGCGACTTCCCGGTTCTGAAAAATTTCTATGGTGGTGGCCTGGGTTCGGTTCGGGGCTTCGACCAAGGGACGCTGGGTCCACGTTCGGAGGTGATCGGCTCGACCACGGGCGAAACGGTCAATGTAGGCGGAGCGAAAAACGTCGTTCTGAACGCGGAGTTCATCGCGCCTTTCCCCGGCGCTGGCAACGACCGCACGCTGCGCATGTTCGCATTCGTGGACGTCGGCAACGTGTACGGGGAACGCGAGAAAATCACCTTGTCCGACATGCGTGCCTCTGCGGGTGTGCGGACTGCCGCCCTGGTAGCCGTGTCTGGCTTGATGGCGCTGTCGGCGATGGCGCAGGAATTCCGCATCGGGTTTGTCAATACCGACCGCATCTTTCGTGAAGCCTCCCTGGCCAAGGCGGCGCAGACCAAACTGGAGCAGGAATTCCTGCGCCGGGAGAAGGAGGTGCAGAACCTGGCCACCCAGTTGAAGGCGGCTTCGGAGAAATTCGAGCGCGAGGCCCCGACGCTTCCCGAAAGCCAGCGCGTCATCCGTCAGCGCCAGCTCATTACCCAGGACCAGGAATTCCAGCGCAAACAGCGTGAGTTCCAGGAAGACCTCAACTTGCGCAAGAACGAAGAGCTGCAGGCGGTGCTGGAACGGGCCAACCGCGTGATCAAGCAGATTGCCGAGGCGGAGAAGTACGATCTCGTGATTCAGGAAGCGGTCTACATCAATCCCAAGCACGACATCACGGACAAGGTGCTCAACAGCCTCAACAGCGGCGCCAAATAATCTGCAGGGAACACCAAATGCCAACGTCCCTGGGAGCCATTGTCGAGGCCTTGGGGGGTGTTCTCTCGGGGTCGACTGAGACCCAAGTCACTCGGCTGGCGTCGCTGTCGAACGCGCAAAAGGGGGACCTGTCGTTCATTGCGCAGGCCCGCTATGCGGCGCAACTGTCCACCACCCATGCCAGCGCCCTGGTTGTTCCGCCCAGCCTGCAGGAGCTGGCAGCTGCACGGGGTGCATGCATCGTCACTGACGATCCCTATCTGTACTTTGCCAGGCTCACCCAATGGTGGGCGGCTCTGCACAACGCGCCTGCGCAGCCCGAGATTCATCCCACCGCCCAGATACATCCTGACGCGCAATTGGCCAGCGGCGTGGACATCGGCCCGTTTGCGGTGGTTGAAGCAGGGGCCTCTCTGGCCTCGGGCTGCCGGGTCGGTGCGCACACCGTGGTGGGCCGACGTGCCGTGATCGGAGCGAACACGCTTCTGTACCCACGGGTCGTTGTGGGCGAGCGTTGCACGATCGGCGAGCGGTGCATTGTGCACGCCGGGGTGGTCATCGGAGCTGATGGTTTCGGTTTTGCGCCGTCGAACCGTACCTGGGTCAAGATTGAGCAACTGGGTGCGGTGCGCATAGGCAACGATGTCGAGATCGGTGCCAATACCTGCATCGACCGCGGTGCACTGGAAGATACGGTGATCGAAGATGGCGTGAAGCTGGACAATCTGATCCAGATAGGACACAACGTCCGTGTGGGGGCGCATACGGCCATGGCGGGTTGTGTTGGTGTGGCGGGAAGTGCTGATATCGGCGCCCACTGCACCGTTGGTGGCGGTGCCATTGTGTTGGGACACCTGAAGCTCGCCGATGGCGTTAACGTGTCCGCCGCATCCGTGGTGACGCGCTCCATTGCCAGACCGGGTCTGTATACCGGCATGTTTCCCATCGACGACAATGCGGCATGGGAGAAGAATGCTGCCTCCCTGAAACAGCTCAACCGCTTGCGTGAACGGCTCAAGGCCGTGGAGCAAGCCATCGCGCAAGCCACCGAACCCAGAAAAACACCATGATGGACATTCATCAGATCCGCAAACAACTGCCGCACCGTTACCCGTTTCTTCTGGTGGATCGGGTGCTGGAAATCGAAAAGGGCAAACGCATCAAGGCCATCAAGAATGTCACCATCAACGAGCCTTTCTTCGGCGGCCATTTCCCGAACCGACCCGTGATGCCGGGTGTGCTGATGCTTGAGGCCATGGCACAGGCTGCAGCGTTGCTGGCGTTTGACACAGCCGGGGTCACCATGGACGACAACACGGTGTATTACTTCGCTGGTATCGACGGCGCCCGGTTCAAGCGCCCGGTAGAGCCTGGAGATCAGCTGGTGATGGACGTGGCGCTTGATCGTGTCAAGGCTGGAATCTACAAGTTCAAGGGCGTGATCCACGTCGGCGACGATGTGGCTTGCGAGGCTGAACTGATGTGCACCATGCGCACAGTGTCCTGACCGGGAGACTCGGCTTGACACGCATTCATCCCACCGCACTGGTTGATCCTGCAGCCGAACTGGAAAGCTCGGTGAGCGTTGGGCCCTACACCGTGATCGGTCCCCATGTGAAGGTTGGCCCGGGAACCACCATTGGCGCTCATTGCGTGATCGAGGGCCGGACCACCATCGGCAGAGACAACCGCATTTTTCAGTTCAATTCCATTGGAGCCGTCCCGCAGGACAAGAAATATGCGGGAGAGCCAACGGAGTTGCGGATCGGTGACCGCAATACCATCCGCGAGTTCTGCACCTTCAACCTGGGTGTGCCGGGTGCTGGTGGCATCACGACGGTGGGCGATGACAACTGGATCATGGCCTATACCCATATTGCGCACGACTGCCATGTGGCCAACCACACCACGCTGGCCAACAACACAACCCTGGCCGGTCACGTCCACCTTGCGGACTGGGTGACTGTGGGCGGTCTCACCGGCATCCACCAGTTTGTGTCGGTGGGGGCGCACGCCATGATCGGTTTTGCGAGTGCTGTATCGCAGGACGTTCCGCCTTTCATGCTGGTGGACGGCAACCCGCTGCAGGTGCGGGGTTTGAACCAGGTCGGGCTCAAGCGCCGAGGGTTCTCTGCCGAGCGCATCGCCGCCGTGAAACAGATGCACAAGCTGCTGTACCGCCAGGGGCACACGCTGGATGTGGCGCGCATTGAAATTCAGGCGATGTCCGCCAGCCGGCCCGAGGCCGCAGCGGATGTGGAGCTCATGAGCCGGTTTCTGGCCCAGTCGACGCGCGGCATTGCCCGCTGATGTGCACCGGAGCTTTGCTGTGAGTGCTCAGCACCGGTTCGCCCTGGTGGCCGGGGAAACCTCAGGCGATCTTCTTGCAGGGTTGTTGCTCCAGGGCATGCGGCGGCGTTGGCCGGGCCTGGCGGCCGTGGGCATCGGGGGCTCACGCATGATCGAACAGGGCTTTGATGCCTGGTGGCCCAGCGAGAAGCTGGCGGTGCGGGGGTATGTGGAAGTACTCCGACACTACCGGGAAATTCTTGCAATCCGGACAAAGCTTCGGGAACGGCTGCTGACCGCACCAAAGCCCGAAGTGTTTATTGGCGTGGACGCTCCCGACTTCAACCTTGATCTGGAAGCATCCCTCAAGGCGGCGGGCGTTCCCACCGTGCACTTCGTGTGTCCCTCTGTTTGGGCCTGGCGCGCCGAGCGAATCGAAAAAATCCGGCGCAGTGTTGATCATGTGCTGTGCATTTTTCCATTCGAACCCGAGCTGTTGGCCACGCATTCGATTGCAGCCACTTACGTGGGGCACCCGCTGGCCAATGTGATTCCACTCCAGCCCGATCGGGAAAGCGCGCGCCATGCACTGGGGTTTGCGGGGGAAGACACGCTGGTGGCCATCCTGCCAGGCAGCCGTTCGTCCGAGCTGCAGTATCTGGGCCAGCGGTTTCTGGATGCTGCGGTGCTGATGAAGCGCGAGCGCCCGGACCTCCGGTTTGTGATTCCTGCGGTACCGGCGCTGCATGCACGCTTGGCAGCGCTGGTGGACCAGAGCGGACTGGGGAGCGCAATAACCCTGGTGCAGGGTCAGTCCCATGCCGCCTTGGCTGCCTGCAACGCCACCCTGATTGCCAGCGGAACCGCCACCCTGGAAGCCGCGTTGTTCAAGCGCCCCATGGTGATTGCCTACAACATGAACTGGTTGTCCTGGCAGATCATGCGGCGCAAGCAGCTGCAGCCTTGGGTGGGGTTGCCCAACATTCTTTGCCGGGATTCCGTTGTCCCCGAATTGCTGCAAGATCAGGCGACGCCGCAAGCGATGTCGCGTGCCGTGCTGGACTGGCTCGATGCGCCCGAACGGATCACGGCGCTGGAGACGCGTTTCACGGTCCTGCACGATGCATTGCGGCGTGACACCGCACAGTTGGCCACCGATGCGATCGAGAAAATTCTTGCGCGCTGAGCAGGCCAGCCTGCTCTGGGACGCGCCCGGGCTGATCGCCGGGGTGGACGAGGCGGGGCGGGGGCCGCTGGCCGGTCCGGTCGTCGCAGCCGCCGTCATCCTGGACGATCAAGCGCCCATTCGCGGTCTTGCGGATTCCAAGAAGCTCACCCCCTTGCGTCGCGAGCGCTTGTACGACGATATCCGCGCCCGAGCCTTGTGCTGCAGCGTCGCCGTGGCAACGGTGGAGGAGATCGATACCCTCAACATCCTTCAGGCCACCCTGCTGGCCATGCAACGGGCCGTCACAGGCCTTCGGCTGAAGCCGTCCAAGGTTCTGGTGGATGGCAACCGACTCCCCAAACTGGACATGCTTGCCGAAGCCATCGTGTCAGGCGATGCTTTGGTACCCAGCATTTCGGCAGCGTCGATTCTGGCCAAGGTGACGCGCGATCGCCTGCTTGGGGAGTTGCATCAGCAGTACCCCGAATACGGGTTTGATCGGCACAAGGGCTATGGCACTGCCGAACACCTCAAGGCCCTGTCGCAACATGGTGCCTTGCCTGTGCATCGTCGATCGTTCGCGCCCGTGGCGCGCGTGTTGCAGGCTGGCAAGGTCGGGGGCTGAACCATGACTGAGCCGCAAGCTGTCACCTCGCGCGACAACCCGCTGCTCAAGCGTCTGCGCCAACTCGCTCAGGACAGCACTGCCTACCGCAAGCTCGGGCAGGTGTGGCTGGAAGGCGATCATTTGTGCAGTGCCTTGTTGTTGCGTCAACTGCAGCCGGATGTGGGGGTGTTCACTGCGTCCGGATGGCTTCACGCGTCCGCCGAACTGCGCGAAGCGGCTCGCAAGAATGTGCTCCTGCCCGATGTCCTGATGGCCAGTGTCAGCGCACTGGAATCCCCCTCCGGCATGGGTTTCCTGTGGTCCATGCCTTCGGCGGATCGGCTGGACAGCCTGGCACCGACCGTGGTGCTTGACCGCGTGCAGGACGCAGGCAATGTGGGGTCGATCCTGCGCAGCGCGGCCGCCTTCGGATTCACACAAGTGCTGGCCGTGAAGGGTACGGCGGCGCTGTGGTCGCCGAAGGTGGTTCGTGCCGGTATGGGAGCCCATTTCGGTCTGCGCCTTCTGGAAGGGCTGGCGCTGGATGGACTTGTGGATCTGCGGGTACCGCTGCTGGTGACCAGTTCGCACCAAGGTGATTTTCTGCACAGAGCCAGCCTGCCCTTTCCTTGCGCCTGGGTGCTGGGCCATGAAGGGCAGGGCGTGTCACCGGAGCTGTTGGTGCGCGCAACGCAGGCTATCCGGATTGCCCAGCCCGGAGGAGAGGAGTCGCTCAACGTGGCGGCAGCGGCAGCGGTGTGCCTGCATGCCAGTGCGGTTGCGGTCGCTGGTGGTGCAGGCCGGTAAAGACATAGCGACCTCCTGCGGCTTGCGCTGGCTGGCGCAACGGGGAAGCTGATCGGGTCGAGCGCTATAATCCCAAGGTTTACCCGCAATCGGCGCAACTCTCTGCGCCGCGCCCGGTCTCCAACCCAGACGCCGTGTTTTTCGAGCCGCAACAGCCTCCCGGTGCGGCTGGTTGCCACGCAACCTGGCCCTGGAGAGGCCCATGGTCCCGGCCGGCGCGCTCATCATTTCTGGAGATCTCCGTGCTTCCCGTCCACCCGAAAGCCCTTCTCGCGCTAGCCGACGGCACGGTCTTTACAGGCATATCCATCGGTGCCACCGGGATGACCACTGGCGAGGTGGTGTTCAACACCTCGATGTCCGGTTATCAGGAAATCCTCACCGATCCCAGCTACTGCCAACAGATCGTCACCCTCACGTATCCCCACATAGGTAACACCGGTGTCAACGGTGAAGATGTGGAGGCCCGCCGCGTTCATGCAGCGGGACTGATCATCAAGAACTTGCCGCTGCTGGCTTCGAACTTTCGCAGCGAAGAATCGCTGTCCCAGTATCTGGTGCGCGAATCCACGGTGGCAATTGCCGACCTCGACACCCGTGCTCTCACGCGCCACCTTCGCAACCACGGTGCCCAGAACGGTGCCATTCTTGCGCTGCCCCCAGGTGAGCCCCTGACCGACAGCCACCGTACCCGCGCCGTGGCAGCCGCCCAGGCGGCGCCGAGCATGAGCGGACAGGACCTGGCCAAGGTGGTCAGCACCGATGCGCCCTACCCCTGGACCCAGACCGAGTGGCAACTCGGGTTTGGCTACGGTGAACAGATCGCGCCCCGTTTTCACGTGGTGGCGTATGACTTCGGTGTGAAGTTCAACATCTTGCGCATGCTGAGCGCACGCGGTTGCAAGATCACCGTGGTGCCGGCACAGACGCCAGCCTCTGACGTGTTCAAGCTGAAGCCGAACGGGGTTTTCCTGTCGAACGGCCCTGGCGATCCGGAGCCCTGTGATTACGCCATCGCCGCAACGCGCGAAATCATCGACGCCGGCGTGCCCACCTTCGGCATCTGCCTGGGGCACCAGATCATGGCATTGGCCAGCGGTGCGAAAACCTTCAAGATGAAGTTCGGTCACCACGGAGCCAACCACCCGGTCAAGGATCTGGACAACGGTCGGGTCAGCATCACCAGCCAGAACCACGGTTTTGCGGTCGATGAAAAAAGTCTGCCCGAGAACCTGCGCGCCACGCACATCAGCCTGTTTGACGGCACGCTGCAGGGTCTTGCCCGGACCGACAAGCCGGCGTTCTGCTTCCAGGGCCACCCGGAAGCGTCCCCCGGCCCGCACGACATTGCCTACCTGTTCGACCGCTTCATCGGGCTGATGCACGCCCGTTCGGCCGCTTGAACCCCATTACCCGGTGACCCACCCATGAAGCTTTTCAGTTTTCCGGTGTTCGCAGTGGAGAAGGCGATCTCCAAGCGCATGCTGACCCTGGAAGTCCCACACAAGGATTGGTTCGCGCAGCGCTGGTCCCAAAAGCCCTACCGCAAGGCGTTTCTGGAAAACAAGGCCATGCCGCTGGTGACGCTGCTCGCCAAGGGAAAGACCTGGGACGACGAAACCTTCAACGCCGAGATGAGCGCCTGGGATGCGAGCTTTTACCCGGCTGAAGTCGAGGTGCTGCGGCCCATCATTGAAGGCGACGGCCTGCTGCAGCTGATGCAGAAAAACGTTCCTGCCGAGCGCGTCCAGGCGCTGTTGAACAAACTGGAAACCCAGCGGCAGGCCTGAGCGGTCTGCGCACACACGAGCGAAACATGCCCAAAAGAACAGACATCCAGACCGTCCTCATCATCGGCGCCGGCCCGATCATCATTGGCCAGGCCTGTGAGTTCGACTATTCCGGCGTACAGGCCTGCAAGGCCCTGCGTGAAGAAGGTTACAAGGTCGTGCTGATCAACAGTAACCCGGCCACCATCATGACCGACCCGGCCACGGCCGACGTCACCTACATTGAACCGATCACCTGGCAGACGGTCGAGAAGATCATCGCCAAAGAGCGCCCGCTCAGCCAAGGTGGATTCGCGATTCTGCCCACCATGGGCGGGCAGACGGCACTGAACTGTGCGCTCGACCTCTGGCGCAATGGTGTACTCGCCAAATACGATGTGGAGCTGATTGGTGCTACGCCGGAGGCCATCGACAAGGCCGAGGACCGCCTGAAGTTCAAGGACGCCATGACCAAGATCGGTCTGGGCTCTGCGCGCTCGGGCATTGCCCACAGCATGGAAGAGGCCTGGGGCGTTCAGAAGACCGTGGGCTTCCCGGTGGTGATCCGTCCCAGTTTCACGCTCGGGGGCACGGGTGGCGGCATTGCGTACAACCCGGAAGAGTTCGAGACCATCTGCAAGCGCGGCCTGGAGGCTTCGCCGACCAACGAGCTGCTTATTGAGGAGTCGCTGCTCGGCTGGAAAGAGTACGAGATGGAAGTGGTGCGCGACAAGGCGGACAACTGCATCATCGTCTGCTCGATCGAGAATCTGGACCCGATGGGTGTGCACACCGGTGACTCGATCACTGTCGCGCCGGCCCAGACGCTGACCGACAAGGAATACCAGATCCTGCGCAATGCCTCGCTGGCCGTGCTGCGCGAGATTGGTGTGGACACCGGCGGTTCCAACGTGCAGTTTTCCATCAACCCGAAAGACGGGCGCATGGTGGTGATCGAGATGAACCCGCGCGTGTCGCGTTCGTCTGCCCTGGCCTCCAAGGCCACCGGCTTCCCGATTGCCAAGGTCGCAGCCAAGCTCGCCTGTGGGTACACGCTGGACGAACTGCGCAACGAGATCACCGGTGGCGCGACGCCCGCGTCGTTCGAGCCCTCGATCGACTACGTGGTCACCAAAATTCCGCGTTTTGCGTTCGAGAAATTTCCCACAGCCGACAGCCGCCTGACCACGCAGATGAAGAGCGTGGGCGAGGTGATGGCCATGGGCCGCACCTTCCAGGAATCGTTCCAGAAAGCCCTGCGCGGCCTGGAAGTCGGCGTGGACGGCATGAACGAGAAGACCCAGGACCGCGAGACGCTGGAGCGCGAGCTCGGCGAGCCGGGCCCGGACCGCATCTGGTACGTGGGCGATGCGTTTGCTGCCGGTTGGACGCTGGACGAAGTGCACCAGTTCACCAAAATCGATCCCTGGTTCCTGGTGCAGATCGAAGAGATCGTGAAGATCGAGCTGGCGCTGGAAAAAACCAGCCTGGACGCGATCGACGCCGAGACGCTGCGCGGCCTGAAGAAGAAGGGCTTCTCGGACCGCCGACTGGCCAAGCTGCTCAAGACCACCGACCAGGCAGTGCGCGAACGCCGCATCGCAGAAAACATCCGCCCGGTGTACAAGCGCGTGGACACCTGCGCCGCCGAGTTCGCCACCAACACGGCCTACATGTACTCCACCTACGAAGGCCATGGCGACGCCGAGTGCGAAGCACAGCCCTCGGACAAGAAAAAGATCATGGTGCTGGGCGGTGGCCCGAACCGCATCGGCCAGGGCATCGAGTTCGACTACTGCTGTGTTCACGCCGCGCTGGCCATGCGCGAAGACGGGTACGAGACCATCATGGTCAACTGCAACCCGGAAACCGTGTCCACCGACTACGACACCAGCGACCGCCTGTACTTCGAGCCGCTGACGCTCGAAGATGTGCTGGAGATTGTGGACAAGGAAAAGCCGTTGGGCGTGATCGTGCAGTACGGCGGGCAGACACCGCTGAAGCTCGCTCTCGGCCTGGAGGCCAACGGCGTTCCCATCATCGGCACCACGCCCGACATGATCGACGCCGCCGAGGACCGCGAACGCTTCCAGAAGCTGCTGCACGACCTGGGCCTGCGCCAGCCGCCCAACGCCACGGCCCGCACCGAGGCCGATGCGCTGGAAAAGGCAGCTGCCCTGGGCTATCCGCTGGTGGTGCGTCCGAGCTACGTGCTGGGAGGCCGTGCCATGGAAATCGTGCACGAGCAGCGCGATCTGGAGCGCTACATGCGGGAGGCGGTGAAGGTGAGCAACGACTCGCCGGTGCTGTTGGACCGCTTCCTGAACGATGCCATCGAGTGCGATGTGGACGCCATTCGCGACCACACCGGCCGCGTGTTCATCGGTGGCGTAATGGAGCACATCGAACAGGCCGGCGTGCACAGTGGTGACTCCGCCTGCTCGCTGCCGCCGTATTACCTCAGCAAGGGAACGGTCGACGAACTCAAGCGCCAGACCGCAGCAATGGCCCAAGGCCTGAATGTGGTGGGCCTGATGAACGTGCAGTTCGCCATCCAGGAAGTGGAAGAAAACGGTGCCAAGAAGGACGTGATCTTCGTGCTTGAGGTCAATCCGCGCGCCTCGCGTACCGTACCGTTCGTGTCCAAGGCCACAGGCATCCAGCTCGCCAAGGTGGCGGCGCGCTGCATGGCGGGTCAGTCGCTGGACGCACAGGGCATTGGTGCCGAAGTCACGCCACCGTACTTCAGCGTGAAAGAGGCCGTGTTCCCATTCGTGAAGTTCCCTGGCGTGGATACGATCCTCGGTCCGGAAATGAAGTCCACCGGCGAAGTGATGGGCGTGGGTAAGACCTTTGGCGAGGCTTTCGTGAAGAGCCAGTTGGGCGCGGGCACCAAGCTGCCCACTTCCGGCAAGGTGTTCCTCACCGTGAAGAACGGCGACAAGCCGCGGGCGGTGGAAGTCGCACGTCAACTCGTTGACATGGGGTTCGAGCTTGTGGCCACTCGGGGCACTGCTGCGGCCATCAGCGCGGCCGGCGTGGCAGTTCAAACAGTCAACAAGGTCACCGAAGGTCGCCCGCACATCGTGGATGCGATCAAGAACGGCGACATCGTGCTGGTGATCAACACGGTTGAAGAGCGTCGAAACGCCATCACCGACTCGCGTGCGATCCGCACATCCGCGTTGCTGGCGCGGGTGACCACCTTCACGACGATTGCCGGTGCCGAAGCTGCGGTGGAGGGCATGGCCTACCTGAATCAGCTTGGGGTCATTTCGGTGCAGGAAATGCACGCGCAGCTCTGAAAGCAGGCGCCTCGCCCAGGTCCCGTCTGTGGACCACAGGCGGGCAACTGGCGGGTTGAAACGCCGGTTTCTTTCGCGGCATAATGGGTGCCATTCACACACCGCCGAGCGGCAACGCCCGGCGGTTTGCTTTTGGAGACCCGAAACCATGTCCACGCTCCCCATCACCAAACGCGGTGCCGAAAAGCTCAAGGAAGAACTGCACCGACTCAAGACGGTCGACCGGCCCTGGGTGATCAACGCCATTGCCGAAGCCCGCGCCCAGGGGGACCTGAGCGAGAACGCCGAATACGACGCTGCCAAGGACCGGCAAGGCTTCATCGAAGGACGCATTGCAGAGATCGAGGGCAAGCTCTCGGCGGCCCAGATCATCGACCCTTCCGCGGTGGATGCAGGTGGTCGCGTGGTGTTCGGTGCCACGGTGGAACTGGAAGACGAAGAGAGTGGCACGGCGGTGACGTATCAGATCGTGGGTGAAGACGAGGCCGACCTCAAGCAGGGACTGATCAACGTCAGCAGCCCGATTGCCCGTGCGCTGATCGGCAAGGAAGAGGGCGACGTTGCCGAGGTGCAGGCGCCAGGGGGCACGCGACGTTACGAAATCGTGGCGGTGCGCTACGTTTGAGCCGGGGCGGGCAACTCCATGCAGCGTGTCGCGCTCATGCTGGCTGCCCTGTGGTGGGGTGGCATTTCCGGATTGAGTTTCCTGGCGGTGCCTGTGCTGTTTGCCAGGCTGGGAGCGCCCGTTGCTGGCCCGGTGGCTGCGCAGCTGTTTTCCTTCCAGTGCTGGGCGGGCATTCTGATTGGCCTGGCTTTGCTGCTGGTCTTCAAGGCACAGCGACCGCGTGGCGGCGCGGCACCAGACGAGGAGCGGCTGGCGCTCAATGGTGCTGTGCTCGGCAACATGGGGTTCGTGCTCCTGGCAATGTTGCTCGCCATGGTGCAGGAATTCGGTGTTGCCCAGAAGATCGTCACGGCGCGGGCAATGGGCGGCAATCTGCAGCTGTTGCACACCTTGGGCAGTGCAATGGTGCTGGGGCAGTGGCTGTGTGCCGGAGTTTTGGTGTGGCGCACATCCATGCCCACTGGCCGCTGAGCAAGATCGCGCTCCGCGGGCCTGCACCGCCGTTCACAGTTCGAGAATGATCTGGCCGTTGCCGCGCTGGGGCTTTTCGTGCCCGGTCATCAACCAGCAAGTGTCCCCTTCCTGGGCAAGCTCCGCCACGATGTCCTGGAGCGCGCGGGCCGAAGGGGCGTCCAGCGCGGCAAAAGGCTGATCCATCAGCACCAGCGGGGCACCCGAGGCGATGGCAGCCGCCCACCATACCTTGCGACGGCTGCCGGTGGAGAGCATGTACAGCGGCTTTTCCACGTGATCCTGGAGTGAGAACGCGTCGATCAGCATCGGCAGATGGCTTGCCTGAAAGGCAGGGTAGGTACGTTCCAGACTGCTCCAGTAGGCGCGGGCGTTGAGCGCGTGGTGCGCATCGGTCTGTGGATCGATCCAGAATACCTGCTCCCGATAACGGTCGGGCTGTTCATGCAGGGACACACCGGCCACGCTGCATGTCCCACCTTGCAGCACCAGGGCTCCGCCGAGCAAGGCCAGCAAAGTGCTCTTGCCACACCCTTCGTCACCAACGATCCATCCCAGGCCAGGGTGCGCATCAAACGACAGACCGTTGAACAACGGTCGCCCGGGCCAGGCGTGGCTGAGGTTGCGCACCGCAAGCACAGGGGATTTTGCAGAGTCTGGGTGCCGCAATGGGGTTGCCTCAATACCCGATGCTGTAGCGCGTGCCCTCGAAGCTGAGAACAGCGTTGCGGGGGCCGATCGTTTCCAGCTTCAGGCCTGGCGCGACGTCTTCGCCTTCCTGAACCATCTTGCCGTTGGCAATCAGGGTGCGCTGCGCGGGGTTGCTGGAATAGGTGGATCCGCTGATGTTCACCTGGGGTAGGCGGGCGCGGAAATCGGCTGGCAGATCTGCGAATCTTCGCACCGGTGCTTCAGCGGGGATGGGCGGGGCCGCCGCCGCAGCGGTTGAGCTGGAAGCATCCACGAGGCTGCCCGGTTTGGAGCCCGCGGCTGCCGTGGCGGGAGTGGTTCGAGATGGATTTGCGGCTGCTGGCGTGGCTGGCGGCGCAGGGGGCGTGGCGCCACCGCAACGGGCGCGGGCAACGGTGTCGTGGCAGGAGTGCTGGAGGCTGCGTCGGTAACGCCGTGCCCGGAAGGAATGCCCGGGCCCTGGATGAGGCGGGTGTCTTCTGCCGGAGCGCGTCCGAGAACGGACCAGCCTGCATAGGCTGCCAACAGCGCGCCGATCAGCAAGCCAGCGGCGGTCTCGCGTGTGCAGCCCACCGGGGAGGTTCTGGCTGTGCAGGCCTGGCACATGGCCGCGCTCCCGCTCGCGTTCGGTGTCGGCGCGTTTCAGTGCGTCAAGGATGTAGGACATGGTGGAATTCAGGTGGCGGGCTGCTTGAGGCGTGGCTCGTTCACCCCACCGATCCGGTTGAGCTGCATGAAGGTCATGGGGCCTGGAATGCCGTCGGTTTCCAGACCCTGGCTGCGCTGGAAGGTTTCGATCCGGGTTGTCAGGCTCAGTGTTGCGGCGTACTGCGGTTGAGTGGCGCTCAAGCGATCGAACTGAGCCCGCAACCAGTCGCCGGCCGGGCCGGTGTCGCCCTGGCGCAGTTCGCCCTCGTGTCCAGGCGGGAGCCGCCACAGGGTGGCGTACTCGCCACGCCAGATGTCAGCGAGCACCGTGAGCGGCAATTGCCATGTCTGCTCACCGGCGCGCAGGGTCGCAGAGTCGGATGCGATGGCTGTGAGCAAGGCCCAGCGTACATCCTCGCCGGGCAGGTACAGCGCCAGGGCGGCAGGCCGGTCCATCTGGCCCAGGCCATTGACAGTCATGCGATTGGTCCGGAAGCACTGGAGCTGGCTGCGCAGGGCGCTCTCACAAGGGTCGGAGCCGTCGAGGGTTACGTTCCACAGTCCCGCCAGCCCTCGAATGCCGGCGCGTTCGTTGGTTAGCAGCGCCGCGGGTGCGGGCAGCCGGCTCGACGGGGCGATTGTTTCGCCCACAGGAGCAACTTCCGGCATCGCCACTGGGGGTGCTGCAGGGTCCGCCGGGACAGACGGTGCAGCCGCCCCTCCAGAGCTTGGCATCGGAGTGGCGGACAGGGCGGCGGGCGGCTGCAAGGCGCTGGCAGGCGAAGCGGGAGTGCTCACCGGCACACCCGTCCTGGGCCACAACCAGAACAGGGCGGCTGCTGCGACCCCGCCACCCAGAGCGCCCAGCAGCAGAGTTCTCACGCCGGCGCTGAGCCAGGGCTGACCTGCTGGAGGCGATGTGCTTTTCGACGCCTGATCGGCTTCGAAGACTTCGCCAGCGGCTTTTTCCACCACGGCTTCGTCAACGCGGGGCAGTCCGTTGGCATAGGCGCCCAGCAGGGAGCGGTCGCATAACAGATTGATACGTCTGGGAACACCTCGGGTGATCGCATGGATGCGTTTGACTGCTGCCCCAGAAAACGGCATGGGTCCCCGAAGGCCACCAATCCCCATCCGGTGCTGGATGTACTGCCCGGTCTCGGTCTCGGTGAGCGCTTCCAGGTGGAACCGGGCGATCACTCGCTGAGCGAGTTGTTCAAGTTCAGGGCGCGCCACCATCTGTCTCAGCTCCGGCTGGCCAATCAGGATCACCTGAAGCAACTTGCGCTCAGGCGTTTCCAGGTTGGTGAGCAGGCGCAGTTGTTCCAGCACATGGGGCGTGAGGTTTTGCGCCTCATCGATGATGAGGATGTTCTGCTGGCCCTGGGCGTGGCTGGCCAGCAGGTACTCGTTCAGGGGATCGAGGTGGTCTTTGATGGTGGCCGGCCCTGTGCCAGATGCCTGCACCGGTATCTGGAATTCGTGGCAAATGGTCTTGAGCAGGTCGGAAACCGTCAGCTTCGGGTTGAAGATGTAGGCCACCCGGCAGTGTTCGGGCATCTGTTCCAGGAAGCACCGGCAGATGGTGGTCTTCCCGGCGCCGATTTCGCCGCTCAGCAGCACGAATCCACCACCACCGCGGATGCCGTACAGAAGATGAGCGAGCGCCTCCCGGTGGCGCTCGCTCATGAACAGATAGTGCGGGTCAGGAGCGATGGAGAATGGCTCCTGCTTCAGACCAAAGTATTCGGCGTACATGCCCGGAGCATACCGGTGCCGCAAGGCGCCATCAACGGTATCCGGCTGGCCTGGTCCGGATGCCGAGGGGAGGGTGGTCAGGCGGCCAGTGCCATCGACGGCTTGCTGGTGGAGCGGCTGGTGGACACCGTGCACTCGATGTCGCCGGAGAGCTGCCCGCCTTCTTCGATGACAACCTTGCCGTAGCGGATTTTGCCGGTAACCTTGCCCGAGGAATAAATCACCAGCTTCTGCCGCACGGTGAGGTTGCCGTCGAAAACGCCGCGGATTTCGGCAATGTCGATTTCTGCCGAGCCCTTGAACTCACCCTGCTGCGCAATCTGGATCACGCGCGAGTCCATGGTGGCCTCCACGAGGCCTTCCACCACGAGCGTGTCGCAATCGGTGATTTCCACGCCCTTGAGCTTGATGTTCGGACCGACCGTGAGCTTGCTGCCGCCTTCGGATGCGGCGGTGGCAGTGGTGGCAGCTGGCGTGGTGGCCGGCGCTGCGGGTTCGGGGTTGGCCGGAGGCTGCGAAGCGCTCGGGGAAGCCGCCCCATAGCGCGGGGCAGCCATTCCGCTGCTCAGGGGTTTGGGTTGTTCGGTTTCGCGTTTGCCGAAATGCAGTGCCATGGAGCCTCCTTCAAAAAGTGAAGCACCCATGCTAATGGCCGTGCGGCTTACATTCTGGGTGGTCCCGTAAGAGCGGTAACGATATGCACCAGCCGAACCATGCGGAACGACAAAGTGAAACTGGGAGAATCCGCGGATACTCCCAACTGGCGCAGACACTGCGCACGACCGACCCAGAACGTGCCCATGGCCCACCACTGGATACTGCAAGCTGCGCCCCCGGTTCTCCATACCGTTTCGCTCGACCAGGTGCACGCCTTGCTGCAGGTGATGGGCCAGGGACACCAGCATGCGGTGGCCGAAAGGCTGCTGGCCTTGCTGGGAGCGCATGTGCCCCTCGCACAGTGCACGGTTTTTTCGTTCGAAGGCGCGCGCGCGCCGCGCACCGTGGCGGTGGGCGACCGTTCGCGCACCCAGGCACTGGCGGACATCTCGACGGCCTACACCACCCGGTTTTACCGGCTCGATGGCATCACCGAGTTGATGCGCTGCGAGTTGGCGGCTGCACGGCGGGCGGGGGCGCTGCAGCCGCGCATCGTGATGCACCGGCAGCGGGCCACCGACGTGATCCACCGGGAGTACCGCCGGGTGTGCTATGAGCTTCCGCAGGTGGCCGAACGGCTGGCGGTGATGGCCTTGTACGAAGGGCGGCGCTGGCTGTCGATCAATCTGTATCGGGGCAATGAGCATGGGCTGTTTGACCATGCAGCCGTCCAGACGATTGAGGCATTTGCGCCTCTGATCGTTCAGGCCGTGCGCCTGCACCATGGCGGACAGAGCGTGCACCGTGAACCCGGCGACGTGTTGCTGGCAAGGCTGCAATCAAGGCATCCGCAGCTCACCCCGCGCGATGCCGATGTGCTGCGCTGCCTCCTCGATGGCAGGAGCACGATTGCCATGGCGGAGCTGCTGGGCCTGACGCTTTCCAGTGCGCGGACCTATCTCAAGCGGCTGTACCGCAAGCTCGGCGTTTCGGGGCAGCGGGAGCTCCTGGGGCTGTTGCTCGAACCTGTTGCGCCAATCGATTCGCCGGGTTGATATGTTCCCAAATGGGGACATAAGGCGCTCTCTTCAGACCTAGACTGCGTGGAGCAGCGGGCTTTCCTATTCGGTGGGGTCCATCCGCATTTGGTTGTTCACCAAGGTGTTGTTCCATGCACGTTCCAGCGGCCGAACCAAGGCCTTCCCTCTACTACCGGCACGAAGTGTTCACACCCTGGCTGGCCAGTTCGCATCCTCCGCAGCCGGTGGCACCGGTGGTGGTCGCCGGTGCCGGCCCCATCGGGCTGGTGACTGCGCTGGCCCTGGCCCAGCAGGGCGTGCGCTGCGTGGTGCTGGAGTCCGAGCGGCAGGTGTGCGAGGGCAGTCGGGCCATCGTGTTCACACGCCGGTCCATGGAAATCCTGCAGCAGGTGGGCGTGGCGGACGCAGTGACCGCTCAGGGGCTTGCCTGGCGCATCGGGCATTCGTTCTACCGGGACCAGCGGGTGTACCGCATGGAGGCCCCCCATGACCCGGACGATCGGTTTTTTCCCATGATCAATCTTCAGCAGCAGTACCTGGAGGAAATCCTGGTGCGTGCCGCGCAGGCGCACCCGCTGGTCGAGCTGCGCTGGGGCAACCGGGTGGTGGGCCTGCAGCAGACCGAGGCGTTGGCCCAGTTGGAGGTGGACACCCCGGAAGGTCCGTACACCTTGCAGACCCGGTGGCTGGTGGCGGCCGATGGCGCGCGCTCCGGCCTGCGCGGGCTGTTGAACCTCAAGCTGGAGGGGGCTTCCTACGAGGGCCGCTTCGTGATTGCAGACATTCGGGTGGACCTGCCGTTGCCCACCGAACGGTTGGCCTTCTTCGACCCGCCGTGGAACCCTGGCAACACCATCCTCATGCACCGAGAACCGCACGGCATCTGGCGGGTGGACTACCAGCTCCCGCCAGGTGAAAGCCCGGAGCAGGCGTTGCAACCGGAATCGTTGAGCGAGCGCATCAACGCGCAGCTGGCGATGATCGGCCACGCTGGTGCACCCTGGGAAATGGATTGGTGTTCGGTGTATTCGGCGCGTGCGCTCACGCTGCCCGACTATGTGCATGGCCGCGTGCTGTTTGTGGGCGATGCGGCCCACCTGTTGCCCATCTTTGGCGTGCGCGGGGCCAACACCGGATTTCAGGATGCCCAGGCCCTGGCCTGGCGGCTGGCGTTGGTGGCGAAAGGGCTTGCCGACCCGCAACTGCTGGTGACCTACAGCCAAGAACGCGTGGGCGCAGCGCGCGAGATCATCGACGAGGCTGGCAAGAGTACCCGCTTCATGACTCCACCTTCACGCGGTTTCCGGCTGTTGCGCGATGCAGTGCTGTCGCTTTCGCTGACGCAGCCCTTCGTGGGGCCGCTGTTTCACTGGCGGACTTCGCGTGCCCACGAATACCGCGACTCCACCGCGAACAGCCCGGATACCTGGCGAGGGATGTTTTCTGGCGGCTTCGTTCCAGGGGCGCCGGCGCAAAACATCTGCCTGGGACCCGATGACCATCTGTTCGACCACCTCACACATGGTTTCACGCTGCTGTGGTTCAGCAACGAAAACCACTTGCCGCAGGCGGTGCGTACCGCCCAGAACCGCTGGCAGGCTCGTGGGTTGTCGCTGAAGCTGCTGGTGGTGGGGCACGGGGAGGTGGACGGCGCCGACCGGTCGTTTGATGATCCGCAAGGGCATTTTCGGGAACGCTATGGTGTCCGGGCGCCGGCGGCCGCCTATCTGCTGCGCCCCGATCACCATGTGTGCGCCCGATGGTCGGCGCAAAACGCCACAGCGCTGGCAGCAGCCCTCGGGCAGGAACTGGGAGGAGCGCTTTCGCGCGCCTGCTCCTTGGAAGGAGAAACGGCATGAACCCCGTCAACACCCTGGATGTGGCCGGGCTGGAGCAGGTATACGATGCGCTGGCGCAGGCCATCGACCAGGTTGGCGAGTCCCGCAGCGAATTGTTCCTGGTCAAGCTTGCCTTGCTCAACGCCCGCGCCTTGGGAGACCCTGCCCCGTTTCTGGAGCATGTTCAGGCAGCGTTGCAGGATCTGTAGGCGAGGACAGATTGCCGGGCCGGATGCCGCCGGTCTGCCGGGTGGCGTTGAACGGGCCCAGACAACGACAGGGAAAGGGGCCAAACCTTACACTTCAAGGCTACCCAAGGCACCCATGAACGCTCCCGTCGACGTTTCCCAATTCGCGCGCGCTGCCAAGCCGATCACCAGTTATCGCCCCTACTGGGCCAAGCGCTTTGGTGTGGCGCCCTTCCTGCCCATGACCCGTGCCGAAATGGAGCAGCTGGGCTGGGACAGCTGCGACATCATTCTGGTGACCGGCGACGCCTATGTGGACCACCCCAGCTTCGGCATGGCGGTGGTGGGCCGCGTGCTGGAGGCGCAAGGCTTTCGCGTGGGCATCATTGCCCAGCCCGACTGGCAGAGCGCGGAGCCGTTCAAGGTGCTGGGCAAGCCCAACCTGTTCTGGGGCGTGACCGCGGGCAACATGGATTCCATGATCAACCGGTACACGGCCGACCGGAAGATCCGCAGCGACGACGCCTACACGCCGGGCGATGTGGGCGGCAAGCGGCCCGACCGCGCCGCCATCGTCTACAGCCAGCGCTGCCGCGAGGCCTACAAGGATGTGCCGATCGTGCTGGGCGGCATCGAAGGCAGCCTGCGGCGCATCGCGCATTACGACTACTGGAGCGACAAGGTGCGCCGCAGCATCGTGGTGGATGCCAAGTGCGACCTGCTCCTGTACGGCAATGCCGAGCGCGCACTGGTGGAGGTGGCACACCGCATTGCCGCGCGGGAACCGGTCGAGAAGATCACCGATGTGCGTGGCACGGCTTTCGTGCGCCGTCCGGGCGACCCCACCGCCGAAGGCTGGATCGAACTGGACTCCACCGAAGTGGACCGGCCGGGTCATGTGGAAGACCACATCAACCCCTACCTGACCACGAGCGAGCAGGCGCAGGCCCAGGGGCAGAGCTGCTCCAAGGATGAATCCCAGCCTGCTGCGGACCCAACGGTCAAGCCCATCACCATCCACCGGCCGCAGGGCGCTGGCGGCGTGGCCCGCCTCCCGCGCGACCGGACCGTGATCCGCCTGCCGAGCTACGAGCAGGTGAAGAGCGACCCGGTGCTCTATGCCCACGCCAACCGGGTGCTGCACGTGGAGGCCAATCCTGGCAACGCACGGGCGCTGGTGCAGGCGCACGGCGAAGGCGCGCTGGCGCGCGACGTGTGGATCAACCCGCCGCCCATTCCACTCACCACGGCCGAGATGGACCATGTGTTCGATCTGCCGTACGCGCGCAGCCCGCACCCGGCATACGCCGACGAGAACGGTCGCCACGACGGTCCGACCAAGATCCCGGCCTGGGAAATGATCCGCTTCAGCGTGAACATCATGCGCGGCTGCTTTGGTGGCTGCACCTTCTGCTCCATCACCGAGCACGAAGGGCGCATCATCCAGAGCCGGTCGGAAGAGTCGATCATCAAGGAGGTCGAGGACATCCGCGACAAGGTGGAAGGCTTCACCGGCGTGATTAGCGACCTTGGCGGCCCCACTGCCAACATGTACCGCCTGGGCTGCCGCAGCCCGGAAATCGAAGCCGCCTGCCGCAAGCCCAGTTGCGTGTACCCGGGTATCTGCCAGAACCTCACCACCGACCACGGCCCGCTGATCAAGATCTACCGGCGCGCCCGCGAACTGCGCGGCATCAAGAAGATCCTGATCGGTTCCGGCCTGCGCTACGACCTGGCGGTCAAGAGCCCGGAATATGTCAAGGAACTGGTGCAGCACCATGTGGGCGGCTACCTGAAGATTGCGCCCGAGCACACCGAAGGCGGCCCGCTGTCCAAGATGATGAAGCCGGGCATTGGCAGCTACGACAAGTTCAAGCAACTGTTCGAGAAGTACAGCGAAGAGGCGGGCAAGAAGCAGTTCCTCATTCCGTATTTCATCGCCGCACACCCCGGCACCAGCGACGAGGACATGATGAACCTCGCGCTCTGGCTCAAGCGCAACGGCTTCCGCGCCGACCAGGTGCAGACCTTCTACCCCAGCCCGATGGCCACGGCCACGGCCATGTACCACACCAGCCTGAACCCGCTCAAGGGCATTCACCGCGACGTGGGTCCCGGCGGGCGCGCCGAGAAGGTGGACATCGTGCGCGGTGACCGCCGCCGGCGGCTGCACAAGGCATTCCTGCGCTACCACGATCCCAACAACTGGCCGTTGCTGCGCGAGGCGCTCAAGGCCATGGGCCGCGCCGACCTGATCGGTAATGGCAAGCAGCACCTGATTCCGACCTTCCAGCCGGTCACCGATGGCAGTTACCAGAGCTCCCGACGCAAGAACAGCACGCCGGCCGGCAAGGCCAGCGAGCGAATGGCTGCGGTGGTCAAGCCAGGCGCCCAACCCGCCTGGCCAGCCCAACCCCGACCGGGGCAGATGCTCACCCAGCACACGGGCCTGCCGCCCAGGGCGGGCGTGGCTGGAAAGCCAGGTGGGGGCAAGCGAAAACCGGGTTGATGGGTTTGTCGGGGTTGCGAAGGGGTCCTTTATGGCGCAAAATGCGCCAAAAGGAGTCATGCATGTCGTCGTCCAGCAGTGCCTTTGCTTCCGTGAAACTGCCTGCGTCCCTGGTGCAACAGGCGCGCGAAGCGGCCCAGCCGCAACGACGCTCCGTGGCTGGCCAGATCGAGTACTGGGCCACGCTGGGCCGCATTGCCGACGAAACCGGCCTGACGGTGGCCGAAGCGCGCGAAGCCATTGCCCTGTACGACGTGCGCCAGGGCGCGGCTGTCAACGCAGTCCCTGCCGAGGATTCGCTGGATGCGATTGAAAACCGCTTCACGGCGGCCGAAGAAAGCGGACGTCTGGCCCGGGCCATCCGCAACACCGTGCTGAGCAACCGGCGCAAGGCTGCCCCGCCGCGCCGCGCCGCCTGACGGTTTGTCACGACCGGTTTTCTATCTGCTGGCCGGACCCAATGGGGCCGGCAAGTCCACGCTGTACTCGGCTGCCGTGCGTGAAGGCCTGATTCCGGCGGGCGCGCCGTTCGTGAACGCTGACCTGTACGCGGCGGCGAACCTGCAGCACGTGGCCGATCCTCTGGAACGTTCGCAGCAGGCCCGCACCTGGGCCGATGCGCAGCGCGCCCTGTGCCTGCGCGATGGGCAGACCTTCGCCAGCGAAACCGTGTTCTCGCATCCCTCCAAGCTGGTGCTTATCGACCAGGCCCGTGCCGCCGGGTTCGACGTGGCGCTGCTGGTTGTTTGTGTGGACGACCCGAAGCTGTTGCTCGACCGCGTGGCCGGCCGGGTGCTGGAAGGCGGCCACGCCGTGCCCCCGGAGCGGGTGCTGGCGCGCTACCCACGAACCCTCGGGAACCTGGCGCTGGCCGTTCGGCGCGCCGATCTGGCGTTGCTGTACGACACCACGGCGGTGCCCCGCAGTGCCGTGGCCCCGCACCGGCTGGTGGCGCGTTGCCGCAAAGGCGAGCTGCGGTGGCGTGCTGACCGGTTGCCCGCGTGGGCCAACACCCTGCTGGCAACCCATTCGGCCCCTTGATCGCCGGACTTCCGGCCAGAGGATCAGCCGGTCAACGTGTAGAGCGGAATGTCCTGGGCCACCGAGAGCTTGTCGAGCTGCTTGCGGGTCTGGCTGGCGAAGAACTGCGCAATGGTGGTATGGGTTTGCGGCAGGAACATGGCACGAAGGTCGGCAGCCGGAATCCCCGCCACCTTGCAGAGGGCCAGCGCGAAATGCGGCTCCAGCGCAGCCACCGCCACGCGCCCGTCCTTGCAGGGGTAGACGCGGTACCCCGCGTGTGCGCCACCCACTGCTCCTTTTGGCTGGGTGAGACCCCAGGTACGGGGCAGGGCCAGCCAGTGCGCGGCGTCCGACAAGGCCACCTCCTGAAAGCTGCCCTTGCCGGTGGTCCGCTGATGCAGCATGGCTTTCAAAGCCGCTTCGCTGGCCATGAGGGCGCCGCCCATGTCGGCATACAGCGTGGGCGGAAGACCAAGCTCGGTGATCAGCCCGGCCTCTGCCAGATAGGTGAGGTCGTGCCCGGGTTCTTCGGCACGTTCTCCCGGCGCTCCCACGATGGCCACCACCGACAGGGTCGGGTAGCGCTTGTGCAGCACCTTCCAGCTCAGGCCCAGCTTGGCCAGTGCCGAGGGGCGGAACGAGGTGAGCAGCAGGTCGGTGCGGGTGAGTTGCTTGTGCAACGCCGCCTGGCCTTTGTCCGACTTCAGGTCGATGGTCAGCACCTTGATGCCTTGGTGCAGCGTTTTGTAGGCGGTCGGGTTGTACTGGCCCATCGGGTCGCCGCTGGTGCCGGTGGGCATTCCCCTGGGGGCCGGAGGTTCGGCTTTGGTGCAGGTGGCACCCATAGCCCTGAGGCGCATGAACGCTGCAGGGCCGGGGAGGTTGAGTGCCAGGCTCAGGACGCGCACCCCGCGCAGGGGTTTCAACACAGGGGCAGGGCGGGTGGCCGTGGAGGGGCTCATGGGCGATTCGGGTGAATGGCGAAGCATTTCAATTTACCCGCTCCCCGTGCTTTTGATGCGCAAACGGGCGACAGCGTCGCCCCGGGCCTCGGTGTGGTCGCCCATCTTCAGCGGTGTGCAAAGTCCAGCGGCAGTCCCACGTAGTTTTCTGCCAGAGAGCGCGACGCAGCCTCCGAATTCACCAGGTATTCCAGCTCGGCTTCCTGCACCTTCTGGCCGAAGCCTTCGGTGTCGGGGAAGCGGTGCATCAGCGAAGTGAGCCACCAACTGAAGCGTTCGGCGCGCCAGACCCGGGCCAGTGCCTTCTGGGAATAGTGGTCGATGCCGGCGTCGCTGCGCTCCAGGTAGTGCTCGATCAGTCCGTTGGCCAGGTATTTCACGTCGCTGGCGGCCAGGTTCAACCCTTTGGCGCCGGTGGGCGGCACGATGTGCGCAGCGTCACCGGCCAGGAACAGGCGGCCAAAGCGCATGGGTTCGGCCACGAAGCTGCGCAGCGGGGCAATGCTCTTCTCAATGCTCGGGCCGGTGACGATGCGCGACGCCATTTCCGGGTCCAGGCGCCGGCGAAGTTCGTCCCAGAAGCGCTCGTCGCTCCAGCCTTCCACCTTGTCGTCCAGCGGGCACTGCACGTAGTAGCGGCTGCGGGTGAGACTGCGCATGGAGCACAGTGCAAAACCGCGCTCGTGGTTGGCGTACACGATGGCATGCGACGACACCGGTGGCACATCGGCCAGCACGCCGAGCCAGCCGAAGGGGTACACCTTTTCATATTCGCGTATGGCATCCCGCGGCACGCTGGCACGGCACACGCCGTGAAAGCCGTCGCAGCCGGCGATGAAGTCACACTGCAGTTCCTGGGTTTTGCCGTCCGCCTCGAAGGTGACGGTGGGCGTGGTGCCGTCAAAGCCGTGAACCCCGACATTGGCCGCGCTGTAGATCGTGGTCAGGCCGGCGCTGGCGCGGGCGTTCATGAGATCGCGGGTCACCTCGGTCTGGCCGTAGGCGGTGACCACCTTGCCACCGGTGAGACCGGTCACGTCGATGGGGTGGCGGGTGTTCCTGTAGACCAGTTCGATGCTGTGGTGCACCGTGCCTTCGGCCGCTACGCGCTGGCCCACACCGGCTTCGTGCAGCAGGTCCACCGTGATCTGTTCCAGGATGCCTGCCCGGATGCGGCCCAGCACGTAGTCCGGGCTCTGGCGCTCGATGATGATGTTGTCGATGCCGGCCTTGTGCAGCAACTGGCCAAGCAGCAGGCCGGAAGGGCCGGCGCCGATGATGGCGACCTGGGTTTTCATGGGGTGTCTCCTGGGTGGCCTGGATCGTCAGGCCATGTGCATTTGCCAAGGGCTGCAGGTTGCAACCCTTCCCACGAGCTTATGAACGCCTCGCTTTCCGGGCAACGGCCTTGAGCGACCGATGCGCGTTGCGTGGAGTGTTTGTGCGATCATCGCGCAACGGCGCTGTTGGCGCGTCTGGAACGATCGCATGGATCACCACCCACACCCCATCGCCAAGGCCGATTTCATCGAAGGCATTGCCAAGGGCATGGCGGTGCTGGAGAGCTTCGACACCGAACGCCAGCGCCTGAACGCCACACAGGCTGCCGAGCGCGCCGGCCTCACGCGCGCGGCCGCGCGCCGGCACCTGCTCACGCTTGCGCATCTGGGCTACCTGGACACGGACGGCAGCCACTACTGGCTGTCGGCCAAGGTGCTGCGGTTTTCCGGAAGCTACCTGTCGTCGGCTCGGTTGCCGCGCCTGCTGCAACCCACGCTGAACCGGCTGGCAGCGCAATCGCGCGAATCGTTTTCGGCCGTGGTGCTGGACGGCGACGAGGTGGTCATCGTGGCGCGCAGTGCGGCGTCTGGCGGGCAGCGGCTCATGCCCTACGGCTTGCATCTTGGCGCGCGCTTGCCGGCCCACGCGACCTCCACCGGGCGGGTGCTGCTGGCGGGGCATTCGCGCACTGCGTTGTCGGCCTGGCTCAAGGGCAGGGAGTTGCGGCGGCTCACGCCGCTCACCACGGTGGAGCCCAAGAAACTGCGTATGGTGATCGAGCGCGTGCGCCAGGATGACTTCTGCGTGGCCAGCGAGGAGCACGAGCTGGGCGTGCACGCCCTGGCCATTCCCTTGCGCAACATGCGGGGACAGACGGTGGCGGCGCTCAACGTGGTGGCAGCACCCGACCGGCTGGCGCCCGAGGCCATGCGGCAGGATCTCCTGCCCTTGCTGCTGGATGCGGCGCGAGAGCTTCGCCCACTCCTGTAGGCGGACGCAAGGTCGTCGTTCAGAAGGGAGCGGCTGCCAGCGCAGGCGCAGCGTGGGCAGTCACGTCCATTCCGCGACGGCGCGTTCGATGCGCCGGCAGAATGTGTGTACCTCTTTGGGGGCAAGCCGTTCGGCCCGGTAGAGAGACAGCATTTGCAGTCGGCATTGGGGCGCACAGGTGCCCAGCAGGGCCGTCTTGAGAACCCGCTTTACGGGCCGCCGCAGTACCCAGCGGTCCACCCACCACGGCGATCCCAGGGAAGTGATGGCCAGAGCGGTGCGCAACCGGAGAAGCCGCGCCTGGATGGCACCAAGATCGGCGCCATGATCGTAGGCAATGCCCGGGGCCCAGACGCGATCAAACCAACCTTTGAGCACGGCGGGAAAACCGAACCACCAGGTCGGAAAAACCAGCACCAGGGCCTCGGCAGACGCCAGGCGGTCGATCTGCTCTTGAAGGGCGGTGGTGTCGAAGGCAGCGCCGTAGTAGCTCTGCCGCTCCTGAAGCGTCAATGCTGGCTCGAAACCGCTGGCGTAAAGGTCTTCGATCATGACCTCATGGCCATGGTTTTCCAAGGCGGTGATGGCGGTCCGGGCCATGGCATGGCACAGGCTGTCGGTGCTGGGGTGGGCGATGACGACGAGGCATTTCATGGTGCTTTCCGGGCGCGAGGCACCTGTCGCTCGCGCCGCGGTGCCGATTGCGGTCATCGCACTGTAGCCGCAAGGCGCGGCCTCACACCCCCAGGTACTGCTCCAGCAACGCCGGGCTCGCCAGCAGTTCTTCGGTGCTGCCGTTGAACACCACTTCGCCCTTGACCAGGATCACATTGCAGTCGGTGATCTGGGTCACGTGCTTCCAGTTCTTGTCCACGATCACGCTGCTGATGCCGGATTCGCGGATCAGCCCGCAGATGCGCCAGATCTCCCGCGCGATCAGGGGCGCCAGGCCCTCGGTGGCTTCGTCGAGGATGAGCAGGTCTGGGTTGGTCATGAGCGCGCGGCCGATGGTGAGCATCTGCTGCTCGCCGCCGCTGAGCTGCTGCCCACCGTGGTTCAGGCGTTCGGCCAGGCGGGGGAAGGTCTCCAGCACGCGCTCGTAGGTCCAGTCGCGCTGGCCTTTCGTGCCCGGGCGCGCCGCCATCTGCAGGTTTTCCTTCACGCTGAGGTTGCCGAAGATGCCTCGGCCTTCCGGCACATACGCAATGCCCATGCGCGCCACTTCAAACGTGGAGGCCCCTGTCATGGCCCGGCCCTTGATGTGCACGCTGCCCGCGCTGGGCTTGACGATGCCCATCAGCGATTTGAGCAGCGTGGTCTTGCCCATGCCGTTGCGGCCCATCAGGCCGATGGTCTGCCCGGCCTCGACCGTGAAGTCGATGCCGCGCAGGATGTGGCTGGCACCGTAGTGCGTGTTCAAGCCCTTTGTCTCGATGAGAAAGTGCTGCGACATATCAGCCTTTTGTGGTGCGAGCAGACGCTGTCCAGCAAACACCGTCGAACCGACTTTGCCGGGCGACAGGTGTTGCCCTCTTGAGGGGGTGACGGGCGCAGCCCGGCGCGGGGGTGGGCCATCCCTTCATGCGTGTTCCTCGCCCAGGTAGGCCGCCTGCACCGCAGGGTCGGCGCGCACGTCGGCCGGCGTGCCGCTGGCAATGACCTGTCCGTTGACCATCACGGTGAGCTGGTCGGCCAGGGCGAACACCGCGTCCATGTCGTGTTCCACCAGCATCATGGCGTGGTCCTTCTTGATGCGCAGCAGCAGCGCCACCATGCTCTCGGCCTCGGCCTGGCCCATGCCGGCCAGCGGCTCGTCCAGCAGCAGCACGGTGGGCTCGGTGGCCAGAGTCATGGCGATCTCGAGCTGGCGCTGTTCGCCGTGGCTGATGGTCGCCGCCACCGTTTGCGTCCGCTGCGTGAGGCCGGCCAGTTCGATGGCACGTTCACAGCGCTGGTTCACCGTGGCCATGCCGCTGGCTGTTGAGAGCCAGCGCAAGGGGTTCCACGGCGCATGCCGTTCGCGCGACTGGGCGGCCAGCCGCACGTTGTCCCACACGGTGAAGGGCAGGAAGATGTTGGTCTTCTGGTAGCTGCGGCCCAGGCCCATGCGCGAAATCGTTTCCGGCTTCTTGCCCGCTGTTTCCTGGCCGTTGAGGGTGATCGTTCCCGACGTGGGCGGCAGGTCGCCCGAGAGCAGGTTGGTCAGCGTGGATTTGCCTGCGCCGTTGGGTCCGATGACCGCGTGGATGCGGTCGCGGAACAGGTCCACCGACACGTCGTTCACTGCGGCCAGGCCGCCGAAGCGTTTGGTGAGGTGGTGGGCTGAGAGCAGCAGGTCGCTCATGGCTTGACCCCGCCCTTGCCGAAGAGGCGTTCCCCAAGACCCAGCAGTCCGCGCGGCGCCACCAGCACCACCAGCACGATGAAGCCGCCCATGAGCAGCTGCCAGTGCTTGGTGAGGTCCTTGAAGAAGTGCATCACGTACTCGAACGCGAAGGCGCCCACGATGGCGCCGGCAAAGTTGCCCATGCCGCCGAGGATGATCATCATGATGGCATGCGCGCTCATGTGGAAACCCATGAGTTCCGGGTTCACGAAACCGGTCTGCGCCGCCCACAGGTAGCCGGCCACGCCCGCCAGCGTGCCCGCCAGCGTGAAGGCGGCCAGCTTGTAGCCGAAGGTGCCGTAGCCCACGGCGCGCATGCGGTGCTCGTTCACGCGAATGCCTGCCAGCACCCGGCCGAACGGCGAGAAGAGCAGGCGCCGCAGGAAGGCGTACACCAGCACCAGCACGACCAGTGTGAAATAGAAGAAGGTGGTCTTGTTCTCCAGGTCGAAGCCCTGCCAGCCCAGGATGGACGCGTCGGGCCGGAAGTACACGTAGATGCCGTCGGAACCCCCCAGGTTCTTGTTGTCGAAGAACAGGAAGAACACCATCTGGGCGAAGGCCATCGTCACCATGATGAAGTAGATGCCGTGCGTGCGCACCACGAAGAAGCCGATCACCAGCGCCGCCAGCCCGGCCCCCAGCGCAGACAGCGGCAGCGACCACCAGAGGCTGATGGGGGTGTCGGCCGGCGTGAGGAAGGCCAGCGCGTAACCCGCCAGACCGAAGTAGGCCGCATGCCCGAGCGACACCAGGCCGGTTACGCCCTGCAGCAGGTCCAGGCTCATGGCGAAGATCGCCAGAATCATCATTTGCGACAGCATCTGCAGGTAGAAGTCCGAGCCGGTGATTGGCACGAACGGGAACACGGCCAGCGCCACGGCGCCGAGGGCCAGCAGCACCTGCACACCCTGGGGCAGTTGTTCGAGTTGGGCTTTGGGGGAACTCATCTTGTTCTCAGTGCACGTTCATTGCTTGAACAGGCCTTCGGGCTTGTAGAGCAGCACGGCGGCCATGAGCATGTACACGGCCATGCCCGCCACCTGTGGCACCAGCACCTTGCCAAAGGTGTCCACCAGACCCACCAGCAAGGCAGCCACCAGGGCGCCGCGCACCGATCCGATGCCGCCGATCACCACCACCACGAAGCACATGATCAGCACCGAGCTGCCCATGCCGGGGTACACGCTGGCAATGGGCGAGGCGATCATGCCGGCGATGGCGGCCAGGCCCACGCCCAGCGCAAACACCACGCCGTGGATGAGCCGGATGTTGATGCCCAGGGCTTCGGTCATCTCGCGGTTGAAAGCACCTGCGCGGATCTTCATGCCGAGGCGGGTTTTCGAGATCAGCAGGTACAGGCCGATGGCCAGCGCCACGCAGATGCCCGACATCACCAGCCGATAGACGGGGTACGACAGGTTTTCCGTGAGCGGGATGGACCAGTTCAGCACCTCCGGCACCTGGACGGCGTGCACGTCGTCGCCCCACAGGATGGAGCGCAACTCCTCAAAGATGTAGATGAGCCCGAAGGTGAGCAGCACCTGGTCCAGGTGGTCGCGGTGGTAGAAGTGCCGGAACAGCAGCCACTCGAGCAGCCATCCGAACGCCACGGCCAGCACCACGCCCAGCACGATGGCCAGCGTGAGACTGCCCAGCAGCGAACTGAAGTACCAGGCCAAGTAGGCTCCCAGCATGTAGAAGCTGCCGTGCGCCAGATTCACCACCCCCATGATCCCGAAGATCAGCGTGAGGCCAGCCGCCAGCATGAACAGCAGCAATCCGTACTGCAGGCTGTTGAGCAACTGGATCAGGAAGTTGGCAAGGTCCATTGGGTGGGGAGGGGTTCAGGAAATGGACACGCGAGCAAAAAACAGACCAGCGCCTGCAGGGGCTGGTCTGGAGCACGCGGGTACGCCGCTGATGGCGTGTGGTGCAGAGTGACGGCTTAGGCCATGCGGCAGCCGGTGGCTGGGTCGGCCACAGCCTTCTGGGCAATGCCGATCACCTTGTTTTCCTTGTTTTCCACCTTGCGCAGGTACATGTCCTGGATCGGGTTGTGCGCCGGGCTCATGGTCCACTTGCCACGCGGGCTGTCGATTTCCGCGCCACGCATGGCAGCGTACAGCGCCTGCTTGTTGTTGATGTCGCCCTTGACGGCATTGGCGCCCTTGATCAGCAGCAGGCCGGTGTCGTAGCCCTGCACCGCGTACACGTCGGGCTGCATGCGGAAGGTCTTGGCGTACTCCAGTCGGAACTGCTTGTTGCGCGGGGTGTCCAGCGAGTCGCTGTAGTGCATGGTGGTCAGCACACCGTCGGCTGCCGGGCCGGCGGCTTCCAGCACGCCTTCGGTCAGGAATCCCGAGCCATACAGCTGGATGTTCTTGTTCAGACCTGCAGCGGCGTAGTCGCGCAGGAACTTGGCAGCGCCCCCGCCAGCGAAGAAGCAGGCCACGGCGTCGGGCTTGAGCGACGCGATTTCGGTCAGCAGCGCCTGGAACTCCACGTTGGGGAAGGGCAGGCCGAGCTTCTTGATGATGGTGCCGCCGGCTTCGGTGTAGCTCTTCTCGAAACCCTCGAAGGCTTCATCGCCCGCGGCATAGTTCCAGGTGATCCACACCGCCTTCTTGTGCCCGCGCTCCACCATGGCCTTGCCGAGCGCCAGCGTGGGCTGGGAGTTGCTGAACGAGGTGCGGAACACGTTGGGAGCGCACTGGCCGCGCGTGGCGACATGCACGCCGGCATTGGGAATCAGGTTCAGTACACCGGTGTCGCGCGCCACCTTGTGGATGCCCATCTGCACGCCCGAGTGCACGGTGCCCACCAGCACGTCCACCTTGTCACGCTGCACCAGGCGGGTGGCGTTTTCGATGCCCTTGGCCGGGTTGGATTCGTCGTCGACCTTGAAGAACTCGATCTCACGCCCGCCGAGCTTGCCGCCCTGTTCGTTGAGCGCCATGCGGAAGCCGTTTTCAATCGCCACTCCCAATTGCGCAAAGGTGCCGGTGTACGGAAGCATGAAGCCCACGCGCACCTTGTCGGACTGCGCGCGCACGATCTGCGGCAGCAGCAAGCCGGTGGATGCGGCTCCGATCACGGCGGCGCTGCGGGTGAGGACGAGTCGGCGGGTGGTCATGGGGTTCTCCTGTGGGTGGGTTGCCGGGGTGCGGGTCAATGTAGACGGGTGGTTCGGGAATGACGATCCAGAAATACCCCTACTTCAGAAATGAATTGTTTAAACCTGAAATGAATGGTGCGTGCATGAAGCCATGCCTGGTGCCTGCACAAGCCTGGGCGGTCCCCGCTTCTGACATGTCGCGAAAGGCGACGCCTGTCGTTCCATGATCTAAAGTGCATTGGGCTGACCACTGGCTTATGGATCTGTCACTGCCAAGGGGTTCTTCTGGTTTGCTTGTTTGTGCGACGCTGGCGATGCCAACAGTTTCTGCAATATAGTGCATAAAACAGCCAATCCAGTCAGGGGAAACCCTTTGCTTTCCCCTTGGCTTTCTGTGTCGTTCACGGCTCCACGGCAACAGCGATGCCGCAATGCCACCGCACGGTGCGACACTTGGGCGATGAACCGATCCACCACCCCGTCGACCCCGGCTGCCGCTCCCGCCCAGAATGCCGCCGTTGCGCCCGCCGCAGCCCAGTTGCAGGCGCCGGTGGACCCGTTGTTCCTTGCCGCACCCCAGGTCTCCACCTTTCTGGGAGACCAGCCACTGACCAACGCCACCGGGTTTTTCTTTGAGCGCGACGAGCACCTGTTCCTCGTGACCAGCCGGCATGTGGTGGTGGACGAAAACTCGCAGCACTTTCCGGATCGACTGGTCATCGAATTGCACACCGATGCCCGCAACCTCACGTTGTCCACCGGCTTCTCGGTGCCGCTGTACGTGAGCGGCGCTGCGGTGTGGCGGCAGGGCAGCGACGGCGGTGGCGACATTGATGTGGCCGTCATCGAGTTGCAGCGTTCGGCCTTCCCTGCCAACGCCGTGATCCGTGCGTTCACCCCGGCCCACCTGCAGACGTCGTTCGACGGAGTACCGCCCGGCCAGTCGCTGCTGGTGGTCGGTTTTCCTCTGGGTTTCCACGATGTGTTGCACCACCTGCCGGTGTTGCGGCACGCGGTCGTGGCATCCCCCTACGGCATCCGCTTTCAGGGCCACGGCTATTTCCTCACCGATGCCCGCACCCACCGGGGAACCAGCGGCGCTGCGGTGGTCATGCACGACCCGGCCCCCGGCGAAACCACGCGCGAGCTGCCCTGGAAGCTGCTCGGGGTGCATTCCGCGCGCATGGACATGGGCAACCGCGACGAAACGCAGGACGAGTCCCTGGGGCTGAACTGTGCCTGGTACGCGGACATCCTGCTGACTCTGACCGAACCCGCCACGGACGAAACCACCACCGGCTGAGCCGCAGCAGCCTGGCAGCCTGCCAGCGATCGGTCAGTCCGGGCAGACTTCCCGCACTCCCATGAGCCCATCCACTTCACCGCCCAGCTCGGTCACCACGGCCATTCGCGCAGCCGTTCGCACCAGCCCGGACTATCCGTTCGACCTGGTTGCCGCGCCAGTCAAACTCGACCAGAACGAAGCCAGCGCCGATTTTCCGGCCGCGCTCAAGGCCCTTGCACTGGAGCGCATCCAGCGGTTGCCCTGGCACCGTTACACCGACCTGAACGCCGAAGGGCTTTGCGCAGCGATTGCCCGGCACGAAGGCTGGGATCCTGCGGGTGTGGTGGTCACCACCGGCAGCAACGTACTCATTGCCCTGCTGATCCAGCTCAGCGCCATTGGCGGGCGCGTGGTGACCGTCAAGCCCAACTTCGCCCTGTACGCGCTGGATGCCCGGTTGCTCGGTGCCGCGCTCACCGAAGTGCCGTTGAACGACAGGCATTCCATCGATGTGGAGGCTCTGGCGGCTGTGTTGGCTGGCACCGTCCCCGCAGCCGAGGGCGAAGAAGGCGGCGTTGCTGCGCCGCCCAAGGGGGTGGTCTACCTGCCCCGACCACATGCCCCCACCGGGTCGGTGTGCGGACTGGACGAACTCGAGCGGCTGGCCCAGCTGAGCGCTGGCTGGCTGCTGGTGGTGGACGAGGCCTACCACCAGTTCGCCGACTCAAATGCCGAAGACCTGGCGCGCCGACATCCCAACGTGGTCCTCCTGCGAACCTTTTCCAAGGCCTGGGGCCTGGCGGGCTTGCGTCTGGGCTATGCCCTCACGTCGTCCGCCGTGGCCTCGCAGTTGCGCAAGCTGGCACCGCCGTTCGGCGTATCCCTGCTGCAATCCGAGTGCGCCCACGTTGCCCTGGAACACAGCAGCTACATGGTGGAACGTGTGCGCCAGACCGTGCTGGAGCGCGAGCGCCTCTTCAACGCGCTCGTGCGCCACCCGCTCTGGCAGGTCTATCCGTCGCAAGGCAACTTCCTGCTGGTGCGCACTCCGGACGCCGCAAAAGCGCATGCGGATCTGCTGGGCCAGGGCGTCCTGGTGCGCCGGCAGGACAAGCTGCATGGGTTGCAGGGATGCTTCCGCGTTACCGTGGGATCGCCGGAGGACAACACGCGGTTTTTGCGGGCCGCGGGTCTTGAAGGCTGAAGAACAGCAGCGTGCGCTGGGGCAGGGTCTGCGGGAAAGAGTTGCCGGAGGGTCTGGGTTTGGCCTGCCCGGAGGGACTCGAACCCCCGACCTGCTGCTTAGAAGGCAGCTGCTCTATCCGGTTGAGCTACGGGCAGACAGGGTTTGGTGCGCGGGGCACCGCGATGAAAAAGGCCCACGCTGTGGGCCTTTTTGTTCTGGTCAATGGTCGGAGCGGCGGGATTCGAACTCGCGACCCTCTGCTCCCAAAGCAGATGCGCTACCAGGCTGCGCTACGCTCCGACTAAGCCACGCATTGTACCCTGCGAACTGCAGCATTTCCGGGGTGGAATCGGCCGTTCAATTTTTTTTGTACTGGGTGCTGCCGAACAGGGTCTCGCGCGCCTTGGCGTCGGTCAGGGGTTTGCGGGCGTGGGCCAGAACGGCAACGCCGCGCTGCACAGCGGGGCGTGCCGCGATGCGGTCGAACCAGGCCTTGGCATGCGGATAGTCTGTCCAGTCGATGCCCTGGTTCTGCCAGCTTCGCACCCACGGGAAGATGGCGATGTCGGCGATGGTGTACTGGCTGCCCGCCATGAAGCGGTGCTTTGCGAGCTGCTTGTCCATGACGCCGTACAGGCGCCTGGCCTCGTTGGTGTAGCGGTTGACGGCATAGTCGATCTTTTCTGGCGCGTAGATGCGGAAGTGGTGCGCCTGCCCCAGCATCGGGCCCACGCCGCCCATCTGGAACATGAGCCACTGCAGCACCTCGAATTTCTGCCGGTCCGAACGTGGCAGAAACCTGCCCGACTTGGCCGCCAGGTACAGCAAGATCGCGCCCGACTCGAACAGGCTGATCGGTTTGCCGTCCGGGCCGTCGGAGTCCACCATGGCGGGGATCTTGTTGTTCGGACTGATTTTGAGGAACTCCGGCTGGAACTGGTCGCCTTGGCCAATGTCGATCGGGTGCACCCGCCAGTCGCGGCCAAGCCTCCAGCCGCATTCCTCCAGCATGATGTGGACTTTGTGGCCGTTGGGCGTGGCCCAGGAGTAAAGGTCAATCATGGCGTCGCAGCCCTTGCGGGCAGAGGTTGCAGATAATTTGACTTTAAGAGGATTCGACATTGCATGTTTGACCGCATCAAGAACGCCATGAACCTGCGGCGGGCCCCACCCGCCACACAGCCGCAGTTGCAGGCCTGGGCGGATGCGCGAGGCCTGAATCTGCAGGGACGCAAAGAAGGTGGTTTCTCACTGGCTGGCGCTTGGAACGGGCATCTGTTTCGGGCCGAATGCGCGCCTTCCACCCGCAACTACATCCGGGGGTTCGAACTCAAGGCCCGTGTCGAGCTTTCGGTTCAACCCGAGGTAGGACTGGTTCTGATGAACCGC
The DNA here is from genome assembly GCA_025458915.1 of Hydrogenophaga sp. GTDB lineage: Bacteria > Pseudomonadota > Gammaproteobacteria > Burkholderiales > Burkholderiaceae_C > Hydrogenophaga. The sequence continues at coordinate 45,032 of JALORL010000004.1, forward strand.
GCGCTCAAGTCCACGTTTGAAGCCCAGGCCAATGCGCTGTTTGAGGACGTAACCGATCCCCTGGAAACGCGCGCACGGCAGGTACCGGAGGAGGTGCGCTGGTTGTCCCTGTACCGCGACGCCGGCTGGACAGGCCCACCCGCCGGCTTCTGGTCGCGGTACGCCGTGCTGACCGACACAGCCGAGGTTGCCCGCGAAAGCCTGAACGAGGCATTGGTGACGCAGTTGATGCAGTGGCCGGCTCACCAGCCCGAAGGCGCTCCCATGCTGTACGTCCTGGACAGCGGGAGCACCTACCTGCGCCTGCAGATGGACCGGTCGGTCAGTGCCGACGTGGCCGTGCACGCGCTCGACGTCCTGGGCCTTTTCAGCGCGCAGGTCGCCAAGGTACTCGCCCCGCGCTGACCCTGCCACACCGGGCGGGGCCTGCGGGGCAAGGAATCAGCAGCCGCGGGTCACGGGCATGTCCACGTCGGTCTTGACCACCATGTGTTTGGCCAGTTCCAGCTTGGCAATCGACTGGCGGTGCACCTCGTCCGGGCCGTCGGCCAGCCGCAACGTGCGCTGGTTGGCGTAGGCATAGGCCAGCGGGAAATCGTCGCTCACGCCACCACCGCCATGGGCCTGGATGGCCATGTCGATCACATCGCAGGCCATGTTCGGCGCCACCACCTTGATCATCGCGATCTCGGCCTTGGCCACCTTGTTGCCCACGGTGTCCATCATGTAGGCCGCCTTCAGGGTGAGCAGGCGCGCCATCTCGATGCGGCAGCGCGCATCGGCAATGCGCTCGTGCCACACACTCTGGGCCGACACCGGCTTGCCGAAGGCTACACGGCTGTTCAGGCGTTTGCACATCAGCTCCAGCGCGCGTTCGGCCGCGCCGATGGAGCGCATGCAGTGGTGGATGCGGCCCGGGCCCAAGCGGCCCTGGGCAATCTCGAAGCCGCGGCCTTCGCCCAGCAGCAGGTTGCCGACTGGCACGCGAACGTTCTCCAGCACCACCTCCATGTGGCCGTGGGGCGCATCGTCGTAGCCGAAAACGCTCAGCGGTCGGATCACCTTGATGCCCTTGCTGTTGGCCGGCACGATGATCATCGACTGCTGCGAGTGGCGCGGCGCATCCGGGTTGCTCTTGCCCATCACGATGTAGACCGCGCAGCGCGGATCGCCCGCCCCGGACGACCACCACTTGCGGCCATTGATCACGTACTCGTCACCATCGCGCTCGATGCGGCACTGGATGTTGGTGGCATCGCTCGAAGCCACCTCCGGCTCGGTCATCAGGAAGGCCGAGCGGATTTCGCCCCGCAGCAACGGCTCCAGCCATTGGTCCTTGAGCTCTTCGCTGGCATAGCGCTCGAAGGTTTCCATGTTGCCGGTGTCGGGCGCCGAGCAGTTGAACACCTCGGCTGCGAACGGCACCCTGCCCATGATTTCGCACAGCGGCGCATATTCAAGGTTCGACAACCCTTCCGGCGCGCGCGGGCTGCGTGGCAGGAACAGGTTCCACAGGCCGGCCGCCCGTGCCTTGGGCTTGAGCTCTTCGATCAACGTGGTCGGAATCCACGCGTTGCCCTTGGCACGGTTGGCGGCGATTTCGGCGAAGAAGCGGGCTTCGTTCGGGTAGACGTGTTCGTCCATGAAGGCCAGAAGGCGCTCGCGCATGTCCTTGACCTTGTCGGTGTAATCGAAGTTCATCGTTTCTCCTGTGGGGTGTTTCGTGAGGATGGGGTGGGGCTTCAGCCGGCGCTGGCAAACCGCCACGCCATCTCGGCCAGGGGTTTGGCGCCGGCAGCCGACGTCACGGCCTGCGCGCTGGAGGCGGTGCCGGTTTCAACGCGTTTGGCAATGCCTTGCAGGATGGCTGCGAGGCGGAACATGTTGTAGGCCAGGTAGAAGTTCCAGTCCGCCTTGAGCTGCTCGGGCGTGGCGAACCCGGTGCGTTCGCAGTAGCGGGCGATGTAGTCGGCCTCGCGCGGAATGCCCAGCGCGTCCACATCCAGCCCACCGATGCCGCGGAATGTGCCGGGCGGAATGTGCCAGGTCATGCAGTGGTAGCTGAAGTCGGCCAGCGGATGGCCCAGGGTGGAAAGCTCCCAGTCCAGCACGGCTAGCACGCGGGGCTCGGTGGGGTGGAACATCAGGTTGTCCAGCCTGTAGTCGCCATGCACAACCGACACCAGGCTCTCGTCCCGCGCCATCGTCGGAATGTTCTGCGGCAGCCATTCCATGAGCCGGTCCATCTCCGGGATGGGCTGGGTGATGGACGCCACATATTGCTTGCTCCAGCGGCCGATCTGGCGCTCGAAGTAGTTGCCGGGCTTGCCGTAACCCTCCAGTCCAACGGCATCGGGCTTCACCGAGTGCAAGGCCGCCATCACCCGGTTCATTTCGTCGTAGATGGCCGCCCGGTCTTCTCTTGCCAGTTCAGGCAAAGACTGGTCCCACATCACGCGGCCCTGCACGCACTCCATCACGTAGAAGGCGCGCCCGATCACGGACTCGTCTTCGCACAGCACGTGCATCTGTGCCACTGGCACACCGGTACCGCACAGGGCGCTCATCACCTTGAATTCGCGCTCGATGGCATGCGCCGACGGCAGCAACTTGGCCACTGGCCCGGGCTTGGCGCGCATCACGTAGGCCTGCCCCGGCGTGATGAGCTTGTAGGTGGGGTTGGACTGGCCGCCCTTGAACATCTCCACCTGCAGCGGCCCCTCGAAGCCGGGCAGGTGTTGTTTCAACCAAGCGGTCAGGGCTGCTTCGTCGAAGGCATGCTGTTCGGACACCGGGCGCGTGCCCACAAAATTCTTGTTGACACTCATTCGGGTGACCGCTCGGGGTTCAACGGCGCCAGGCGCCACAGGGGTTTCAGGACTCGGCTTCGGCGATGCGCATCAGCATTTCGCGGTTGCGGATCACCAGACCACCCTGCTCGATGCGGATGGCGTTCTCCCGCTCCATCGACTTCAGTTCCTGGTTCACGCGCTGGCGCGAAGCGCCCAGCAGTTGCGCCAGTTCTTCCTGCGCCAGTTGCAGGCCGATGCGCATTTCGTTGCCGTCGCTCAGGCAGGGCACACCATAGCTGCGCACCAGGTGCAGCAGTTGCTTGGCCAGCCGCGCGCGCAAGGGCAGGGTGTTGAGATCTTCCACCAGGCCGAAGAGTGTTCGGATACGCCGAGCCTGCAGCCGCATGAGCGCTTCGTACAACTCCACATGGGTGCTGAGAATTTTCTGGAAATCGTTGCGGGCCACGCACAGCAGCGTGGTGGGGCCATGCGCATAGGCATCGTGCGTGCGCTGGTCGCCGTCGAACATCGCCACATCGCCGAACCACACGCCTGGCTCCACATAGGTCAGCGTGATCTGCTTGCCCGAAAGGGAGGTGGAGCTCACCCGCACCGCTCCCTTGGCCACCGCCGACCACTCGCTGGGCGGATCGCCTCGGGCGACGATCAGATCGCCGTCCTTGAATCGCTTGACGTAGGCGCATCGCAGGATGTCGTGTCGCAGGGACGGGGAAAGGCTGTTGAACCAGCGACCACTGTTGATCGCCTCGCGTTCTTCCATTGTCAGAATCGGTTCGTCCATCGGCTGTCTTATGAGTGACTGAATGTGTGGGGATTGTCGCCACTGGGACCCTGTCAGCGCATCAGGAAATGCGCAGACCTTGTCCCGCTGGCGTCTGGAAGTGCGCGTTTGCGTTCGGGTCTTTTCGCGGGTCAGCGGTACTGCGCAGGGCGCTTTTCCAGGAAGGCGGCAATGCCTTCGCCGGCATTCGGGTGGTGCAGGTTGCGCACGAAATGGTCCCGCTCCGCCGCCAGCTGGGCGTGCAAGGCAGTTGTGGTGGCGTCGTTGGCCAGCTCCTTGATGCTGGCCAGGGCATTGGGCGCACGCGCGTTGAGCCGTTCGGCAAGTGCCAGCGCTTCGCCCAGCGCTTCGCCCTGTGGGCACACGCTGTTGATCACGCCCAGTGCCTGCAGCCGCTGCGGATCGATTCGATCGCCCGCCAGCAGCAACTGCATGGCTGTGGCGCGCGGCATCGAGCGCATCAGGCTCCAGGTACCTCCGCCATCGGGTGACAGCGCAATGTTGCTGTAGGCCATCACGAACACGCTGTTGTTCGCGGCCACGATCAGGTCGCAGGCCAGCGCCAGCGAGAAACCGGCGCCTGCGCACGATCCCTCGACCGCGGCCAGCACCGGCTTGGAAAACGCCCGGATGGTTTCGATCCAGTTGTGCAGCCCCTCGACGCTCTGGGCTTGCACCTCAGGAGGCTGCCGCCGGTTGGCCATGAGGCGCTGCAGGTTGCCGCCCGCGCAAAAGTGCGCACCTTCGCCGGTGATCAGCACGCTGCGGATGTCGCCATTGCCTTCGGCCACGTTGAGTGCTTCCACGCCGGCGGCGTAGATCTCCGGCCCCAGTGCATTGCGGTGCTCCGGGTTGCTGATGGTGAGAACCAGGGTCTGCCCGTGGCTGTGGCTCTTGAGGGTGGCGGTCATGAACGTCTCGGGTGCGAAGGAAATCAGGCTTCTTCGTGCATCAGGCTCAGGCCCAGCGCGCCGCGGCGCCGCAGCCACGGGGAAGGGCGGTAGCGCGGATCGCCGTACACCGTCTGCAGGTTGAACAGGATCTCCAGGACATTCGTGGGACCGATACGGTCCCCCAGGGCGAGCGGGCCCATCGGGTAGCCCAGCCCGAGCGTGACAGCCACGTCCAGGTCGGCCGGTGTACACACGCCCTGCTGGCACATATCGGCCGCAATGTTCACGATGGTGGCCACGACCCGTTGCGTGACAAAGCCGCCGCTGTCACGCACCACGCTCACGGCTTTGCCATCGCGGCCGAACAGGGCGTGCGCTGCATCGCGCATGTCGGGCCGCGTGGCCGGATTGGTGGCCAGCACACGGCGGCGCGTTGCAGCATCCTCCAGCATCATGTCGATGCCCAAGGTGCGGGTGGCGTCCAGCCGTTCCACCGCGGCAATCGTGGTCACGTCCAGACCGAGCGGAGCCACCAAAATCAACGCCGATTCGGAGGGTGCAGCAGCGGTTTCAATGCTTGCGCCCAAAGTCTTGAGCAACTGGTAGATCTCTGCCCGCCGCGCGGCCTTCGGCGACACCCATACCGGGGGTGCGTTCGCGACCACCGGAACGGGCGGTTCGGCTGGCACCTCGGCCACGCCGTCGTTGTAGCGATAAAAGCCTTGCCCCACCTTCTTGCCCACCACGCCACCGGCCAGCCGCTGGGCGGTGATCACGCTGGGGCGGTAGCGCGGTTCTTCGTAGTACTGCTTGTAGATGGACTCCATCACCGGATGCGACACGTCGAGCGCGGTCAGGTCCATCAGTTCGAACGGACCCAACCGGAACCCGATCTGGTCTTTCAGGATACGGTCGATGGTGGCGAAGTCAGCCACTTTCTCGCCGGCCACCCGCAGAGCTTCCGTGCCATACCCGCGGCCCGCGTGGTTGACGATGAAGCCCGGAGTGTCGTTTGCTGCCACCGGCGTATGGCCGAACTGCCGGGTGTAGTCGGCGAGACGCTTGCAAACAGCGGGGGAGGTCTTCAGGCCCGCCACCACTTCCACCAGCTTCATGAGGGGAACCGGGTTGAAGAAGTGGTAACCGGCAAAATGCTCGGGGCGCTTCAGCGCGGCACCAATCGCAGTGACCGACAGCGACGATGTGTTGGTCACCAGCACCGTGTCCTCGTTCACGATGCGCTCCAGCTCGGCGAACAGTGTCTGCTTCACGTCCAGCCGTTCCACCACGGCTTCCACGACCAGCGTGCAGCCCTGCAGATCGGAAAGATGTTGCGCCACCGCCAGCCGTTCCACGCAGTGGTTCATGGACTCGGTCGTCATCTTCCCCTTTTCGACCAGCTTCTCCCAGGTCGACCGGAGGTTGCCGCGGGCGGATTCTGCAGCGCCCGGGTTGGCATCAAACAAGACAACACGGCTGCCAGCCTGGGCCGCCATCTGGGCTATTCCCCGGCCCATCGCGCCGGTGCCAACTATGCCCGCAGTTTCGAAAATAGGTTGCATATTGCGTTATTCGTTCAGGAATGCCGGTGAAAAGCTATGACAGAATGATTCACCGAAGAAAAAGGAAAACTGTCGTGCGCCAGTTTTGGTTGGGTTGTATTTTGCTATCAACTGCGTTGGGCAGCACCGCAGCGTCATTGGGACGGCAAAGCGGTGCGGCAGTGATTGGCCGCCCGCTGGACGTTCGCATGCAGATTCTGCTCGGACCCAACGAAGCGGCCGACAGTCTGTGTCTGGCGGCCGAGGTGATTTACGGCGACACGCCGTTGCCTGGTTCGGCGGTGGTGGTCACCACCCAGCGCTCGACGCCCGATGCGGAACTGTCTGTCCGCGTCCAATCCAGCCGGGCAGTGAATGAACCCTTTGTGTATGTAAATCTGCGCGCTGGCTGCACGGCTCCTTTCGCCCGCCAGTACGTTTTCCTGGCCGATCCTGCGACCGACGAACCCAGGACAGAAGCGCCGCCCGCACGTGCTCCGCTCCCTGCTGCCGAGCTGCCTGTGGCACCCGCCGGCTCCGGCGCTGTGGCTGGCGCGACCGTGCCGGTTGCTCGCGCGCCAGACAACAGTGGCGCACCAACAGCCCGTCTTCGGGTGCAACCCGACCCGAACCGCCCAGCGGCTGCTCCGGTCCCTCCCTCGACTCCCCGCAGCGTGGTTCGCCGGCCGGCAGCGGTGGCGACCGCACCTGCCCCTCGCCTGCAACTGGATCCAGTGGACATCGACCTCACCATTGAGAGAAGTCCGACGCTGCGGCTCTCGGATAGCATGCTGAGCCAGCCAACTGACTCAGAAGAAACCCGCGCGGCGGCGCGCTCCCTCTGGCAAGCGCTGAATGCTTCGCCCGAGGACATCCTGCGCGACGCGCAGAAATTGACGGTGTTGGAGGCCGAGATCCAGGGGCTCCGATCCGAAGAAGCGAAGAACACCGGTCGTCTGGCCGAACTCAGTGCTGCCGCAGATCGTGCGCGCTATCTCAACTGGCTGGTGTTCCTGCTGGCGGGTTTGCTGCTGGTCGCTGTGGCTGGTCTGGTCTGGCTGTGGCGGAGGCAAGTCGCCGCGAGCAGTGAAGCGGCCAAGGCGTGGTGGTCGGAAGGATCCAAGGCGGAAATGGCGGCGGCAGAGCCCAGCCCGGTAGAGGCGTTGAGCAAGCGGACAGACACCTCTGATCTCGACTTCGACCTGGACGTGGACTCAGGCTACGGTGAGCCGCTGGACGCTGGCGGTACCAAAAACCGCGCTGCTGGAGCCCACAGCAAACCTGACCTTGAAGTGCCGGCGAAGGATCGCAAGGAGTTTTCCCCCAGTGCCATCGGCGGTTCACGGTCGGTCGCCACCGAGGAGCTTTTCGACGTTCAGCAACAGGCCGACTTCTTCGTTTCCCTGGGGGAGGTCGATCAGGCCATTCAGGTGCTGCTGAACCACCTTGCCGAAAGCTTCGAACCCAGTCCTCTGGCCTACCTTGACCTGTTCAAGCTGTATCACCGCCAGAACCAGCGCGAGGAATACGAGCGTCTGCGCACCGAGTTCAATGAGCTGTTCAACGCCGGTGCGCCGCCATTCGAACAGTATTCGGACCAGAGCCGGGGGCTCGAGTCTTATGAAACCGCCTTCACCCGGATCCAGGCGTTGTGGCCAGAACCGCGGGTGCTTGACGTGATCGAACAATCCATATTTCGAGACGCGGGCTCCGGCGAAGGCGAGGTATTCGATCTGGAAGCGTATCGGGAACTGCTGCTGTTGCATGCCATTGCGAAGGACCTGGTCAAACGGGAGGTGGAAACCCCGCAGTCCAGCTTTCGCCACACCAAGGTGCAACCGCTCAAGGCGGCTGGCCCGGTGGCCGAGGAGCATGATCCGCTCAACGACCAAAGCGGCCTGAATGGGCGCAACACGGTGCCGATGGAGGCATCGCCACCTGCTTCCACGAATCTGGGTCTGGATATCGATCTGGTTGAACTGGACGCATTTGCGAGTTTCGAGGCCTCACTGCCTGAGGTGAGCGCGCCAGTGGAGCCCACAGCGCAGCCGCGCAGGGACGATAGCCGATCGAGCCGCGGCGCTTCCGGTCTCATCGACTTCGACCTGCTCGACTTCACGCCTCCGGACGACATCACCGGCCGCAACAACGGCGGTAGCCGCTGAACTCGCTGGCACCTGCCTGGCAGGCGGGCCAAGCCTGATGTTCGGGCGAGGCCCGGCGTGCGTCAGCGCCTGACCTGAAGTGCTCCAGGGTTCACGATGTTGGTGGGTGTACCTTTGATGAAATTCACCACGTTGTCGAACGCCGAAGAAAAATACATCTCGTAGCTGTCCAGCTCCACGTAGCCAATGTGGGGTGTGCATATGCAGTTTTCCAGCCGCAGCAGAGCATGCCCCTGGAGGATGGGCTCGGACTCGAACACATCCACTGCCGCCATGCCCGGCCTTCCCCGGTTCAAGGCAGTCAGCAATGCCTCAGGCTCGATGAGTTCTGCACGCGAGGTGTTGACCAGCAGAGACGTGGGTTTCATCCGTGCCAGGTCCTCCAGCGTGACACAGCCGGCACTGGTATCGCTCAGCCGCAGGTGAAGCGACAGGACATCCGCGGTTTCAAAAAAGCTGTCTTTGCTGATGGCTACGTCAAAACCGTCCGAGGCCGCCCGTGCCCTGGAAGTCTCGCTGCCCCAGACGATGACACGCATCCCGAATGCGCGGCCATACTGAGCCACGATCTGGCCGATCTTCCCGTAGCTCCAGATGCCCAAGGTCTTACCGCGCAGCACCATGCCCAGACCGAAATTGGATGGCATCGCCGACGACTTCAGCCCCGACTGTTGCCAGGCGCCATGCTTGAGATTGGACACGTACTGCGGGATGCGGCGCATGGATGCCATGATCAGCGCCCAGCTCAGTTCCGCCGTGGAATACGGTGAACCCACGCCCTCGGCCACCGCTATACCGCGCTCGGTACAGGCTGCCACGTCGACATGCCCGCCCACACGCCCTGTTTGAACGATCAGCTTGAGCCGAGGCAGCTTTTCGATCAATTGCCGGGTGATGTGGGTCCGTTCCCGAATGAGCACCAGAACGTCGGCATCGCGCAGCCGCACAGACAGCTGTCCAACGCCCTTGACGGTGTTGGTGAACACCTTGGCAGGGTAGGGCTCAAGCTTCTCTGCGCACTGGAGTTTTCGAACGGCGTCCTGATAGTCGTCAAGAATCACAATGTTCATGCCACTATTGTGCCCTCCCCGCGTGTTTTGCCCTCAAAACGGCATTGCGCCGCCAAGCGCGGGAGCGTTGCGTGGCAATGTGCAATACAGTGCTTGGCCGCCCAGACAGGGCTCAGAGTCGCCGAACAAAAGCGGCCTGTTCCTGCGCAGCCAGCCGGTCCAGTTCGGCGCAGACATCGCCAATCCGTCCCGAGATGACAAGACGCATGTCCCTCTTCTGACTGGTACCGGTGCTCCCCGAGCGCACAACCCGAACACTGCACGGTTGGATGCTGGACGTGCTGCCGTGCGCCATGGAGGTGGAATGCAATGGCGCGGCGGGTGCGCCCTTGAGCCAGCCCGCGCGGGCAAACGCCTCGACCAGGCGAAAAGGCTCGCGACCTGCAAGTGCAATGGCATTGCTGGGTTGATGCGGCGCAAGCAGGCTGTCAATCAGCCGCAGTGGCGCACGCCACGAACTGGACTTGAAGCGGATTCCCATGTGAAACTCCAGAAGGGGTTGAACACAGGCAGGATTGACCAAGGATCGCCAGCGCAGGGATGTGCCCGGAAGCCCATGGGACTTCCCGACCAACCGCCCGCCACCTGCACTGGCGGCGACGCAGCAGCGTCAGAGTTGAAAGCTGTTGCGGATCAATCCGACGGCAAGGCCCTCGATTTCGAAGGGCTCGCCGGGTTCGACCACGATGGATTGAAACTCCGGGTTCTCGGCCAGAAGCTCGATCGTGTTGTTCCTGCGCATGAAGCGCTTGACGGTGACGTCATCGCCCAGGCGAGCAACGACGATTTGTCCGTTCTTGGCTTCCCGTGTGGCCTGAACCGCCAGAAGATCTCCGTCCATGATTCCCACGTCGCGCATTGACATGCCGCGTACACGCAACAGGTAGTCGGGGGTGCGCTGGAAGAGGCTGCGTTCCACCTGGTAGGTCTGATCGACGTGCTCCTGGGCGAGAATCGGGGAGCCAGCTGCCACGCGCCCGATCAAGGGCAGCATGAGCTGTGCAAAGCCGGGGAGTGGCAGGCTGAGTTGCTTGCCACGAGCCGCGTTGATGCTCTGGAGGTCTTCGCTGCGCAGGCGAATGCCCCTGGATGTGCCGCTGAGCAGTTCGATGACGCCCTTTCGTGCCAGAGCCTGCAGATGCTCCTCCGCAGCATTGGCGGATTTGAAACCGAGCTCCTGCGCGATTTCGGCCCGTGTGGGGGGGGCTCCGGTACGGGCAATGGCCGACTGGATCAACTCAAGGATTTGCTGCTGGCGAGCGGTGAGCTTGGGCGGAAAGTTCGGAGATTCCATGGGCTGTCCTTGATTGGCAGGCTGAAGCAGCGGTACGGATAGGGAATACTGTTTTCATATCCAGTAACTGTATTTTTCATCAGTTTTTGGGAATTGGCAAGTGAGCGAAGACACAAAACCCGCAGTGCATCAGGGGCGTGTGGTGGTTCTGGGCACCGGCGGCACGATTGCGGGGAAGGCGGCTCGGCGGGACGATCTGAGCGGCTATGTGGCCGGGCAGGTGAGTGCGGCCGATCTTGTAGCGGGTATCCCTGGGCTCGACACGGCGCCGCTGGAGGTCGAACAGGTGGCGCAGATTGACAGCAAGGACATGGGTCTTTCGGTCTGGCAGCTTTTGGTGGCCCGGCTCCTCCACCATCTGGATCGCGATGATGTGCAAGGCGTGGTCATAACGCACGGAACCGACACACTGGAAGAAACGGCCTATCTGCTGCACGCGCTGCTGCGGCCCGCCAAACCGGTGGTGCTCACTTGTGCCATGCGTCCGGCCACGGCGCTGGCGCCTGACGGACCCCAGAATCTGAGCGATGCGGTATTGCTGGCCAGAACGCATGGCGCCAAGGGGGTCCTTGTGCTGTGCGCCAGCAAGGTACACGGCGCGGTAGATGTGACCAAGGTGCACCCCTACGCCACCGATGCCTTCGACTCTGGAGAGGCTGGAATGATCGGCGTGGTTGAACATGGACAGTTTCGCCGCTTCCGCGATTGGCCGGAACCGCTGCTGGAGGGCGGTGTCGTGGAATCTGCACGCGGGCGCTCTCTGGTGCAACGCTTCCTGGGCGCTACCGAACTGCCTCGGGTGGAACTTGTGTTCAGCCATGCAGGTGCAACCGGGGACACCGTGCGTTGCCTGCTCAACGGGGCGGCCGGGCTGGGAGTGCCCCGGTTGCGCGGCATCGTGGTGGCGGCAACCGGCAATGGCAGTCTGCACCAGGCTCTTGAATTGGCCTTGCAGGACGCCCGTGCGCAGGGCGTGTCGGTTCTGAGGGGAACCCGCTGCCCCTTGGGGCGGGTTCTTGCCAGTCCTGGCAACTGGCCGGACACCAATGGGCTTAGCCCGGTCAAGGCCCGGCTGGCGCTTGCGCTCGACCTGCTGGAGGCCTGAGTTGTTTGCTGCACTCGGCGCCCATCCGTGGGCCTACCCCATGCTGGAGGTCGTCCACATTCTGGGGCTGGCCCTTTTGGTGGGAAACCTCGTGTTGCTGGAGTTGCGGGTGTTCGGTATTGCCCGTGAGCTCGATCTGCCGGTGCTTGCGCGCCTGAGCCTGTTGATTGCCGTCGCGGGTTTTTCCCTGGCAGCACTGTCGGGTCTGCTCATGTTCGCCACGCAGCCCATGGAACTGTTGGCCAATCGGGTGTTCACAGCCAAGATGCTGCTGCTCATGCTGGCCGGGTGCAATGCGGCGTGGTTTCACGGTCGGCGGTCCCTGCAGCGGCTGGACACCTGGGCCAAGGTCCAGATGCTCTTTTCAACGCTGATCTGGCTACTCGTGTTGGCTTGCGGGCGCTGGATTGGTTATGTGTGAACTGGTATAGGAGCAACCCATGCAGAGAAGAACGTTTTTGAACACCGGTGTGGTGACTGGCCTGTCGGCGGTTGGCGGTACCGCCTGGGCGCACCACGGCTGGAGCAGTTTCGATCAGAATCGTCCGGTCTACCTTGAAGGAAAGGCCGTCGAGGTCCGTTGGCGCAATCCCCATGTGGAGTTGATCCTGGAACTCCCCGAGCGGTTGGCATTGCCTGCCGATCTGGCGGCCCGGTCCGTTCCGGCGCAATCCGCCGCCGTGGATGGTGCCGCGCTGCTGGCCAAGACCGTATTGCCCACGCGGAAGGATCGGCGCTGGGAAGTCGAGCTGGCGCCCCTGTTTCGCATCAACCAGTGGCAGATGCCGGAAATTGCACCCGGCAGCGACCTTTCCCTCGTGGGATTCACCTTCAAGGATGAGGCTGGTGCTGCGATTGTCCGGGCCGAGTACGTGTTCCTGAACGGCAACACCTACGGCCTGCGCAGCAGTCCCGCCTGATCAACGCGGACCAGCCCCGGAGACAACAAAGGCCGGTAGTGCCGGCCCGTACGCATCGTTCGGATCGAGCCCGGGTTACTGACCGAGCGCTTCAAATGCCCGCGCGGTGATGTCCTCCACATTGCCCATGCCGCTGATGGCGCGGTATTTCGGAGCAGATGCGGGGTCCGTGCTGGCCCACTGGCGGTAGTAGTCCACCAGGGGGCGCGTCTGGGCGTTGTACACGTCCAGCCGCTTCTTCACGGTCTCTTCCTTGTCGTCCTCGCGCTGGATGAGGGGTTCGCCGGTGACATCGTCGATGCCTTCCGCCTTGGGTGGGTTGAATACCACGTGGTAGGTGCGCCCCGAGGCAGGGTGCGAACGCCGCCCGCTCATGCGGGTGATGATGGCGTCGAAAGGCACATCGATCTCAAGCACGTAGTCCAGTTTGACGCCAGCCGCCTTCATGGCGTCGGCCTGGGGGATGGTGCGTGGGAAACCGTCAAACAGGAAACCCTTGGCGCAGTCGGGCTGCGCAATGCGTTCCTTGACCAGGTTGATGATGAGGTCATCACTCACCAGGCCGCCTGCGTCCATGACCGACTTGGCTTGCACCCCCAAAGGGGTACCGGCTTTCACGGCGGCGCGCAGCATGTCGCCGGTGGAAATTTGCGGGATGCCGTACTTTTGGCAAATGAACGTGGCTTGCGTTCCCTTTCCGGCGCCTGGAGCACCCAACAGGATCAGTCTCATCGGTTTCCTTTTCTGAACTAGAGAGGGATGGCGCTTGTCTCGGTCAGCCATCCCGGCGGCTTGGACCGCACGGTTGTCAATCGAGGATAGCATGCGCATCCTCGCCGCTGGCTTACAGATCCGGCGATCCCGGGGAGGCCGGACCAGTGGGCGAGCTTCAACGCCGCAGGAGGTTCCTGACCTTCTCCAGGTCGGCCGCGGTGTCCACCCCGGGGCCTGGCGCTTCGACAGTGACGTGCACCGCAATGCGATGCCCGTGCCAGAGCACCCGGAGTTGCTCCAGCGCCTCGATGTGCTCCAGTGGCGCGGGCTCCAGCTTCGGGAACATGCGCAGGAAGCCTGCGCGGTAGGCGTAGATGCCGATGTGCCGCAGAGGCGCCGGTTGGCACAGGAGTGTCTGACTGGGAGAGCCAACTGCGCCCGGCCGGGCGGCGCCATCGCGCCAGAAGGGGATCGGCGCACGGCTGAAGTACAGCGCGTCGCCTCGGCGATCCAGCACGGCCTTCACCACATTGGGGTTGGCAAACTCTTCCGGATCGCGGATGGCGTGCGCTGCGGTGCTCATGACACAGTCTGGCCGGTCCAGCAGCTCCTGGGCCACGGCATTGATCAGTTCGGGGCGCATCAGGGGTTCGTCACCCTGCACATTCACCACCACGTCCTGATCGTGCAAACCGAGATGCTCACAGGCTTCTGCCAACCGGTCGCTGCCAGAGGCGTGGTCCTTCCGGGTGAGGATGGCGTGCACGCCATGGGTCTGACAGGCGTCCACGATGCGTTCATCGTCCGCAGCCACCACGCAGTGGTCAGCCTTGCTGAGCATGCCTTGCCGTGCAACGCGGACCACCATGGGAACGCCTTCAAGGTCAGCCAGAATCTTCTCCGGCAACCGGGTCGAAGCCAGTCTCGCAGGGATCACCACGGTGAACCCCGACGGTCGTTTCCCACCAGACGTCATGGCGCGGGCATCTTGGCGGGGGGCCTTGCCGCTTCTTCCTCGCTCAGGGGTCTGGCCAGATGCTCCAGCATGACCGGAATGCCGTCGCGAATCGGGTAGGCCAGTCGGGCGCTGCGGGAGAGCAGTTCCTGCTTCTCCCGGTCGTACACCAGAGGCCCCTTGGTCACCGGGCACACCAGCAATTCAAGCAGTTTGTTGTCCATGGCACGCATGATAGTGTGACCGCTGCCGACCCGGCCGGTCACGGGCGCTTTGGTGGACCAGGCAATCTGGCATCGACTGTCGCGAAGAACGCGTCGTCCACCGCGAGCTCCAGTCCCACGGACCAGATCCTGGCTGCGGCCGGGTGGTGCAGCCCCATGAGTTTCACTGCATCTTTTTCCGTGCATATGAACGCCTGGGCATCGTGCTGCAGATGAGGCAGATAGTCGGCTGGCGGGGCGTGATCGGGCAGGCTGATCTCCTTCACCAATGCGAGTCCTTCGCTGCGCACCATGCCGAAAAAGACATCGGGGCGGGCGATCCCGGCCAGACCCACCAGGGTCCTGCCTTGCAGGTCCGACAGCGGCACGCGGCGGCCTTCCAGGTTGATGGCCACGCCGGCCAGCGTCCGTCGCGCGTCAAACACCTCGGTCTCTGGCGGAGTTGGCACCCTGGAAGGCACATGCCCCACGCGAAACTGCCTCAGCACCAGCGGAGGTGGTCCGGACGGTGTGGCATGGGGTGGCCAGGGTTCGCGCAGCAGGCCGGCCGGCAGCAACCAGCCGTTGCCCATCCCGCGATCGTCGAACACCACGATCGACAGATCGCGTTGCATGGCCAGGTGCTGCAACCCGTCGTCGCAAACAATCACATCGGTTTCGGGATGGGCCGCCAGCAGGCAGCGGCCAGCCTGTATCCGGTCGCTCGAAACAAATACCGGCACGCCAGTTGTCTGGTGGATGAGCTTGGGCTCGTCGCCACAATCGGCGGCTGCCGTACCCGACAGCACTTCCAGCGGGGCCGAAGTCCTTCGGCCATGTCCACGGGAGACCACACCGGGCGTCCACCCTGCAGACCTGAGGTGCCGCACCAGGGCAATGGTGGTTGGCGTCTTGCCGGCACCGCCCACCACCACATTGCCTACCACCACCACGGGCACCGGCAGCCGATGCGAGGGCAGGCGCTTGGTGCGGTACAGCCACCGGCGAACACCGGTCACCAGGCCATACAGGCCCGCCAGTGGGAGCAGCAACCGTGCCCCTGTGCCCCGGCGCTGCGCCAGCGCCAGCCAGCGCGCTTCGATCCGGGCTTTGGCCGCACTCACGGATTCAGCCGAAGGGCCTGCAGCCGCTCAGGGGCGCCCGGCAGCAGCTTGACCCCCGGGCGTTTGCTGAGTGGCAAAGGTGATCTGGACCAGGTTGGCGCGTCGGGCTGCGTCCATTACGTTGATCACGGACTGGTGAGTAGCGGCCGCATCGGCGCTGATGACGACGACTGCATCGGGTCCGGTCTGGGCCGCGGCCCGCAGAGCGCGTGCAATGGACTCCACGCCACTGTCGGCGAGCAGGTTCCGGTCGACTGCATAGCGACCATCGTTGCTGATGGACACGATGATTTCCTTGGGCTTGTCCTTCAGGTTCTGCGCGTCTGCCGTGGGCAGGTTCACCTGCAGTTCCGTGAACTTGCTGTAGGTGGTGGTGAGCATCAAAAAAATGAGCACCACCAGCAGGATGTCGATGAACGGGATGAGGTTGATCTCCGGCTCATCCCGACCGGAAGGCTGGAAGTTCATTTGCGAACTCTCAAGAGATGCCGCACGAAGCGCTCGGCTGACACCTCCATCACCAGCAGGTAGGCGTCCACCCTGGCGCGGAAATACCGCCAGAAAATGAGCGCAGGAATCGCCACCATGAGGCCGAACGCTGTGTTGTAGAGGGCAATCGAGATGCCGTGCGCCAGGCGGGTGGGGTCGCCACCGCCGGCAGCGGTTCCCATGCCACCGACACCCCCTTGCGACGCAAAGATCTCGATCATGCCGATTACGGTACCGAGCAGGCCGATGAGTGGCGCCGCCGAAGCGATGGTGGCCAGCGCCCCCAGGTAGCGCTGCAGCTTGGCGGCCGCCTGCCTGCCCGCGCCTTCGAGGCTGGAACGCAGATCGCTTTCGCTGACGCGGGGGTTGCTGTTGAGCGTGCGGAACCCGGTGGCGAGCACCTCACCGAGCACCGAGTTCTGTTCCAGTTGGGCCACAACGTCAGGGCCAGGGATGCTGTTGCTGGACACCATGATGGCTTCATCCAGCAGCTTCGGTGGAACGATCTTGTCGGTCTTCAGGCTGACAAACCGCTCGATGACGAGCGCCAGACCGATGACGGAACAGGCAATCAGAGGCCAAATGGGCCATCCAGCGGCTTGTATGATCGAAAACAAATCGTGGCTCCAGTCGTTCGCCAGCATCTGGCGGTGGTTGGTTCGCAGGATTATGGCTTACCGATCAAGGAGGATTCCTTGACTTCGGTGCGCCGGCAAGGCCGCCAGTCGAAGCCTCCCTTTGTGGATAACTTTGTGTACAAACTGGCGACCGCGGCGCCTACAGACTTCCTGCAGGGCGCCTGCAATCAGAACAAGCGCCATCCACCCATGAAATTTCCTTGCGAATCAATTGCTTGTGATGCGAGCCTTACGCAGTGTGGTGGACTCTGGTGCCATTCAAGCGGGGACGTGCTTTGTGGACAGGTTTCGCCTTGGAGCCCGCATGAACAAAGGTCTTGAATCGCCGGAGGCAGGCGCCATGGGAAAAGTGTGGGCGGTCGGGGCGCTGGTGCGAGCCGTGGCGGACTTTCTGTCGGCGCGGTTCAATCCGGTGGCGGTTCAGGGAGAGCTTTCGGGGTTTTCACGGGCAGCCAGCGGCCATTGTTACTTTTCCTTGAAGGACGACGCTGGTCAAGTTCGCTGTGCGATGTTTCGCCGCTCTGCCGACCAACTGGACTTTCAGCCCCGCGACGGGCAACGTGTGGAGGCCAGCGGAAAGCTCGATGTCTACGGCCCACGCGGGGATTTGCAGCTCATCGTGGAGCGCCTGCAGCCTTTGGGCCAGGGCAGCCTGTTTGAACAGTTCTTGCGGATCAAGGCGCAGCTGGAGTCTGAGGGTCTGTTTGACCCGGATAGAAAGCGGCCACTTCCTCGACACCCGGCCAGCGTCGCGGTCGTCACGTCGCTGGGTGCTGCGGCCCTGCGCGATGTGGCCACCGCGCTGCGGCGCCGCGCACCGCATGTCGATGTCACCATCCATCCTGCTTCGGTCCAGGGACTGCAGGCTCCGCAGGAAATCTGCCTGGCGCTGGAGGCCGCCTACACGCGATTCAAACGCACTGGGCAGGGCGAGGTGCTGCTTCTGGTGCGGGGCGGCGGTTCGCTGGAGGATCTCTGGGCGTTCAACGATCCGCAGGTGGTTCGAGCCGTTGCCTTGGCTCCCATGCCGCTGGTGTGTGGCGTGGGGCACGAGACCGACTTCACCCTGGCCGATTTCGCAGCCGACCTGCGCGCTCCCACGCCCACGGCCGCGGCAGAGATCTGCGCTCCACCTCGTGACCAGGGGCTCGCCGAACTGGACTATTTGCATGAGCGGCTGGCCGATCTGGTGATTGGCAGTGTGGACCGCCGTACCCAGCGGCTGGATTATTTGGCCCAGCGCATGGGTCGGCCCTCGCTGCGCCTGCATCAGGGTGCGCAGGCACTCACCACGCTGGACCATCGCATGCAGACCTCCCGGAAGGCATTCCTGCAGGCCGCACGCAACCAGACCCGTGCACTGGCCGATGCTTTGCCCAAGGGCGTGGCCAGGGTGCTCGAGATGCATGCACGACAGCTTCGGGCCAGTGAGACTGTCTTGTCCATGCTCGATCCACGGAATGTTCTCGACCGCGGCTTTGCGTACCTCAGCGATGCGAACGATCAGACCATCGTGCGAGCGGCACAGACCCACGCTGGACAGAGGATCACGGCGCACCTGGCCGACGGGACCGTGGATCTGACCGTCAACCGCACTTAAGACCCTGCTGGCGGTGCCGCAAACAGGGTTGCCTACAATGGCTCCGCAAGAACGGTGAAGCCGTCGATCGGTGTGCCGTCTCTTGGTCCCAACACACCAACACACCTACACACGAGGAACCCCATGGAACACACCTTGCCTGCACTGCCCTACGGCCTGGACGATCTGGCGCCGCACTACAGCCGCGAAACGCTGGAGTTCCACCACGGCAAGCACCACAACGCCTACGTGGTGAATCTGAACAACCTGCAAAAGGGCACCGAGTTCGAAAGCCTCGACCTCGAATCCATCATCAAGAAGTCCAGCGGCGGCATCTACAACAACGCTGCCCAGATCTGGAACCACACATTTTTCTGGAACTGCATGAAGCCCAACGGCGGTGGTGAGCCCTCCGGTGCACTGGCTGCAGCCATCCAGGCCAAGTGGGGCAGCTACGCTGCGTTCAAAGAGGCCTTCGTGAAGAGCGCCGTGGGCAACTTCGGCTCGGGCTGGACTTGGTTGGTCAAGAAGGCCGACGGCAGCGTGGATATTGTGAACACTGGCGCTGCCGGCACCCCGCTGACCACCGCCGACAAAGCCCTGCTCACAGTCGACGTGTGGGAGCACGCTTACTACATCGATTACCGCAACGCCCGTCCCAAGTTCGTCGAGACCTTCCTCGACAAGCTGGTGAACTGGTCGTTTGCCGAAGCCAACTTCGCCTGAACCCTCGAGCAGTGAAAAAAGCGGTCGCAAGACCGCTTTTTTTTCGCCTGCCCGATCCCGCTGGCGGCTCAGCGCCGGCGATTCAACGGGCCTTGAACACTTCTCCACCGAGCTTGAAGCCCGCCGACAGGCGGCGTCTTTCAAACCAGCCCTGGTTCATTTCGAGCACGTAGCGCACGGGCCGTTCGGAGCAGTGACTTGCTTCTGACAGGGGCTGCATGTCGGCCAGATTGACGATGGTCCCGTCGTCCGCAACAAAGGCCGCAGTGAGCGGGATCAAAGTATTCTTCATCCAGAAGCACTGCACCGCAGCCTGTTCGAACACGAACAGCATGCCTTCGTGCTGCGGCATCTCCTTGCGGTGCATCAAGCCGATCTGTCGCTGCGCTGGCGTTCTTGCCACCTGGGCGTCGATCTGGTGCATTCCTGCCGACAGGCGTGCGCGCGGCAGGTCGAGTTGGGGCTCCTGTGCGGCCGATACGGCCGGCCATGCCAGCGCTAGCACCAGGAGGCGGATGGTGGAGTGGCGTCGGGAAATCATGTTCGGTGTCACCAGGGAGGGGTCTCGTCAAGCGTTGTGCTCCGGGAGAATAGCAGTGGCAACGCAGCTCCACCGTCATCCCGGGCATGCCGTCCGGGTACGGGCAGCCCGGGATGCGCCGTTGTCAGTCTGTGCACAGTCTGTGGGGATAAAATGCGTGCGCGCATCATGTGAAATGATGTTTCAGTTGAGGCGGGCACAACGCCCGTCGGCCGTACCGATTTCCCAGCTCTTACCGGAGACCCGATTCCATGTACCAGCACATCAAAGTGCCCGCCGCAGGCCAGAAGATCACCGTCAATGCCGACATGTCGCTCAATGTGCCCGACGAGCCCATCATCCCCTACATCGAGGGTGACGGCACAGGCTTCGACATCACGCCGGTGATGCTCAAGGTGGTGGACGCGGCCGTGGCCAAGGCCTACAACGGCAAGCGCAAGATCCACTGGATGGAGGTGTACGCCGGCGAGAAGTCGACCACCGTCTACGGTCCTGATGTCTGGCTGCCCGAAGAAACCCTGGCGGCGCTCAAGGAGTATGTGGTGTCCATCAAGGGCCCCTTGACCACGCCGGTCGGCGGTGGCATCCGTTCGCTGAACGTCGCGCTGCGCCAGGAGCTGGACCTTTACGTTTGTCTGCGCCCGGTGCAGTACTTCAAGGGCGTGCCGTCGCCGCTGAAGGAGCCTGAAAAAACCAACATGGTGATCTTCCGCGAGAACTCGGAAGACATCTACGCCGGCATCGAGTACGAAGCCGAGTCCGACAAGGCCAAGAAGCTCATCAAGTTCCTGACCGAAGAGATGGGTGTTACCAAGATCCGTTTCCCGAACACCTCGGGCATCGGGATCAAGCCGGTGTCGCGCGAA